>NZ_JAIUKE010000164.1 GCF_020176795.1 Streptomyces sp. 8L
CCGTGACACAGTCCCCGCCCGTGTCCGGCGTCCCCGCGTTCCCCTCGCAGTCCCCGCGGGGGGCGCCCCCCCCCCCCGCGCCCCCCGGGGGGCGGCAGGAGACCGGGAACACCTCGAACGCCCGCCGCAAGGCAGCCGCGGACGGCCGCAATTCCAGCAAGGCCGCCACGTCGCGCAAGACCACGGGGGAGTTCGACGCCCGTCACCTGACCGACAGTCAGGTGGACGAGCTGCTCCACCGGTTGGTCGGCCCGCTGACGCGGATGCTGAGAACCGAATTCCGCCTCGACCGGGAGCGCGTCGGCAAACTGCGCGATCCACGACGCTGACCCGGACTCCCCCCGGTGGTCGGGAGCCCACCGACCCGAGGCGAAGACCACGACCGCAGACGAAAGGCCGCCCCCGATGACCAGCGATCTCGATCCGGGATCATCGATCTTCTTCACCCTGACCATCGACGGCGAGAGCCTGGGGTACTTCAACGGCTGCGAAGGACTGGCCTCCGAGGTGGAGGTCGAGCACCGCCAGGAGGGCGGCAACAACGGCTTCGTGTGGCACCTGCCCACCCGCGTCACGTACTCCACCATCCGGCTGACCCGGCCGCTGACCGCCGACACCGCGAACGTCGCCGCCTGGATCTCGTCCATCACCACCGGGGTCGAGCGGCCGACCGCCGAGATCGCCGCGCTGCGCGCCGACGGCTCGATCGTCGCCCGCTGGGGGCTCATGGACGTACTCCCGGTGCGCTGGCAGGGCCCGACGCTCGACCCGGCCGCTCCCGCCGTGGCCACGGAGGTCCTGGAGATCACACACCACGGCTTCACGGATGTGGAAGGGGAGTAGCGCCATGGCATCAGGCATGAGCAACAAGTTCGAGAAGGCCGGCAATGGTCTGGCCCAGGTCTTCGGGAGCCTGGTCCACGCCACGCTCGCGATCCACGAGCCGCCGCTCGGATACAGCACCACCCCGGGCGCGCTGATCAAGATGTTCGACTTCGAGTTCAACCCGTCGCAGCTCTCCATGGTCCGCCGGACCCAGTGGAAGGCCACCCCGACGGCCGCGCTGCGCGACGGAACCGTCCCGGAGTTCATGGGCCCCGAGCCCCGGCAGCTGACGGTCGAGGTCTTCCTCGACCGGTCCGACGACCCGGACAGCAACGACGTGATGAAGATGGTGGAGTCGCTGTTCCGCTGCTGCGAGGTGACGTCCCTCAGCATCGCGGCGAAGCAGCCGTCGACCCCGTGGGTGGTGTTCCAGTGGGGTTCGTTCAAGACCGCCAGGTTCACCGCCTACGTCGAGTCCGTGGAGGCCTCGTACACCCTTTTCGGCACGACGGGCATGCCGATCCGCGCCACCTGCCAGGTCCAGCTGCACGAGATCCCCTCCGAGACCGAGGGGCAGAACCCGACGTCCGGCGCGCTCACCGCCCGCCGGGTGCACCGGCTCGTCGCGGGCGACTCCCTGGAGTCGCTCGCCTGGCGGGAGTACGGCGACTCCACCGTCTGGCGCGCGATCGCCGAGGCCAACGGGATCGACGACCCCGCACGGCTCGCCCCGGGCACCGAGCTGATCCTCCCCGCGGTCGAGGAGGTGACCGCCTGATGCCGCCTCTCGCCTTTTCCAGCGTCATCGAGGTCAAGGTCGGTGGCGCCAAACTGACGAAGAAGGCAGCGGAGTTGCTGGTCGGCGTCACCGTGGACCTCGGCGCCGGGGTACCCGGCGCGTTCGAGATCCACTTCCGCGACCAGCGCAGGAAGGTGCTCGGCCTGGCGAACATCTCGATCGGCACCAAGATCATCCTGTCGCCCGTCGCCGACGGCAAGGGGGCCCAGGAGCCGCTGCTCACCGGCGAGGTCACCGCGCTGGAGACGGAGTACGACGGCACCGGCACCTTCACCGTCGTACGCGGCTACGACTACGGCCACCGCCTGCTGCGCAGGCGCCGGGTGGTCGGGTACCCCAAGATGACCGCCACCACGATCGTCAACAGCCTCGTCGGCGACGCGGGGATCGCGAAGGGCAGCGTCGAGGCGTCGGGCAGCGCCTACAAGTTCGTCACCCAGGACAACGTCACCGACTGGGACTTCATCGCCCGGCTCGCGGACGACAGCGACAAGGTGATGTACCTGGACCCGCACGGCAGGTTCCAGTTCGTCGGCCGCGAGAGCGCCGCCGGCGCGCCCTCCGAGGGCACGGACGGCGAGAAGAGCCCGATGGTGCTCCAGGCGGGCCACGACGTGAAGCGCTGCCGGGCCGCGGTCACCTCCGCCGACCAGGTCCCGAACACGGGGGCGCGCGGCTGGGACGTCGACGCGAAGAAGCCGCTCAGCTCGAAGACCAGCGCCAACGACAACTCCGGCTTCAAGATCGGTATCGAACCGAGCGGGGCCCGCAGGAAGTTCAAGGGCGGCGACCTGATCGAGACGAGCACCCCCTACGACGACATGGCGCAGGTCAAGCGGGCGGCGAAATCCCTGGCCGACGACGTGACCTCGGCCTTCGCCGAACTGGAGGTCACGGTACGGGGCAACCCCAAACTGCGCCCCGATGTGCCGGTGCTGCTCAAGGACGTCGGCCGGCCCTTCGAGGGCAAGTACACGGTGACCGGCGCCCGGCACGTCTTCGCGGCGGGCAGGCCCTACGAGACCCTGATGACCGTCAGCGGACGCCAGTGGCGTTCCCTGTACGGCCTCGCCTCCGGTGGTTCGAGCACCGCGCCGCGCCTGCCGTCCCTGGCCAACGCCAAGGTCACCGACGTGAAGGACCCGAAGAACCAGGGCCGGGTCAAGCTGAACTTCCCCTGGCTCGACGCGACCTACGTCAGCGACTGGACCAGGGTCGTGCAGCACGGCGGGGTGGACGGCGGCAGCATCATCCCGCTGGACGTCAACGACGAGGTGCTGGTCGGCTTCGACCGGGGGTCCCTGGACCATCCGTACGTCATCGGCGGCCTCTACAACGGCAAGGACGAACCGCGCCGCGACGACGTCGACCTCTACGACGGCCTCAGCGGCAAGGCGACCCGCCACACGCTGTCCGACCGGAAGTTCAACCGGCTCGACCTGCTCAGCGAGGCCAGCGGCAGACGGCGCAACGGAGTGCGGCTGAGCAGCGGTGACAACAACCTCGTCATCAACCTGGACCGTACGAAGACCGAGATCGTCGTGGACAGCAAAGGCACGGTCAGCATCAAGGGGACCAGGTCCGTGTCCGTCGAGGCGGGCACGGACCTCAGCCTCAAGGCGGGCGGCGCGATGACCCTGAACGCCGGGGGAGAGATGACCCTCCAGTCGGGCGGCGCCATGAACATCACCACGACGGCGATGTCGATCAACGCGCGCGCCGCGCTCAGTGTCTCCGCCGGGCTCGAGGCGAACATCAAGGCGGGCCTCGCGATGCAGCTCATGGCCGGGCCCAGCATCATGGCGAACGCCGAATCGATCATGCTGAACACCGGGGACCCCGCCACCGTCCTCGCCAATGGAGCGCCGGTCATCTGATGCCAGAACAATTCGTCGGCTCCGGCTGGTCCTTCCCGCTGCGCATCGGACCCACCGGCGGTGTCGCCCTGGTGAGCGGGGAGCGCGAGGTGGAGGAGGCCATGCACCTGGTGCTCGCCACCGCCCCCGGCGAGCGCCCCATGCGCCCGGAGTTCGGCTGCGCCATCCACGACATGGTCTTCGCGCCGGTCAACGAGGCCACCGCGGGCCGCATCCAGCACGAGGTGTTCACCAGCCTGGACCGCTGGGAGCCGCGCATCGAGGTACGGGAGGTGGAGGTGACCGCGGGCGACAGCCCCGGAGTGCTCTTCATCGACGTCCGTTACGAGATCCGTGGAACCAACAACCCGCGTAGCCTTGTCTTCCCGTTCTACGTCATCCCCTCACACGAAGATTCCGAGTCCCCGTCAGAGGACGGCGGACCGGCCACCGAAAGCGACCGCTGATGGCACTGCCCTCCCCGAACCTCGACGACCGGCGCTTCCAGCAGTTCGTCGACGACGCCAAGCGCTACATCCAGCAGCGCGCCCCGGAGTGGACCGACCACAACGTGTCCGACCCGGGCATCACCCTCGTGGAGACGGTCGCCCACCTCGCAGACCAGATCGTGTACCGGCTCAACCGGGTGCCCGAGAAGAACCATCTGGCCTTCCTCGACCTCGTCGGGATCACACTCTTCCCGCCGTCGGCCGCGCGCACCGATGTGACGTTCTGGCTCTCGGCGCCGCAGGAGGACCCCGTCCTGGTGCCCCTCGGCACCCAGACGGCCACCGTCCGCGCGGACGGCGACGAGCCCGTCGTCTTCAGCACCGAGCGCGAACTGACCATCGTGCCCAGCGCGTTGGCGCACCTCTCGGTGCAGAACAGCGGACGGCCCGTCGTCGACCGCGGTGCGGACGTCGCGGAGTCCAAGGACGTGCTCTGCTTCAGCGAGTCCCCGCAGGTGGGCGACTGCATGCTGCTGGGCCTGAGCGCGGCGGTCCCGCACTGCGCGGTCGCGCTGCGGCTCGACAGCCGGGTCGACGGTGTCGGTGTCGACCCCCGGCAGCCCCCGCTGGTGTGGGAGGCGTGGACCGCCGACGGCTGGGCCGAGTGCGAGATCGAGCGGGACACCACCGGCGGTCTGAACCGGCCGGGCGATGTCGTGCTGCACGTGCCCGGCGGCCACGTGCTCTCCCGCGCCGGGCGGCACGAGGCGGGCTGGCTGCGCTGCCGGGTCACCGCCCCCGCCGCCACGCAGCCCTTCTACACCACCTCGCCCACGGTGCGTTCCGCCGAGGCGTTCACTGTGGGCGGCACCGCCCCCACCGTCCACGCCGAGACCGTGTACGACGAGGCCCTCGGCGAGTCCACCGGGCTGCCCGGCCAGCGGGTGCGGCTCGCGAACGCCCCCATCGTCGGCGACCTGCCGCCGGTCCAGCTCCAGGCGGCCGAGTACGACGGCTGGACCGACTGGGACGTCGTGGCGCACTTCGCCGGCTCGGGCCCCCGGGACCGGCACATCACCGTCGACGCGGCCACCGGCGAGATAGCCTTCGGCCCCGCCGTGCGCGAGGCCGACGGGACGCTGCGCCAGTACGGCGCGGTGCCGGCCAAGGGCGCCGTGCTCAGGGCCCGCCGCTACCGCACCGGCGGCGGCCGCACCGGCAATGTCGCCAGGGGCGCCATCAGGACGCTGCGCGACTCGGTCCCGTACGTCACCGAGGTCATCAACCGGGAGGCCGCCCAGGGCGGAGTGGACGGCGAGACGGTGGAGGAGGCCAAGGCCCGCGCCCCGCTCACCCTGCGCGCCCAGGACCGCGCCGTGACCCTGCGCGACTACGAGGAACTCGCGCGGCACGCCGCCCCCGAGACCGCCCGCATCACCTGCCTGGAAGGCGACGAGGAGAAGCACGGCGCGTACGCGGTACGCGTCCTGGTGGTCCCGAGGGCCGTCCCCGACCCGGGCGGGCGGCTGCGCTTCGAGCAACTCGTCCCCGCCGACGCGCTGCTTGAGCGGATCACCGGCTACCTCGACCAGCGGCGCCTCATCGGCACCCGCCTCTCGGTGGGCCCTCCCTACTACCAGGGCGTCACCGTCGTCGCCACGCTGCACGCCTTCCGCGGCGCCGACGTGGACCGCGTACGGCGCGACGCGCACGACGCGCTCTACCGCCACCTCGACCCGCTCACCGGCGGGGCCGACGGCAACGGATGGCGCTTCGGCAGGCCCGTGCAGTCGGGCGAGGTCTTCGCGGTGCTCCAGCGCGTGCCGGGGGTCGAGCTGGTGGACGAGGTGCTGCTGCACCCGGCCGACCCGCTGACCGGCAAGCGCGGGGACAGGACCGAGCGGATCGACCTCGACCCGCCGTCCCTGGTGTTCTCCTACGACCACCACGTCCGGGTGATCGAGGGCCTGTCATGAGGGGCTCCGTCGACGGCCTCGCGAGCTCCTCGCCGCTCGGCACGATGCTGCCCGCCGTCTTCGCGGACGACGAGCTGATCCAGCGCTTCGTCGGCGGGCTCGACGAGGTGCTCGCGCCCTTCCTCAACGTCCTCGACTGCCTGGAGACGTACTTCACCCCCTCGCTGACGCCGGTCGACTTCGCCCGCTGGCTCGGCGACTGGGTCGGCGCGGAGACCGACGGCATCCCGGACGACGAGCCGTCGGGCGAGGCGCGGCTGCGCGCCGCGGTCGCCGCCGCCGTGAGCCTGCACCGAGCCAGGGGCACCCGCGACGGCCTGGCGGCGGCCGTACGGCTGGCCTTCGACGTCGAGCCGGAGATCAGCGAGAGCGGCGGCGCCGCCTGGAGCGCGCGGCCCCGCGGCCCCGTGCCAGGCGACCGGCGCCCGCACCTGCACGTCGCCATCCGTCTTCCCGTCCCGACGACCGCGGACGAAACCCGGCTCGATCACCTGGTGGCAGCCGCGCGCCCCGCCCACATGCCCTACACGGTCCAGGTGACCGCCGCGGAAAGGACCTACGAGACATGACCCCCAGTCAGGCACCCGGCGGCCAGGAGGACGACGGGCGGAGCCTGGCCTGCGACCAGTGCGGAACGCCACAGGACCCGGGCCAGACGTTCTGCGACACCTGCAACGCCGTGCTGCGCTGGAGCGCGAGTCCGGCGAAGCCGGCGCCGGCGCCGCCCGCGCAGTCCGGACCCGCGCCGTCGAGCCCGGCCCACGCCGATCCGGTGGCGTCGGGGCCGATACCGTCCGACCGCGCGCAGTCGGGGCCGATGCCGTCAGGGCCGATGCCGTCGGGTCCGATGCCGTCAGGGCCGGCGTACTCCCAGCCGATGCCGTCATCCTCCGCCCCGTCGGGGCCGATGCCGACCGGTCCGATGCCGTCGGGTTCGCCTGCCTACGGTTCGGCGTCGGTGCCGATGCCGCTGCCGGACGAGCAGCAGTCCGCGTACCCCCGCGACACCCGTGCCTCCTGGGCCGCGTCGCAGCGCCCCGCCACCCCTCCCGCCTACGACGCCGCGCCCGCCTACGGCTCCACGCCGGCCCAGGACTTCGACCCGGGCTACGCGGCTCACGGCCAGGGCGCGGCCCAGGACTTCGACCCCGGCTACGACCCCGAGGCCACGGCGACCGAGCCGCTGCCGCGCGCGGACGGCCACCCCGCCCAGGACCACTCCGGCGGGGAACAGCCGTGGCAGGGCGGGGAGTCCGCCGCGGACCGGGCCAGGGCCCTGCTCGTACCCGTCGACGATCCCCAGGCTCAGCAGGAGCGCTCGCAGTACGTCGCGCCGGTCCTGCCGGGGCGGCCCGAGCCGGTGCGCCCCGGGGTCAGGGCGCCGGGAGAAGCACAGATACAGGGCGGGATTCTCTGCCCCTGGTGCAGCACGCCCAACATGCCGGAGCGCCACTTCTGCTCCCGGTGCGCCATGCGCATGGCCGGGGGCGAGGACGAGGCGATACGTTCGTCGTGGTGGCGGCGGATGTTCGACCGCGACAACCGGGAGCAGCCCTGGGCCGGTGACCGTCCGCGCCTGCGCAGGCAGTTGGGGCGCATCTTCCGGTGGGTCGCCATGGCTGCGGTGGCCGCCCTGGTCGTCACGGGCCTGTTCCACGTCCCCCAGGGCTGGCGGGCGGCGCGCGACCACTTCTCCAAGCGGGCCTCGATCGCGCCGGACTCCTACCGGGCGTCCCACTCGTGGCCCCACCACGGCGCCAGCCTGGTCTTCGACAAGCTCAGCAACACCTACTGGGCGCCGGGCTACTCCGAGGCCGGGACGGGGGAGTGGGTGGAGGCCGACTTCTCCCAGCCGGTCGACATCCTGAACGTCGGCATCACGTCGGGCCAGTCCGCCCACGCCGAGACGCTCTCCAAGTCGGCGCTCCCGCACCGGATCGACGCGCGGGTCACCATGGACAACGGCAAGGTCGTCACGAAGCAGATCATCCTCGACCAGGTCGCCGGCTTCCAGGAGCGGTCCCTCCAGGTCCACGACGTGACGTCGGTCCGCTTCATCCTGAACACCGCCTACGGCATCAGCTCGAAGAAGCAGGTGGCCATCGCGGAGATCGAGCTCTTCGGCCCCTCGCAGGGCGGCAGCTGAGCGACGGACGGCCCGGAGTGCGGGCGCCTGTGGATCGGGCACTCGGGTGCGGGTGCCCGGGCGCGGGCGTGCGGGTGCGGCCGTTCCCGCGGACGGCCCGCGCGCCCCGCAGGCCCCGCAGGCCCCCGCTCCGAGAAGTGCGGAACGGCCCGGCCCGGGCGTACACCCGGGCCGGGCCGTTCTTCAGCGTTCAGGCAGCAAGCAGCAAGCAGCAGGCAGGAGAGCAGCGCGCAGGAGAGCAGCGCGCAGGTCAGGCCAGGGAGTCGAGCAGCGATCTGAGGAACGCCTCGGTCTCCTGCGGCGGGTTGGCCTCGGCACTCAGCCGGTCCATGATCAGCGAGTACTGGTCGATCTCTTCCTGCTTGTCCAGATAGACGGCGCCCGTGAGCTGCTCCAGGTAGACCTTGTCGGGCAGGTCGGGCTCCGCGAACCGCAGGAGGGTGACGGGCGTTCCCGCCGCGGCCAGCGCGCCCACGCTGAACGGGGCGATCTGGAGTGTGATGCCGGGACGTCGGGCCATCTCGATCAGGTGCAACAGCTGGGCGCGCATCACCTCGGGCCCGCCGAAGGGGCGGCGCAGCACGGCCTCGTCCAGTACGGCCCACAGCTTGGGCGCCTCCGGGAGGTCCAGCAGCTTCTGGCGCTCCAGCCGGAGTTCGACCAGCCGGTCGATCTTGGAGACGGTGGCGTCCGGGTAGCCGAGGCGGGTGACGACGCGGGCGTAGTCCGGCGTCTGGAGCAGGCCGGGCAGGAACTGGACCTCGTACGTACGGATCAGGGAGGCGGCCTCTTCCAGGCCGACGTGCAGCTCGAACCAGTCCTCAAGGACATCGTTGTACTGGTGCCACCAGCCGGGCATCCCGGCCTGCCGGGCCATCTCCGCGTACTCGGCGCGCTCGTCCTCGTCCAGGACCCGGTAGAGCGTCAACAGGTCGCTGATGTCCCGCTGTTTGAACCCGACCTGTCCGCGCTCCAGCCGGGTGATCTTGGCGTCGGAGGCCCGGATCGACCTTCCCGCCTCCACCCGCGTGATGTCGCGGTCCTGCCTCAGGCGGCGCAGCCGGGCTCCCAGCACGATACGCAGGGCCGTCGGGCCGATGCGGGGCTGGTCGAGGTAGCGCCTCAGCGAAGGCTGCTCGCCGCCCGGCTGCGGTATGGCGCTCATGACAACTCCCGTACGGGACGACACGGACATGGAGCCCCCAGTCTTCCACTCGGGGCCCGTCCTCGTACAGCGGGAGCGCGGGCCCCCGGCGACGGAAACTGACGGTATGTCACTCTCCGCGCCGGGCGCCCGGCCTGTGTTCACTTGGTGTGACGGTTTCCGCGGCGCGACGGTGCGCGCGTGGGGACCGCCCGCGCGTCAGGGCCGGTGGTCTTCGCCGGGTCAGGCCGTGAAGCCGTCGAACTCGCCGTCCTTCGCACCGGCGACGAACGCGGCCAGCTCGGCGCGCGTGTAGACGAGCGCGGGGCCCTGCGGGTGCCGGGAGTTGCGGACCGCGATGCCGCCGTCCGGCAGTGCGGCGACCTCGACACAGTTGCCGCCGGGCGCGCTGTGGCGGCTCTTCGTCCAGCTCACGTCCTTGATCAGATCGGCTCGCGTTCCGTTTTCGATCTGTCGCATTCCGCCCACTCCTGTTGCTTGTGCGTATGTCTGACCCGACATCGAACCCCCGAACGCAATTGCAGCTGCACTTGCGGAAGCAATTGCGCCACGAACGACTGTAATTGCAGATGCAGTTGCGGCGCCATCCTCTGTGGGGGGATAGTGGACACCGATCACCTGCACGTGACATGTGACTGCTCCCGGAGATCGCGATGACAACCCGCACGGCCGGACCGTCCATTCCTCTGC
Organism: Streptomyces sp. 8L; assembly: GCF_020176795.1. GTDB lineage: Bacteria > Actinomycetota > Actinomycetes > Streptomycetales > Streptomycetaceae > Streptomyces. The sequence goes on from NZ_JAIUKE010000164.1 coordinate 9,907, forward strand.
CGGCGGGGACGGTCGGCCGCCTGCTGGGGCGGGTGTCGCGCGACGCGTTCCCGTGCGACGACGAGGCGGGCATCCTTCCGGGCCGCTATCTGGCCAGAGCCCTGCCGGCCGACGGGCGCGCGGTGAGCGAGGCCCGCAGGTTCACCGGGTTCGCGCTCAGGGACTGGGCGCTCGGGCACCTGGCCGACAACGCCGCCCTCATCGTCTCCGAACTCCTCAGCAACGCCCTGCGCCACGGGCTCGCGGCGAACCCCGGGGCGCGCTCCGGCCAGCCGTCCGCCGTCTGGCTCGGGCTGCTCCAGCGGCGGGGCACCGTGCTGTTCGCCGTCTGCGACCACAGCAGCTCCGTGCCCGAACTCAGGGAGCCGGACTACTACGCCCAGTCGGGCCGGGGCCTGCACATCATCGAATGCCTCAGCGAGGCGTGGGGCTGGACCACCCCCGACACGGACGGCAAGGCCGTCTGGGCGGCCGTCTCGTGCCCCCGGGCCTCCGCCCGCGCCGGCGGGACGGGCACGGCCGCCGCCGCGACCCGGGAACCATGACACTCCATCGAACGGGCCCGGCCGCCGCCGCGACCCGGGAATCCTGACACCCCGTCGGACGGTCTAGGGTGCGGGCCATAGTCGGCTGCGAGAGAACGGGACTGCGATGCCGGACACGCCGGAATGGATGACGAGGGACGACCGCCGCGCACCGGTCGATCTGAAGACCGACCGGCCGCACGCGGCCCGGATCTACGACGCGCTGCTCGGCGGCAAGACCAACTACGCGCCCGACCGGGCGGCGGCGGGGAAGGTCGCCGCGAACATCCCGGCGGCGCAGGCGGCGGTGCGGATCAACCGCTCGTTCATGCACCGCGCGACGCGGTACCTGGCCGCCGAGGAGGGCGTCCGGCAGTTCCTCGACATCGGTACGGGCATACCGACGTCGCCCAACCTGCACGAGGTCGCGCAGGCCGCCGCCCCCGACAGCCGGGTCGTGTACGTGGACAACGACCCGATCGTGCTCGCGCATTCACGGGCCCTGCACAGCAGTGACCCGGCGGGCAGCACCGCCTACATCGAGGCGGACGCGGGCGATCCCGAGGGCGTTCTGGCCACGCCGCACCTGCGCGAGACCCTGGACTTCGAGCGGCCCATCGCCGTGAGCATGTGCCTGCTCCTGCACTGGCTGCCGGCGACACAGGACCCGTACGCGGTGGTACGGCGCCTGCTGGCCGAACTGGTTCCTGGCAGCAGGCTGGTGATCACGCACCTGGCGAGCGACATCGACCCGACCGGGGTGAGCGGCCTGGAGTCGGCGCTCGCCTCCTCCGGCACGGCGGTGAAGGCGCGGAACAAGGACGAGGTGGCCAGGTTCTTCGACGGCCTCGTGCTGGCGGAGCCGGGGCTCGTCGTACCGCAGCGCTGGCGGCCCGAGCAGGTGGCCCAGGACATCGGCGATCCGGACGCGGGGATTGCGGACGACGCGGTCCCGCTGTGGGCGGGCGTCGCCGCGAAGACCGCCTGAGGCGCGGAAGAGCCCCGGGGCGCCGCTCGTCCGGGCCCCCGTTCGCGGCCGGGACGCTCTCGCTCGTTCAGGCGACATCCGGCGGCGCGCACAGCAGCGCGTACGCGGTCGCGACGAAGGCGTCCCGCAGACGGAAGCGGCGGGTACAGACCGCCGCCAGCGCGGTGTCCGTGCCGGGCGCGAAGCCGAGGAACGCCTGCTGACCGCTGGTGGCACCGGCGTGGAAGTACACCGGGCCACCGTCGCTCTCGTGCCGGAACCAGGTCAGGCTGTGCACGTCCCGGTGGCCCCGGCCGCGCCGCAGGACCGGGCGCCGCACCGACAGCAGGGCGTCCTCCAGCGGCGAGTCCGCGGGCCGCAGATGCGCCTCGACGAAGGTGAGCAGGTCCCCCGGGGTGGCCCGGACGGCGCCCGCGGCCTTGAAGCCGCCGATGAGCAGGGGCGGCGTGACGGTCTCGCCGTCCGCCCTGTGCCCCGTCGCGTCCACCGCACTGCCGTCGGCCCGGGGCGCCGTGGGGGCGAGGGCCGTACCGCGGAGCCCGAGGGGCGCCAGGACCTGCTCGGTGAGCAGGGTCTCCCAGGGCGTCGATGTGGCCGCGGCGAGCGCCTGCCCGAGCGTGGCCACACCGAAGTTGGAGTAGCGCCAGCGGGTGCCCGGCCGGTGCCGGGGGCGGGCCCGCAGGAAGGCGGCGGTGACCCGCTCGGCCGGGTAGTGCGCGTACGGGTTGTCCCGCCAGTCGCGCAGCGCCCCCGGGTAGAAGTCCGCGGGCAGCGGGGGCAGGCCCGCCGTGTGGGTGATGAGGTGCGTGAGCGTGATGGGGTGCGGGCCCGGGCGCCGTCCCGGAGCGAGGTGGGCCACCGCGGGATCGCCCGCGCTCACCGCGCCGTCCCGCAGCAACTGGGCGAGCAGCAGCCCCGCGTACGGCTTGGAGGCCGACCCGGCCTCGTAGCGCACCAGGTCGCGCGGGGTGGGCGGGGGCTGCGCCGTGCCGCCGCAGCGGATGGTGCGGCGTCCGTGGCGCGCGTACGCGACGACCACGTCGGGGGCGTCCATCGCGCGGATCGCCGCGTCCAGCGCGGCCGTCGGCCCGGGGCCGGCCGGACCGGCGGACGCGGCAGGCCCGTCCGGATCACCCGGATCATCCGGAGGGCCCGGGAACTGGGCCTGGGCCGGGGCCTGCGCCGCCTGGGTCGTGTTCCGCGGCGGCGTGCCGTACGGAGCGCTCACCGCGCAGCCCCGCCCGCCGCGGCGCTGCCGGACAGTGCAGCCATGGCGCGCGACGTGGCGAGGATCGAGGCGAAGGCGGCGACCAGCGTCGGGTGGTAGACCACGTCGAAGACCCCGTCGGGGTCGCCCTGCGGCATGGTCCGCAGCGCGGGCATCGCGCCGTCCGGCTGCTGGGCCGCGGCGAAGCCCCGCCAGGCACGGGCGTCGAGCGTCGCCTCCGGCAGGCAGGCGTCGACCACCAGCAGCTCGCCCAGCAGGTCCCAGCGCTCCAGGTCCAGCCAGTCGTCCAGCCAGGCCGGCAGCCAGGCGGTCAGGTAGTCGGCGAGGCCCTCGGGCAGGCCGTCCGGGTCCCGGCCCCACTCGGTGAGGTGGAAGACGGTGTGCGTGATGTCGTACGCGATGTGGCCCTCGACCGTCCACGGCTCGGGCCGCGCCGCCAGCCAGGTGCGCCGCAGGTCCGCCGCCAGGGCGGCCGTCCGGGACGCCGCCCGGGACGGCGCCCCGGGCTCGTCGGTACGCGCAGGAGGCTCGGGACGCTCGGGGCGCTCAGAGGCCGTCAGCGCCGCGTACCGGTCCTGGAACGCGGTGAGGCCGAGCCTGCGGACCGGTTTGACCTCGAACGCGGCCCAGCTGTCGAGCCGTTGGTTCAGTCGTACGGCCCGCTCGACGGCGGGGTCGGCGTATCCCAGCTCCCGGAACGGGAGGTAGACCTCGAACGGGATCGGCGAGATCGGCTCGATCAGCTGCCCCCGTACCAGCATGTGCCCGCTGTCCAGCCCTTCGTGCCAGACATGGTCGAGCAGCCGCCGTACGAGCTCCGACTCGCGCGACCCGGACACGCCCTCCCGGAACAGCACCGCGCCGATCAGCGCCAGTTCGCCGATCGGCTTGAACCGTTCGAGGAAACCGGTCTCGGGGTCGACGTCGGGATCGAGGCGGAAGTCGTCGCGGTGCGCGTACAGCCACTCGACCGCCCGCGCGCCCACACCGTGCACGAGCGCGGTGTCCGCCCGCTCATTGGTCGCCGTGCCGGGCCCGGTGCCGACCGTGCCGGCTCCCGCCCCGGTGCCGCTCGCCGGTGTGCCGTCCGTCATGCCGGGCCTCCCTTGCCGCCGTGCGCGCTGCCGTGCGCCCTGCCGAGCGTCAGCGCGGCGGCGAAGGCGGCCATCAGTGTGGAGTGGTAGCAGGCGGTGAAGTCCCGCCGCACGGCGCGGCCGACCGCGCCGGGGCCCGTCTCGGGCAGCGCGCCGGCCTCGTCCTGCGCCGCGGCGAGCGCCGACCAGGCGCCCTTCAGCGTCTCCGCGCGCGGCCGCTCGGGCAACGAGGCCGCCACGGCGAGCAGTTCGCACGCCAGGTCCCACTGGTCGTCCTCCACGCAGGAGTCGAGCCAGGCAGGCAGCCAGGCGGTGAGATAGGCCGCGACGTCGGCGGGGACTCCGGCCGGGTCGCCGCCCCAGTCGGTGAGGTGGAACACCACATGCGTCAGGGTGTATCCGGAGGCCGACTCGAACGTCCACGGCTCGGGCAGGCCGCCGAGCCAGGTCGCCCGCAGCGCCTCCGCCACCGGCCGGTGCGGCGGGAAGCCCACCCTGCGCTCGGAGTTGAGCAGACCGAGCCGCCGGTTCGGCTGCTGCTCCGTCAGCCGCCAGCTGCGCGTGCGGACCGTGGTGGCGGCCAGGTCCTCGAACCCGGTGTGCCGCAGGCCGGCGGACGCGAAGGCGGCATACACCTCGACGGCGTACGTACTGAAGGGCTCAAGGCGCAGCAGGTCGTGGAAGACGTCGCCGTCCCGCGTCAGCCGCCAGGCGTACCGCAGCAGGTCGGAAGCGGTGGTGTGCAGCCGGTCGCCGGGCGTCGTGGCCCGGCGCACCGACACGCACACCTGGGCCAGTTCGCCGAGCGGCTTCCAGGTGCGGTTCACATCGCCGTGCAGGGCGAGGGCGTCCTCGCCGAGCCGGAAGTGCGCCCGGTGCTCCGAGGTCCAGCGCAGGGCCGCCTCGCCGACGTCGCGCACATCGGACGCCGATGGGGCCCTGGCGGGCGCCGTCACACCCCGGCCCTTGCGCGAAGGGCCTGGGCCACATGCGTGTGCAGCGCGACGCGCGCGTCGCCCGCGCCCATCTGCGCCACGAATTCGAGGCCCGCGTCCAGGCCGAGTGTGTCCGGGACACCGTCCACGACGGCGAGCCAGCGGCCCGTACCGGCCGCCTGGAGCCAGTCGCGCCGCCGTACGGCCCTCACGAAGCCGCGCGCCACGTCCAGGGGCCTGCGGGCGGCGACCCGCGCGACCCCGGAGCCGGAGCCGGGCACGGCAAGCGCGGCGAGCACCGCGAGCTGGTGGCCCAGTGTCTGCCAGGGGGCGCCGTCCAGCCAGTCGGTGGCGGGCTCGGTGCCGCCGCCCGCCGGACGCTCTCCGGGCGCGCGCTCCGGCGACAGGGCCGAACGGGTGAAGGCGTCCGCGGTGTCCGCGGTATCCATGGTGCCCGCGGTGTTCACCGCGTCCGTGGTGTCCGCGAGCCGCAGAAGTGTGTTCGTCATCGCCCAGTGGCTCCAGGCCGACACGGCCGACGCGTCGGAGCCGGGCGGAAAGACCGTGACGGCCTGCTGGAACAGGGTCAGGTCGCTGTCGTCGGCGGGCCTGCCGAGCAGCACGCTCGGCAGCAGGACGTCGGACCCCAGCACACGGACCGCCGCGAGTCCCAGGCCGTCGTCGTGCCCGATTCCCGCACCGCCGCACACACCGCCGACGTGGTCCCCGCTCCTGAGAGCGGAGACCACCTCGAACGCGAGGTCCTGCACCGCACCCGCGAGGCGGGTGGAGGTACCGGGCTGCTCGGTCATGTGACTTCCGTCAGCTCTTCTTCGGCCGCGGTGTCGGAGGCGAAAGCAGGAGGCCTCCCGAGCCGCCCGCCAGGGCCAGTGCCGCGCATTCGCGCGAGTCGCGGAAGACGCCGCCTGCTTCGAGTGGATTGAGGGCCGCTTCGAGGTCCGTGTCCTGAAGCTCAGTGAGTTCTCGGGTCACGGGGTCGACGGAAGCCATCCCCACCATCCCCTTTCGATTGACGAAGTGCGCTTGCGTTACCCATCACAACACACACGCGCATATGGGGCAAAAGCGTCAAGAACGCCTGAAACACTGCACAGTGCAGAGTTCAGGGATCAGAGTGTGCAGGCACACTTTCCGCACCCCGGCCGACGCCGCGGGCCGGGCGGCGCACAGGCAGGGCGCGGGGGGCCCCCGGGGGGGGGCCGCCCGCCGCCGTCAGCCGATCTCGGAGCCGGTCGCCGTCAGCGCGTCGGGCACGGGCTGGAAGTAAGTCTCCCCGCCCGACGTGCAGTTGCCGCTGCCACCGGAGGTCAGTCCCAGCGCCGTGGAGCCGTCGAAGAGGGGGCCGCCGCTGTCGCCGGGCTCCGCGCACACCGAGGTCTTGATGAGGCCGCTGACCGTGCCCTCCTGGTAGTTCACCGTGGCGTCCAGGCCGGTCACCTCGCCGGTGTGGGTCTTGGTGGTGCTGCCGCTGCGCTCCACGCTCTGCCCGACCAGCGCGGACCCCGCCTTCGTGATCGGCTGCGCCGTGCCGTCGTAGAGGTCCACCTCGCTCGGATGCGCGACGCTGGTGTCCGTGTACTTGACCAGCGAGTAGTCGTGCGTGGGGAAGGTCGCCGTCTCCGTCTGCGCGACCTGCGCACCGCCCTCCTTGTCCGACCACGAACTGACGGCCTTGCCGCAGTGGCCCGCCGTCAGGAAGTACGGGGCGCCGTCCTTGACGACGTTGAAGCCGAGCGAGCAGCGGGCGTCGGAGCCCCAGATGGCGTCGCCGCCCGAGAGGAACAACGACAGTTCGCCCGGGGTGCGTTCGAGGACGGCGCGGGCGCCCAGATCGTCGACGACCTTGTTCAGGCGGGCGAGCCGGTCGTCGTCCACCGTCCGGTCCGCGGTCACCACGACCTTGTCCGCCTTCGGGTCGATGACCCAGGACGTGCCGGCCATCGTGGCCTTCGTCCGCAGTGTGGTGGCGGCGGCCCGCAGGTCCGCCAGCGAGTTCGACACCAGCCGGGGCGTCGCGCCCCCGGCCCGTACGGTGTCGGCCGCGGACTCGCTGAGGACGTTGACCACGAGCCTGCGGTGTGCCGAGTCGTAGAACGAACCCTGCGAAGTGTCGTCGAAGCGGGCCGCCAGCGAGCCCGCCGAGGCGGCCGACATGCCCTCGGGGCCCGGCGGCGCGGGGGCGGCCGGCCGGGCCAGGGCCGGAGTGGTGGCGGCGAGGACGGCGGCGGTGGCGGCCAGTGCGAGGGCGCCGGCGCCGGTCAGCCGGGCGGTCCGCGTGGAGGCGTGTCTGTACTGCAACTCAGAGCCCTTCGAAGGAGGCGGGTCGGAGGTTCGGCACGGACACCCGGGACGGACAAGACGTTCCGAGTCGCGTCCGCGCCCGGTTGCGTCGACTAGTTCCCGCCCTGTCCTGCGACAGGTGTGTTCCGCGCCGATTTCGCACGTGTGGGTAGCACGTTCCCGCCAACCGGCCGCTCCGCCGCGCCGTCGCCCCCGATCCGCTCTACGGGCGGTGACCGCCGCCGCTCGCTGTGCACTCCATGGGAGCAGCGCCCGCGCCGCCCTGCCCGCCGTCCGGGTGAAGCGGGCGGCTCCGGCAGCCCCTCAGCGGCGCGCCCCCGACACCGGCGGCTCCTGCGCGTACTCGGCGTGCGCGGTGTCGTGGAAGGCGCGGCGTACGGCGGAGATGCCCTCGCCCGACCGGGTCGGGTGGACCCGGTTCGTCAGCAGCACCGCGTACAGGCCCTCCACCGGATCGACCCACAGGCTGGTGCCCGTGAAGCCCGTATGCCCGTACGAGGCCGGGCCGAAGGCGGTGCCGACCGGCGAGCCCACCGGGTCGAGGCCCTGCCAGGCGAGGCATCTGCGCAGCCCGAGGCCGTCCGTGTGCGGGGCCGTCATCCGTGCGTACGTGTCCGGGCGCAGCAGCGCGCGGGCGCCGCCGGCCAGCGATGCGCCCAGCCGTTCCATGTCGTCGAGCGGCGCGAACAGGCCCGCGTGGCCGCAGACGCCGCCGAGCACCACCGCGTTCTCGTCGTGCACCTCACCCACGACCACCCGGTCGCGCCAGGGGCAGTCCTCGGTGGCGACGGCGCGGGCGCGGCCTGCCGCGTCCGGATTGAAGCCGGTCGCGGACAGGGAGAGCGGCGCGCACACCGCCTCGTCCACCAGGGCGTCCAGCGGTGTGCCGGACGCCGCCTCGGCGATCAGGCCGAGCAGCATGAAGCCCTGCGAGGAGTACGTGACGCGGGTATCCGGCGGGCCGGTCAGCGGCAGGGTGCCGAGCGCGGCGAGCAGGGACTCCCGGGTGGGGTGGTCGCGGTACATCGGCACACCGCCGGGCAACCCCGAGGTGTGGGCGAGCAGTTGCGTGACGGTGAGCGGCGCCTTGTCCGTCGCGGCGTACCGCGGGAGGTGGTCGCCGACGGTGTCCGTGAGGGACAGCAGGCCCCGGTCGGCGAGGGCCAGCACGGCGAGGCCCACCACCGGCTTCGTCACCGAGGCGAGGTCCCACAGGTCGGTGCCGTCGAGCGGGACACCGCCGGGCCCGCCGTCGGCCGCACCGCCGCCGGGATGGGCGCGCGTGCCCGTCCAGCCGCGGTCGAGCACCGCGTCCGCCGTGCCCACCGACCAGGCGGCGCCGGAGAACACCCGCGCCGCGCGGGCCTCTTCGAGGATCGTCCGCAGCGCGCTCACATCCGGCCCCCGTCCCGTCCCGTGGGCACCACGCCGAGGCGCGGCCGTCCGCCGAGGCCCGCCGACACCGTGCGCGCCGCCGCCCGCACCATCGGGCCGAAGACCTCCACGGCCGCGTCGTCCAGCGCGAACGTCAGCCCCCGCACCGCGATCGCGCCCACCACCCGGCCCTCCCCGTCGAGCACGGGGGCCGCCGCGGCCCGCGCGTCGTCCTCCTCCCACTCGTCGTCCAGCGCGTATCCGAGCCGCACGGCCTCGGCCAGGGCGGCCCGGACCGCGAGGGGTTCGTTCGGGGCGGGCGCGGACGCGTCCAGCAGGCCGGCCGCCTCCTCGGCGGGCAGCGCCGAGAGCATCGCGAGGCCCGCCGCGGTGCGGTGCAGCGGGGCCCGGCCGCCGGGGCGGGTGCCCATCCGGTATTCGCGGGCGGGCTCGGACAGTTCGAGGAAGACGGCGTCACCCGCGTCGCGCACCGCGTAGTACGCGAGGAGGCCGGTGCGCTGCCGCAGGTCGGCGAGGACGGGGCGGGCGAGCCGCAGGTCCTCGCCCGCGTCCAGCGCGGCGGCCGCGAGGCCGAGCAGGCGGGGGCCTGGCCGGTAGCTGCCGCCCTCGGCGGGCTGCGCGAAACCGTGCTCGGCCATGGTGCGCAGATGGCGGTGGACCGTCGGCTTCGTCAGTCCCGTACGCCGGGCGAGCTCTGCCAGGCGGTGTGGGCCGCCGCCCCCTTCGACCAGGGCTTCGAGCACCTCCATCGCCTTGTCGACCGGACCCTTGACGGGCTCCTGTGCGGTGCGGCGGGTGTTGACCGGTTTCCCCATGTCGCTTAGCTTAACCCAACCGCATTCCATCTGACGGAACGGATGTGCTGTTCAATGGAACGAATACGTCAGGGGCGGGCGCGCCGCGACGGACCGCCCCGCCGCGACGTGCTGCGTCTCGGAGCCCTCGCCGTGCCGGCTCTGGCCGCGCCCGCCCTGCTCACGGGGTGCGGCGCCGACCCCGCGAGCGACGTCGGCAACGTCCTGCGGCTCTCCCAGACCGGCGACCCCAAGACGATGGACCCGCAGAAGCAGGGCGACATGACGTCGATGAACGCCCTGGTGAACATCTTCGACACGCTCACCGTGCGCGGCCTCGACGGGAAGCTGCACCCCGGGCTCGCCCTCACCTGGACGGTCACGTCACCGCTGACCTGGCGCTTCACACTGCGTCCCGGGGTGAGGTTCCACAACGGGGAGCCCTGCGACGCGGCGGCGGTCAAGTTCAGCATCGAGCGGCTGCTCGACCCGGCCACCAAGTCGCCCATCGTCGAGCTGCGTTACGTCAAGAGCGTGTCCGTCGTCGACGACCACACCGTCGACCTGCACACCTCCCTGCACGACCCGATCATCCCCGAGAAGGTCTCGCTGTTCGGCGGGGTCGCCGTGCCGCCCCGCTACCTCGCCCGCGTCGGCGACAGCGGATTCGCCCAGCACCCCGTGGGCACGGGCCCCTTCACCTTCGTCAGCTGGCAGCGCGACCACGAACTGCGCCTGCGGGCGAACCCCGCCTACTGGGCCGGCCGCCCCAAGGCCGACGAACTCGTCTTCACCCCCGCGCCCAACGCCTCGTCCTCGCTCGCCGCCCTCCAGAGCGGCGGTGTCGACCTCGTCACCGGCCTCACCCCGGACGCCGCCCAGCAGTTGGACGGATACACCGGGATCGTCCTCGACAGCTACACCGGCATCCGCACCTCCTACCTCTCCCTCAACACACTCGACAAGGGCCCGCTGAGCGACAAGCGGGTGCGCCAGGCGCTCAACCACGCCGTGGACGTACCGCTGCTCATCAAGGCCGTCCTCGGCGGCAAGGCCAGCGAGGTGCCCGCGATGATCCCGCGCGGCGCCTTCGGGTTCGACCCCTCCCTCAAGCCGTTCACCCGCTCCGTCGCCACCGCCCGCAAACTGCTCGCGGAGGCCGGATACCCGCACGGCTTCTCCACCAGCCTCACCGCCTCCAACATCGACTCCAACGTCGCGGAGGCCCTCTCCGGCCTGCTGGCGCGCGCGGGGATCGACGCCAAGGTCGAGCTCCTCGACCCCGGCACCTACGCGGACCGGCTGACCTCGAACGACCACGGCGCTCTCGGCCCCATGTACCTGGCCGCGAGCACCGTATGGACCCTGGACGGCGAGAGCATGATCCAGTCGAACGTACGCAGCGACCGCAGGCAGAGCCGCTGGCACAGCAAGGAGGCCGACCGGCTCGTCGACATCGAGGAGCTGGCCGTGGAACCGGACAAGCGCCGGCGCGCCTTCTCCGACCTCCAGCGGCTGATGCTGGACGAGGCGCCCTTCGTCTCCCTCTACCAGATCGACAACATCTTCGCCCGCAACCACCGGCCGCACTGGAGGCCGGGACCCGCGGGCGTCCTCGCCATGGCGAGCGCGGAGGTCTCCCGATGACCGACCTGACGCTCCGTCAAAACCCCTCGCCCAAAACGCGGGAGGGCTCCGGCGCCCGGCGCGGCGACGGCGGCCGGGTGGCCCGCCTCGTACTCACCCGCCTCGGCACCGCGCTGCTCGTCCTGCTGTGCACCGCCACCGTCTCGTTCTTCCTCGTACGGCTCTCGGGCGACCCGGTCAAACTGCTGCTGCCGCCCGACGCGAGCGCCCACCAGGAAGCCACCCTGCGCGCGAGCCTCGGCCTGAACCGGCCGCTGATCACGCAGTACCTGGACTACCTGTGGGGCCTGCCCCGCCTCGACTTCGGCACCTCCCTCTTCTACAACGAGCCCGTCAGCCACGTCCTCGCCGACCGGCTGCCCGCGACCCTCGAACTCGCCGCGGGAGCCATCGTGGTGACCCTGGTGGTCGCCGTGCCCGCGGGCATCTTCGCCGCGATGCGCCGGGGCCGCGCCTCCGACCGGGGCGTGATGGCCGGCGTGCTGCTCGGCCAGTCCACCCCGCCGTTCTGGGTCGGCATCCTGCTCATCCTGGTCTTCGCCGTCGGCCTGCACGCGCTGCCCGCCTCCGGGTACGGCACCTTCGCCAACCTCGTCCTGCCGTCGGTGACCCTCGCCGTGTACTCCGTCGCCGTCGTGGCCCGCCTGCTGCGGTCCTCGCTGATCGACGTGCTCTCCTCCGACCACATCCGCACCGCGCGCGCCAAGGGGTTCGGGCCGCTCAAGACCGTCTTCGTGCACGGGCTGCGCAACGCGTCCCTGCCCGTCGTCACCGTCGTCGGCCTGGAGGTCGGCAGCCTGCTCGGCGGCGCCATCCTCACCGAACAGGTCTTCTCCTGGCCCGGCGTGGGACAGCTGACCATCGAGGCCATCTCCAACCGCGACTTCCCGCTCGTGCAGGCCACCGTCATGTTCTTCGCCGCCGTGTTCGTCGTGGTGAACCTGCTCGTCGACCTCTCCTACAGCCTCCTCGACCCGAGGGTGAGGGCGTCCCGATGACCGTCACATCCCCCACCGCCACCACCGAGGCACCGCCCGGCGCGGCCCGGCAGCGCTCCACCCGGGCCGTCGCCGTACGCACCCTGCTGCGCAACAAGCTGGCGGTCGCCGCACTCGCCGTCCTCGCGATCATGCTGATCGCGGCCCTGTTCGCGCCGCTGATCGCGCCGGACGACCCCAACACGCAGGACCTGCTGATGCGGCTGAGGCCGCCCGCCTGGGAGCACGGCGGCAGCAGCGCACACCTGCTGGGCACCGACCAGCTCGGCCGCGACATGCTCTCCCGCGTCATCTACGGCACCCGGGTCTCGCTCCTCGTCGGCGCCAGCGCCGCGCTCCTCGCCGGGGTGGTCGGCACCCTCGTCGGCCTGGCCTCCGGCTTCCTCGGCGGCTGGGTCGACAAGGTGCTGATGCGCCTCGCCGACGTCCAGCTCGCCTTCCCCGCCATCCTGCTGGCGCTGGCCATCGTCGGCTTCCTCGGCTCGGGCCTGTGGTACGTGATCCTCGTGCTGGGCTTCACCGGCTGGGTGTCGTACGCCCGTGTCGTACGGTCCGAGGTGCTGTCGCTGCGCTCGCGCGACTTCGTCACCGAGGCGCGGGCCATCGGCGCCACCGGGCCCGCGATCATGCGCAGGCACCTGCTGCCCAACGTCATGGCGCCGCTGGCCACCATCGGCACGCTGCACATCGCGGCGGCCATCGTCGCCGAGGCGTCGCTGAGCTACCTCGGCCTCGGCGTGCCGAAGGAGACCGTCACCTGGGGCTCCATGCTCGCCGACGGACAGCTCTACCTCGGCACGTCGTGGTGGGTCGCCGTCTTCCCCGGCGTCGCGCTGATGCTCACCTCGCTCGCCGTCAACATCACTGGAGACGCCCTGCGGGACGTCGCTGACCCGAAGGCGTACCGCCGATGACCACACCCCGAGCAACGCCCGGTCCTGCGGCCGGCCGGGAGCCCGTGCTGTCCGTCGAGGACCTCAGCGTCGACTTCCGCCTCGACTCCGCCGTCGTGCACGCCGTACGCGGTGTCAGCTGGCAGGTCGCGGCGGGCGAGACGCTCGCCGTGGTGGGGGAGTCCGGCAGCGGCAAGACCGCGAGTGCGCTGTCCGTGCTGCGCCTCAACCCCGAACCGCCCTGCGTGTACGCGGGCGGCCGGGTCCTCTTCGCCGGAGAGGACCTGCTCACCTGCGGCGAGAAGCGCCTCGGCCGGATCAGGGGCGGCGCGGTCTCCATGGTCTTCCAGGACCCGATGACCAGCCTCGATCCGCTGCAACGGGTCGGCACGCAGGTCGCCGAGGTGCTGCGGCACCACAGGGGCGCCTCCCGGGCCGAGGCCCGCGAGGAGGCCCTGGCCGCGCTCGACGAGGTCGGCATCCCCGACCCGGCCCGCCGCTATCGCCAGTACCCGCACGAGCTCTCCGGCGGCCTGCGGCAGCGCGTGATGATCGCCGCCGCCCTGGTGAGCCGCCCGAAGGTGCTCATCGCGGACGAGCCGACGACGGCGCTCGACGTCACCGTGCAGCGCCAGATCCTGGACCTGCTGGTCGAGTTGCAGGCCCGGCACGGCATGGCGGTGGTGCTGATCACGCACGACCTCGGGGTGGTCGCCCAGACCGCGGACCGGGTCGTCGTCATGAACCGCGGGGAGGTCGTCGAGACCGGCGACGTCCTCGACGTCTTCGAACGTCCCGCGGACCCGTACACACGGGCGTTGCTCGCCGCGACGCCGCGATTGGAGCGGACGGCATGAGCGGTGTGGTGGAAGGGAGCGGCATCGCGGAAGGGAGCGGCGCCGCGGCAAGGGGCGGCACCCCGCTGCTGGAACTCAGCGGCCTGCGCAAGGAGTTCGGCGGCGGACGGCGCGGCGGCGGAGTAGCCGCCGTGGACGGTGTGTCGCTGAGCGTCCACGAGGGCGAGACGCTCGCCCTGGTGGGCGAGTCGGGCTGCGGCAAGACCACACTGACCCGGCTGCTGCTGCGGCTGACCGAACCCACCGCGGGCACCGTGTCCTTCGACGGGCGCGACCTCGCCGGCCTGACGCCGGGTGAACTGCGCGGCGTACGGCGCCAGATGCAGGTCGTACTCCAGGACCCGTACTCCAGCATGAACCCCCGGCTGCGGATCGCCGACATCGTCGCCGAGCCGCTCGTCACCCACGACCCGGCGATGCGCGGCCGGCGCGGCGGCGCACCCGCCCGCCTGCGGGAACGGGTCGGCGAACTCCTGGAGTCGGTGGGCCTCGACGCGGGCATCCGCGACCGCTACCCGCACGAGTTCTCCGGCGGACAGCGCCAGCGCATCTCCATCGCCCGCGCCCTCGCGCTCTCGCCCCGCCTCGTCGTCCTGGACGAGCCGACCAGCGCGCTCGACGTGTCGGTCCAGGCGGCCGTCCTCGACCTGCTCGCCGCGCTCCAGCGCGAGCACGGCCTCACCTATGTGTTCGTCTCGCACAACCTCGCCGTCGTAGCGCAGGTCGCCGACCGGGTCGCCGTGATGCGCGCGGGCCGCCTGGTCGAGGTGGGGGACGCGGCGTCCGTGTTCGGCTCGCCCCGCGACCCGTACACCCGCGAACTGCTCGACGCGGTCCCGGACCCGGACCCGCGCCGGGCCAGGCAGCGGCGCGCGGCGGCCGGGGGCGCGAGCGGCACGGTGACCCGGTGAGCCACCCGGGAGCACCTGCCCTGCGCGGAACCCCGCCTGCGGCGCGGCGCTCGGAGGCGGCGCGGAGGGCGGACGCGGCCTGGCGCACGGACGCGGCGTGGCGCACGGATGCGGCCGGGGCGCGCGCCTCCGCCCGGCCGGCCCGTCCCGGCTACAGGTGGGACAGCACCAGCCCCGCGCCGCCCAGCAGCGCGATGTCGTCCACCGCCGCGTCGGCGACCACCACCGTCGGCCGCTCCGCGCCGGACGCCGCGACGTCCCGGCGCAGCCGCCCCTCCAGCAGCGAGCGGAAGTGCTCGCCGCCCTCCCTGGCCTCCCCGTGCAGGACGAAGAGGCCGGGCGCGAAGAGCTGCTGGACGTTCACAAGACCCAGCACCAGGTTCTCCGCGTACTCCGCCACCAGCGCCCGCGCCCGGTCGTCGTCGCGCGCCACCAGCGAGCGCAGCCCCGCGCCGGCGCCGAGGCCGAGCGCCGCGGCCCGCGCCCTGAGCCAGCGCGTCGTCGCCACCGTCTTCCAGCAGCCGGTGTTCCCGCACGTGCAGCGCTCGTCACCGGCCGTCACCGTCATGTGCGCGCCGCTGCGCCCGCCCTGGGGGGCCAGCACCTCGCCCTCGTACAGGATGCCGACGCCAAGGACCTCGCCCGTGGACACCGAGGCGAACGTCCGCCGGCCCCGGCCGGGACCGAACCACCGGTCGCCGAGCACCTGGAGGCGGGCCCGGTGCTCCACCCGCACCGGCACGCCGCTGAGCGCGCCGAGGCGGTCCTTGACCGGATACCCGTGCAGCGCCGGTACGTCGTTGACCTCGACGATCAGACCGGCCGCCGGGTCCACGATGCCGGCCGCCGCGACCCCGATCCCGGCCGGCGTGCGCGCCGCGAACACCCGCGCCGCCTCCGCCAGGGCCATGTCCACCGCCTCCCGGCCCGGCGCGTTTGGCGGGTACGCCGCCTCCGCCCGCTCCAGCACGCGCCCGGACATGCTCAGCACCGCCGCCCGCACCCGGCCGGGCACCAGTTCCACGGCGCCCAGCGTCCGCGCCGGCGGGGAGGCCGGCGCCTCGACCCGGGGCTCGACCAACCGCAACCGCGTAGTTCTCTGCGCCATGCGGCGAACTCTGCCACGTCAGCGTTTCCTGGAGACAGCACTGTGAGTC
Source organism: Streptomyces sp. 8L (assembly GCF_020176795.1). Lineage (GTDB taxonomy): Bacteria > Actinomycetota > Actinomycetes > Streptomycetales > Streptomycetaceae > Streptomyces. Next base: position 25,650 of record NZ_JAIUKE010000164.1, read on the forward strand.
AACGAAATATGTCCGAGCTGCCCTGGCGCGAGGCCCGCGCCGCGGGAGCAGCCGGTGTCACCCTCCTGCCCATCGGGTCGCAGGAGCAGCACGCAGCCCATCTGCCGCTCGGCACCGACGCCCTCCTGGTGGAGGCCGTCGTGGACCGCGCCCGGCCCCCCCCCGGGGGGCCCCGGGGGGGGGGGGGGCCCGCGCGCGGGGGGGGGGGCCGGG
>NZ_JAIUKE010000165.1 GCF_020176795.1 Streptomyces sp. 8L
GTGGGGGACAGGGGGAAGGACGGCTGCTCGCGAACACGGGGAGGCGCGGTTGCTGGACGCGGCAGGTGCTGGCGGGGTGCGTGCCGCGTCTGGCGCATTACCTAAATCCAATGAATGGATTAAGTCAACGTCTACTGCATAATCACGGTGCCCAAGTTCCGCGGGCGGGAGTCGAGTTCGTGGCCGCCGGCCGCACGCCCCCGCACGAGGGAGGAGCAGGAGCACCCCACCATGCGAAGCGGTACCAACCTGCCCCGAGTGGGCGGCTACAACCAGGCCGTCGTCCTGGACGCCATCCGTACGAGGGGGCCCGTCAGCCGTATCGAGCTGGGGCCGCTCACCGGGCTCACCAATCAGACGGTGTCCAACGTCGTGCGACGGCTGCTCGACGCGGGCCTGATCGCCGAATCGGGGCAGGCGCCCTCCAGCGGCGGCAAACGCCGCACCCTGCTGGTGCCGCGCGCCGACGGGGCCTATGCCCTCGGCGTGCACCTGGACCCGGACGCGGCCGTGATCGCCCTCGTCGACCTCGCGGGCTCGGTGCTGCGCAGCCGCCGCTTCGCCCTGCCGCGGCCCAGCGTCCCCGAGGAGGTGGTCGACGAGGTGGCCCGCGCCGCGCTGCGGCTGCCCGAGCACGCCGCCATCGACCGCGGTCGCCTGCTCGGCCTCGGCGTCGCCGCGCCAGGACCCATCGACGGCGGGACCGGCACGGTGGTGGAGCCGCCGAACCTCGCCGGCTGGAGACGCGTTCCGCTGCTCGACATTTCGCGAAAGCGACCGGCATGCCGGTGGCACTCGACAACGACGCGACGGCCGCGGCGATCGGCGAACGCTGGATCGGCGGCAAGAAGCGCGCGGACGGTTTCCTCTTCCTGTACATGGGCGCCGGTCTCGGCGCCGGCATCATGCTCAACAACCATGTCCTGCGCGGCGGCTCGGGCAACGCGGGCGAGATCGGGCACGTCCAGATCGAGGCCGGGCACCGCCTGTGTGATTGCGGAAGCAACGGTTGCCTCGGCCCGCACTGCAACCCCGCCGCACTGGTCGACGACCTGTTCGTCCGGCACGGCCGGGCCGCCGCGCGGCGCATCGGGCTCAGTGGCGAGCCCGGCGCGGTGCGCGCCGACTGGCGGCTGGTGCGGCGCGCGACCCGCGCGGGAGACCCGGCGGCCTGCGAGGTGGTGCGCCTCGCGGGCCGGCGGATGGGGCAGGCGGTACGCGGGGCCGTGGCCCTGCTCGACGTGAGCCGGGTGGTCCTGGGCGGCGAGGCGCTCGGCGGTGTCGAGCACGTCCTGGGCGACGAGATCGACGCTGCCGTCAACACCACCTCGGTGACCCGCACTCTGGGCAGGGTGACGGTGGAGCCCAGCCTGATCGGCGAGACCGCGGGAGCGGTGGGCGCCGCGTCACTGGTGCTCCATGGGCGCTACGCGCCGGGGTGGCGGATGCTGACGGAGGCGTCGGGGTGAGCGTCTCGTAGAAAACGCCACAACGCGGTAGCGCCGTAACGCAGTAGTGCCGTAACGCGAAAGTGCCACTGCCCCGCAACGCGGTAGCGCCGTAACGCCAGAACGTCGCGACGCGCCCCGGCGCACCGCGCACCCGCCGTGAGACGCGCGCGGTGCAGCGGCGCCCGGCCGCGTCCCGTCAGGGCCTGCGCAGCGGGGTCACCACCGGCCGGCCCCCGGGCTCCGTGGTGACCGTGACCCGGGCGGCGTAGACACGGGAGATCAGACGCTCGGTGACGACCGCGGCGGGTGTGCCGCTCGCCGCGACCCGCCCGTGGTCGAGCAGGACCAGCGTGTCCGCGTACTGGGCCGCGACGGTCAGGTCGTGCAGGGTGGTGACCACGGTCAGGCCACGCTCGGCGCGCAGATCGTCGATCAGGTCGAGGACGTGCTGCTCGTGCCCCAGGTCGAGCGCCGACGTGGGTTCGTCGAGCAGCAGCAGCCGGGGTTCCTGGGCCAGGGCCCGGGCCAGCGTGACGCGCTGCCGCTCCCCGCCGGAGAGCGCGGACAGGCGGCGGTCGGCGAACGGGGCGAGATCGAGTGCGGTCAGGGCGCGCTCCGCCGCCTGCCGGTCGCGGCCGCCGGGCCTGGCCAGATGGCCCAAGTGCGCTGTACGGCCCAGCAGTACGTATTCCCGGACGGTCATCTCCGGTGGCAGCACCGGGGCCTGGGGCACGTAGGCGACCAGCCGGGCCCGCTCCCTGCCGCGGAGGCGCCCGAGGTCCGCGCCGCCGACGCGGACGGTGCCGGTGTGACGGGCCAGCCCCGCCATGGCGCGCAACGCGGTCGACTTGCCCGCGCCGTTGGGGCCGATCAGCGCCAGCCAGCCGCCGGGCGGGACGGTGCAGGACACCGCATGCACGACCGGGGTGCCGGCGAGTTCGACGCCGAGGCCGCTCACATCGACGCCGGCGCTTTCGCGTGCTTCCTGCCGCGCGGCCTCCGGGGTCATGTGCGTACCGCTCGGGTGGTGCGCAGGATCAGTACGAAAGCGGGGGAGCCGATGAGCGCCGTCACCACGCCGATCGGCAGCTCGGCCGGTGCCACGACGGTGCGGGCCGCCGCGTCGGCGAGCACCAGGGACCCGGCGCCGAAGAGAAGGGACAGCGGGAGCACGAGGCGGTAGGAGGTGCCGGCGAGTCGCCGTACCGCGTGGGGGACGACGATGCCGACGAAGCCGATCAGCCCGCTGACCGCCACCGCGCTCGCCGCGGCCAGCGCGCAGGCCGCCACGACGATCAGCCGGATGGCGCCGGGGCGCAGCCCGAGGGCGCGGCTCTCCTCGTCGCCGACGGACAGCACGTCGAGGTGGCGCCCGTGCAGCAGCACCACCGTGACGGCGAGGGCGAGGTAGGGCAGGATCTCGGCACTCTGGTGCCAGGTGGCCGCGGAGAGGGAGCCGAGCAGCCACGAGTACACCTGCTGGATGTCCTGGCTCGACCGCTGGAGTACGTACGTCTGGACGGCGGAGAGGAACAGCGAGACGGCGAGGCCCGCCAGCAGCAGGGTCGAGGTGCCGGGGCCGCCGGTGACCCCGGCGAGGTAGGCGAAGGCGACCCCGGCCAGCGACCCGGCGAACGCGGCCGCGGGCACGGCGGGCGAGGCCGCGCCGCCCAGCGCGACGATGGCCACGGTCGCTCCGAGCCCGGCGCCCGCGGAGGAGCCGAGCAGGGAGGAGTCGACGAGCGGATTGCGGAACACCCCCTGGTAGCCTGCCCCCGCCAGCGAGAGCGCCCCGCCGACCAGCGCACCGAGCACCACCCTCGGCAGCCGGATCTGGAAGAGCACCCCGCGGTCCAACGGACTCATCGTGGACGGCAGATGGACGAACGGCAGCCGGTCGAGCAGCGCCGCCGCCGTCGCGAGCGGATTGAGGTCCGCGGCGCCCGCGGCGGCCCCCACGAGCACCGCGACCGCCAGGAACACCACGGCGGTGCCGTACAGGCGCGCGGTGCGGGCGCGACCGCCGGACCGCTTCCCGCCGGTCAGCTCCCGGCCGGGCCGCTCCCCGCCGGGCCGCTTCTCAGTGGCTGCGCGTCCCACGTCACCGGGCGTCCGCCCGCTTCACCGCCTCCGCGATCTCGTCGACGAGTTGCGGCAGCCGCGGGCCCCAGCGGGAGGCCACGTCGTCGTCCAGGCCGATGACCTGGTTCTCCCGCACCGCGGGGATGCCCGACCAGCCGGGCCGCGCCGCGACCACCTTCGGGCTCTGGCCGCCGTCGGACGGCCCGTTGTCCGTGAGGAAGATCAACTGAGGGCGGGCCGAGACGATGTATTCCTGCGACAGCTGCGGATACCCGCCGTCGGACGCCTTGTCGGCCTTGTCGGCGATGTTCTTCAGACCGAACAGCGACGCCACCTGTCCCACGAAGGTCGACGAGGACGCCGAGTAGTAGGGGGCGGCGCCCAGCTCCCAGTAGTAGGTGAGGCCGGTGTGGTGTGTGCCGGTGCGCGCGACCGTGCCGGCGATCGCCGACTTCATCCCGGCGACGGTGTGCGCGGCCTGCGGACCGTGCCCCGTGGCCCGGCCGAGCTGGTCGATCTGCGCGTAGACGTCGTCGATCGTCGCCGCGGCGGGCTCGATCAGCACCGGCACGCCCAGCTTGCGCAGCCCGCTCACCAGGCCGCCGGAGTCCTGGGAGGCGACGACCAGATCGGGCCGGTACTTCGTGATCGCCTCGATGTTCGGGGTCAGGCCGCTGAGGCTGGTGACCGGGGCACCGGAGGGGTGGTCGGAGTCCGAGTCGACCGCGACGACCTGCTTCCCCGCGCCCACGGCGTACAGGTCCTCGGTCGCGGTCGGCGAGAGCGACACGACACGCGCGGGCTTCCTGGCGACGGTGACCTTCCCGTTTTGCGGGGCCACCGTGACAGGGAAAGAAGCGGTGGAAGAGGCGGAGGCGGCGCTGGACGGCACGCCCCCGCCGGAGCCTCCGGAGCCGCAGCCGCCGAGAGCAGCGCAGGCCGCGAGGACGGCGGCGGTCGCCGCCAGCGCCCGCGAGAGCGGCGCACGCCGCAGTGGTGGGCGCGGAGCCGTTGGATGCGCCATGCGCGCTTCCTCCCGTGAAGACGGGAAGCGCCCGATCCATCGGCACGCCGCACCCGGACACGACCGGGCCGACACGACGGACCGCCCTTCCCACGAGGGCCGATGTCGTCACGCGGCAGGAGGCGACCTGGCTTGGGCCCCGGTGAAGAGGCCTTCACAGTTGCGGGACAGCGCCGGACTGGCCCGCGTTGCGGGCTTCACCGGCTTCGCTGCCTGACACGCCGCCGAGAACCGGCACACTCGCACGGCCACTCGGCCCGGGAACGTTAGCACGCGCCGCGGAACGCACCGGGGCCGACGGCCCCTCCATGCGGCGGCTGCCGGCTGGACCGCTCCCGGGCCGCTGCCGGCCGCGGAGCCGCGGCCGGGGCCAGACGCTCGGTCCCGGTCGACGCCGGTCGATGCCGGTCGGGTTCCGGGAACCGGCCGCACGACGCGGCGAGGCGGCCAGCCATCATATGAGAGAGGCAGGACAACCTCGTGGAACGGAGACGGAGTTGAATCCTTCACCGCCTCAGTGACCCGGAAGGCAGGAACCAGCCATGACCACCGCAGACCTCTCCCCGCAGGAGGCAGCCCGCTGGGCCCTCAGGGCCGGGCTGCCCCTGGACGCGGAGCGCCTCGATGTGGTGGCCGCCACGTCGAACCACATACACCACGTCGTCGGAGCCCTGCGCGCCCTGGACTTCCAGGAGACCCCGCCGGCCTCGACGTACCGCCCCGCGGCCACGGCGGAAAAGGAGCAGGCCGATGGAGCCGTATGAGCTGACCCTCGCGGAGGCGGCGAAGGCGATCGCCTCGAAAGAACTCTCACCCGTCGACCTGACCGGCTCCGTCCTGGCGCGGATCGAGGCGGTGGAAGGCCGCCTGAACGCCTACGTCTCCGTCGCCGCGGACACCGCCCGCCGTACGGCCGCCCAGGCCGAACGCGACATCGCGGCCGGCCGGTACCGGGGCCCGCTGCACGGCATCCCGATGGGACTCAAGGACCTCATCGACGTCGCGGGACTGCCGACCGGGGCCGGCTCCCGGGTCCGGGAGCACCATGTGGCCGCCCACGACAGCACGGTCGCGACCCGCCTCGGGGAAGCCGGGGCGGTCATGCTGGGCAAGACCCACACCCACGAGTTCGCCTACGGGCTGACGACCCCGCAGACCAGCAACGCCTGGGACACCGAGCGGGTGGCCGGCGGGTCGAGCGGAGGCTCGGCGGTCGCGGTCGCGGCGGGGGAGGCCACCTTCGCCCTGGGCACCGACACCGGCGGTTCCATCCGGGTCCCCTCGGCACTGAACGGGGTCGTGGGGCTCAAGCCCACCTTCGGACTCGTCTCCCGCCACGGTGTGACGTCCCTGTCCTGGTCCCTGGACCATGTCGGCCCCCTCACCCGCACGGTCGAGGACGCCGGGCTCGTGCTCGCGGCCGTCGCGGGCCACGACCCCGGCGACCCCTCCTCCCTCCACGCCGTGCAGGAGGCTGATCCGCGCCAGGCCGGCGACGACATCAGGGGACTGCGCGTCGGCGTCCCCCGCAACTACTACTTCGACCGCGTCGCCCCCGAGGTGGAGAAGGCGGTACGGGGCGCTGTCGCGCGCATGGAGGGCCTCGGCGCCGAGCTCGTCGACATCGGCATCCCGATGACCGAGTACATCCTGGCCACCCACTGGGGCCTCATGGTCCCCGAGGCCACCGCCTACCACGAGGAGACACTGCGCACGTCCCCGGAGCTGTACGGGCCGGACGTCAGGCTCCTGCTGGAAGCCGGTGAACTCGTCCTGGCGAGCGACTACCTCCGTGCGCAGCGCGCCCGTACCCTCATGCAGCGCGCCTGGGCGCGACTCTTCGACGAGGTCGACCTCATCGCGGCGCCGACCGTCACCTCCACCGCCGCCCGCAGCGACCAGCAGACGCTGCGATGGCCCGACGGAACGGTGGAGAGCGCGGCCGACACCTATTTCAGGCTGTCGGCCCCGGCCAACATCACGGGCCTCCCCGCGCTGTCCCTCCCCGTCGGGTTCGACGGAGCCGGGCTGCCCATCGGCATGCAGCTCATCGGCCGCCCCCTGGGTGAGGCCACGATCCTCAGGGCGGGCCGTGCCTACGAGGCGACCCGGTCCGGCGACGCCCGCCTCGCGCCCGTCCCGGTGTGATCCCGCCCCGGCCGCGACGCGCCTCTGGCCGGCCGCCACCGGTCAGGGGCCGGCCGGGGGTTCACGCAACGATGCCGCGACCTGGCGGCCGGGGCCGGTCCTCCACCGGTGCGCGCCGGTGCCGTGACGGCCGTGGCGCAAGCCGTACCGCGGCCTCCGGCCTCTCGGGGTCATGCCAGGAGCTGCCGTCCGAACCAGTCCCGTGAGTCGGCCACCCCGGGGAGGGCGAAGAAGTAGCCGCCGCCGAAGGGCTGGACGTAGTCCACCAGGGGCTCGTCGATCAGACGCTCCTGAACCGTCTCGAACTGGCGGTGCAGATCCTGCTGGTAGCAGGCGAAGATGTGCCCGCACCGCAGATTGCCGTTCTCGTCCATGCCCAGGTCGTAGTTGTACGAGCGACGCAGCAGGCGCTGGTCGCTCGTGGCGTGGGTGCGCGGGTTGGCCAGCCGGATGTGGGCGTCCAGAGGGATCACCTGGCCGTGGGGGTCCTTGGCGTAGTCCGGGACATCCGTCTCCGCGTTGCCGTCCAGCGGTGCCCCGCTGTCGCGGCGGCGGCCGAACATCATCTCCTGCTCGTTGATCGACACCCGGTCCCAGAACTCCACGAGCATCCGTATCAACCGGACGACCTGGTAGGTGCCGCCCCGTGCCCAGGCCGGTTCGGCCGGGTCGTCCACCCACACCAGCTCCCGGGCGGTGCCGCCCGCGGGGTTCGCCGTGCCGTCCTTGAAACCGAGCAGGTTGCGAGGGGTGCCGGAGGGACGTGGCGGCGATCCGTACCCTTCCATCTTCCAGCGCAACTGCATGCCGCCCCGGGTGTGCTTGGCGAGGTCGCGGATCGCGTGGTGGAGCGTGTCGGGGTGGTTCGCGCACAGCTGGAGCAGCAGGTCGCCGTGGCTCCAGCGGGCCTCCGGCGCGTCGTTGGGGAAGGTCCGCATCGGCGTCAGGTGCAGCGGCTTGGCGTGGGACAGGCCGTAGCGGTCGTCGAAGAGGCTGGACCCGACGGCGAGGGTGAAGGTCAGCCCGTCGGCGGGGACGTCGGGACCGAGCACGTCGCTGTCCGAAGGGGGCTGGCTGACGCCCAGGTCGGGCGGGGTACCGCCGGAGGTGAGGAAGCGGGCCCGCTGCGTGAGGGTGTGCATCAGGTCGACCAGCTCGGGGCGTTTCTCCGCCGTCGCGTCGAAGGCCGCGAAGACGGAGAAGCGCTGCTGGTGCGGGGGGCCCGGGGTGAGGACACCCGACTGGTGCGTGCCGTGGAAGGGGTAGGACTCCGGCACGGCGGAGCCGTGGTCGGTGCCGCTGGCGTCGGCGCGGGCGCCTGCGGCCAGAAGGCCGCCCGTCAGAGCGGTGCCGGCGGCTCCGGCGGCACCCCCTTGGATGAACGCGCGTCGGCTGACGCCCATGGCAGGTCTCCTTGGTCGGGTCGTGGTGGCGGAGCGGGGGCAACGGGCCCTGTGCGGGCGCGAGTCAGCGGGACAGCGGCACTTCGAGGAGGTCGGGAACCGAGGCAAGGGTCTCCAGGACGCTGCCGATGCGGGCGTCCACCTGCTGGCGCCGGGCCAGCGGGACATCCGGGAAGGGCTGCCAGCCGCCGCGGGTACGGGTCGCCCGCAGCGCCGAGTCCAGTGAGTCGAGCTGAGCGGTGGCGGTCGGCAGGAGCTTGGGCGAGCGGGGTTCGATGAGCGGTGCCAGCTCGTTCAGAACCACCCGCGTTCCCGCGACGTCGGCCTCGGTCTCCGCGTACATGGCGCCGGAGCCCTGGTCCGCGGCGCCGGTCAGACGGTCCCGGAGGGCGTCCTCCAGGATCTCGTGCGAGCGCACGGGCAGATCAGTCGGATCGACGGTGACCTGGGGGAGCTTGCGGCGCAGGGTCGCCACGTCAGTCTTCAGCCGATCGGCGACGGGCAGCAGTTCACCGGTGCCGGCGCCGTGCCACAGGCCGTATTCCAGGCGGTGCAGGCCGGTGAAGTCTTTGTCGTGAACGCCTCCGGGGAGGCCTTGGGGCAGTCCGTCGACGGCGTCTCCGAGATCGCCGAAGCTTCCGTAGGCGGCACCGACCTCGTCCCAGGTGAGCTGGGCGGGCAGCCAGTCCTTGCGCGCGGTGTCCATGTGGTGGTGGGCGATGTCCTGCCTGATCGCCTCGACCTGCTTGGCCAGGGTGGCGAGCTTCGGGGCGACATAGGCACGGTACCGGGTGGCCGCCGGCTGGAGATCCGCCACGGACACCCGCTTGACCGCGACCGGCGCCCTGCCCGTGGAGGCCGAACCGGCGTCTATGGTCACGGCCTTGGAACTGGTGGTCCCGCGGCCGGACATCAGGCATTTGAAGGTGTACTGGCCGGCGCCGAGCGTCGCGTTCATCGTGCCGGTGGTGGCGGGGCCCAGCGTCTCGATCTCGGCGACGATGGCGCCCGAGGCGTTGTCCAGGTTGATCTCGCCCGCCCGGCCGGACCGGTTGGCGACCTGGAAGGTCTGCGCGCCGGCGTGCGCGGTGGACCAGCCGTCCGCACAGCCGGACGATGTGACGGTGACCCGCGTGCCGTCGGAGGCGCTGCCTCCGGAGGGCAGGAACAGCACAACTCCCGTGGCCACGAGCGCCGGTACGGCCACGATGACGATGCCGACCGTCCACGGGCCGCGCCGGCCGAGGAGACCGGACCCGACGGGCTGGGCCGCCGGGGCGCCGGTGGGGACTCCCGCTGCCCGCGGGACCGGGGCGCCGGTGGCGGGGCCCGTCTCCGGTGCGGGGCGTGCGGACGCGGGCGAACGCGCCGCCCTGACGAAGAGTGTGAGGGTGACCCCCAGGTACACCGCCCACGCGACGACCTGGAGCACCGTCATCCGGGTGGTGAGCTCGGTCACGCCGGTGATCAGTGTGACCCACCACGAGCTGGTCGGAATCGTCCCGCTGACATCGAACGCCATCCAGGTGTGGCCGGGGAGCAGCCCCGCGTTCTGGAGCTCGCCGAGACCGTACGCCAGCACGCCCGCCGTGATCACGATCAGTGCGAAGGCCGTACGGGAGAAGAACACACCGAGGTTGACGCGGATCGCCCGGCGGAACAGCAGCCAGCAGATCAGGCAGGCGAGCGCCAGTCCGAGTCCGGCTCCCACGAGCGGGGACACCGTCTCGCCGGAAGCCCTGGCCGCCGTCCACAGGAACAGTGTGGTCTCCAGGCCCTCCCTGCCCACCGCGAGAAAGGCCGTGGCGGCGAGGGCGCCCGCCCCGACCTGGGAGGCCGCCGCCACCTTGGAGCGCAGCTCGCCCGACAGGCTCGCGGCGGTCCTCCTCATCCAGAAGACCATCCCCGTCACGAGGACCACCGCGAGCACGCTGAGCAGGCCGCCCACCGCCTCCTGGCCGCCGCTGGAGAGCACATCGGTGGAGAACGTCAGCACCGTCGCGAAACTCGCCGCCACGGCCACGGCCCCGACCACGCCCAGCCACACGGGCGCGGTGGACACGCGGCCGCCTTCGCCCGCGGTGCGGCGCAGCGCCGCCAGCAGGATGCTGACCACCAGTCCTGCCTCAAGTCCTTCCCGCAACCCGATCAGAAGGTTGGGGAACGCGTCAGCCCAAGTCATGGAGGTAAGGTAAGCCATGCCTCAGTCATGACGCTCCGCACCCCTCCTGCGAGACGCAGTCTCGGGGCGTCCGGCCGGTTGCACGGGTCGGTCGTCGGACCCACCGGATCGAACGACGCCCGCAGGCCCGGGAGGCGCGACCGCCCCTCACCGTGCGGCGACCACAGTACGAGGATGTGACCGGCGCGGTGGTGGTGCCCGGACGGCCGCGGGCACCACCACAGTTCTGCACCGCCGACACCTGCTGTGCGCCGACGCGGCCCTGTCCCTGGCCCTCTGCTTTCGGTGAGCCGTCAACCGTCCGCGCGGACGGGCAGTTCGGTGACGCCGAGGGCGAAGTCCAGGTTCCCCACCCCGTGGCCCGCGAGGCCCACCGTCACCACGCCTGCTCCTTCCAGCCAGTGCGCCATTTTCAGGCCGCCGACGTCCAGCGGGCGCAGCCCGAGACTCTCGACGAACGCCGCCACACCTGCCTTGGCCCGCGCGTCGTCACCGGCGATGAAGACATCGGGCCGCCCCTTCTCCAGGACCTCCCGGAAGATGGTGTTGAACGCCTTCACCACACTCGCGCTTGCCGGGGCGGCCTTGGCGACTTCCCGCGCGATCGAGGTCTCCTCGCGGTGCGCCAGCCCGTCGAACGTGGAGTTGAAGGGATTGCTGATGTCGACGACCACCTTGCCCGCGAGGGCGTCTCCGTACTGGGCGACGGCCGGTACGACGCCGTCGTACAGCAGGGCCACGATGACGATGTCGCCGGCCGGGGCGGTACCCCACTCTCCCGTCGTGGCGCCGCCACCGAGCGCCTTGGCCAGGTCGGCGGCCTTGGACTGATCGCGGCCCATGATCTCGACGGTGTTGCCGCCCGCCGTCGCCCGGGCGCCGAGGGTGCGCGCCATGTTCCCGGTGCCGATGATGGTGATGTTGCTCATGAGATGTCCTGCCCTGGTTGTGGTGGTGGCGCGCTTCAGATCGCGGTGGTGCCGCCGTCGGCGACGAGTTCCATGCCGTTGACGTAGCTGGAGTCGTCGGAGGCGAGGAAGAGGGCGGCGGCGGCGATCTCGTCGGGGTGGCCCATCCGGCCGCGCGGGATGAGCGACTCGAACTGGCGCTTGGTCGCCTCGTCGAAGAGTTCTTCCTGCTTGGGGGTGGCGACCTGGCCCGGCGTCAGCACGTTGACGCGGATACGGCGGTCCTTGAGCTCGTTGAGCCAGACGCGGGCCCAGGCCTGCTGCACGGCCTTGCTGCCGGCGTAGACGCTCCAGCCGGGGAAGGCGCCGAGGGAGGCGTTGGAGCCGGTCATGAGGATGGAGCCGCCGTCGTTGAAGAGCGGGAGGGCCTTCTGGACGGTGAACAGGGTGCCGCGGGCGTTGAGCCCGAACCAGGTGTCGAACTGGGCCTCGGTGATGTCGCCGAGCGGGGCGGGCTCGCCCCCGCCGGCGCTGGCCCACAGCACGTCGAGGCTTCCCTTCTCCCGCCTGACGGTGTCGTACAGGCGGTCCAGGTCGTCCAGGTCGGCGGCGTCGCCCCGCACGCCGGTGACGTTGCGGCCTATCTGCTTCACGGCATCGTCCAAGGCGTCCTGGCGGCGGCCGGTGATGAAGACGTACGCCCCCTCGTCGACGAACAGCTTCGCGCCGGCCAGCGCCATGCCGGAGGTGCCGCCGGTGATGACCGCGACCTTGCCGTCGAGCTTTCCCATAGTCATTCCCTTGAGTCGATGGTGCGGAGCGCACCGCGGGGATGACGGTGTTATGTACACCGCCCTGTGTGCTTACGGTACGGGGTGGATGAGCGCGAGGCAAACTATGTACACCGGTCGTTACCCTGCTGCGGTACGATGGCCCCATGACGGAGTTGGAGAAGGGCCCCACGGGGCGCCGCCGCGGCCGGGGCGCCCGCGAGCGCATCCTCAGCGCGTCGCAGCAGCTGTTTCGCGACCAGGGCATCAACCGCACCGGGATGGACCAGCTCTGCGCGGCGGCCGAGGTGTCCAAGCGCACGGCCTACCAGCACTTCGCAGGCAAGGACGACCTCGTCGCCGAGTACCTGCGCCGGTTCGACCCCTCGGTCCTGTCGGGCGTGTTCGACCGCACTGATCTCACGCCCCGCGAACGCCTCCTCGCGGCCTTTGACGTCCCCGCCACCACCCCGCTGTGCCCGTACATCGCCGCCGCCGTCGAACTCCACGACGCCCAGCACCCCGCGTCCCAGTACGCGCGCGACTACAAGAAGGCCGTCGCCGCACGGCTCGCGGACACCGCCCGCGAGGCCGGAGCCGCCGATCCCGAGCAGCTCGGCGAGCAGCTCGCCCTGCTCCTCGACGGCGCCGCGGCCCGCAGCCGGGTCCTCGACGCCGACGCCTTCCCCACCGCCGCCGCCATCGCCGTCGTCCTCATCGACAACGCGATCCCGGCCGCCGCGGGCGACGACCGGCGACCGGAGGAAGCCTCACGGTGACGTGGCGCCCCGCGGCCGGTCCGACCGGCTCCGACGCGACCGGGCACCCGCCGCACGGGAACGGGACAGGAACTGGGACGAGAGCGGAAATACGGAAATGGGGACGGGAACGTGAACGGGCTCCGGTCGGGTCCGCTTCGAGGGTCGCGTGACTCTCGGCTGGAGCACCGGGACGCGTCCGCTTGAGCGCGGTCGTACGCGGGCAGTGCGCGCACGGCCGGCCAAGCACAGACCCGCGTTTACTCAGCGGACCATGGCGCGATCACTCCCGGCACCAGCCGGGAGGCGTTCTACCGGCGGACCGCCGAGATCAGCCCGCCGGGTCGCTCCTCGCGCCGCGGCGGGGTGCTGATCGGGCGGCCGTAGGCGGCAGCGCGCTCGCGCAGAGTGTGGCTCTTGGCCTGCCAGCCGTGCCCGGCCAGCCAGCCCACCGGATCGTCGGGCATCTCCGAGACCCACATGGACGCCGCCGATCCCGGCGCGGCGCCCGCGCCGAAGCGCTCGATCACGCCGCGCGAGCCCAGGGTCAGCCCCATCCGACTGCCTGCCGCCGACCGCGCACTGATTCGGGCCAGCAGCAGCTCCACCGCGTCCTCGGGCAGATAGATCAGCAGCCCCTCGGCGATCCACGCGGTCGGTACGGTCGGGTCGTGCCCGGCGGCGGCCAGCGCGCCCGGCCAGTCCTCGCGCAGATCCACCGGGACGGTGATCCGCTCACAGCGTGCGGCGGCCCGCTCCTGACGCAGTACCGACGCCTTGAACTCCAGGGGCTCGGCGGTGTCGACCTCGAACAGCCGGGTGCCCTCGGGCCAGTCCATCCGGAAGGCCCGGGTGTCCATGCCGGCGCCGAGCAGCACGACCTGCCTGACACCGGACCGGGACGCCTCTTTCAACAGGTCGTCGAGGAACTTCGTCCTGATGACGATGGAGAACGACACGGCCAGCGCGCGGCGTCGCGCGGCCTCGTCATCGTGTGGCGGCGGCGAGGAGGGCCACCGGCCGCCGGCGGTGGCGAAGGCCTGGGCCAGCGGGTCGCGGAACAGTGCGTTCTCCCGCGCGGTCTCCAGCGCCCGCACCCTGGCCACGCCCACCGCCGTGGCCCACACTCCCGACGGCCGCACCCGCTCCCGCTCATCGCTCACCGCGCCAGCCTAGGGGAGCGGCTTCCAGGGGCCTGACGAGGGGAGCGGATTCACCGTGTGTGGGTCCGACGGCCCGGCCTCACCTCAGGTGTCGACGGCTCACCTCAGGTGCCGGGCGAAGAAACGGTTCCCGTCCTCGACCTCGAACCACGGGGTCCCGACGTGTCCGCCCAGATTGGCGTGCAGCGTCTTCTCCTCGGCGCCGAAGGCGTCGAACAGGTCGAGGGCCCGCTGACGGGGGTTCCCCTCGTCGTCCCACTGCAACAGGAACAGCAGCGGAACGGTGACCTGCGGGGCCTCCTCGCGCTGCGCCCGGGGCACGTAACCACCGGCGAAGAAGCCGGCGGCCTCGATGCGCGGTTCGGCCACCGCCAGCCGAATGCCGACGGCCGTCCATCCCGAGTACCCGACGGGGCCGCCGATCTCGGGCAGGGAGAGCAGAGCGTCCAGGGTGGTCCGCCACTCCGGTACCGCCTTGTCGACCAGCGGGCCGATGAAGGACTCCAAGATCTCGTCGACCGGCTCGCCCGCCCGCATGGCCAGGCGGAGGTCGGCGCGGGCCCGCTCGTCGCCGCTGGAGCGGGGGCGGTCGCCGGACCCGGGGGCGTCGATGGCGGCCACCGCGTAGCCGTTCGCCGCGGAGTGCAGGGCCCGGGCCACCAGCCGGGGTTCCCTCCTGGGCAGGCCGTTGTTGTGGGCCATGAGGATCAGTGGCGCCGGTGCGGAGCCAGGTGTCCACAGGGTGCCGGGGATCTCGCCGAGGGTGAATTCGCGTTCGAGGACGCCGTTGTCGAGGCGTCGTTCGGAGGTGAACCGCATGGTCGTGCCTTTCGGGAGTGCTCGGAAACGGCGCTCCCGGACGACCTATCGCCCGGCCGTGACCCCGGAGGGGAGCACCCGCGTCGATACTGCGTTCACGGGTACCACCTCCTCGTTCTCTCGCACGGCCTCGGGAAACCTAGCAGCGGCCGCGGCGCTCCACCAAGCGGATTTTCGCGCGGCCCCGGCGACCGGCCACCACGGGGCCGGGCACCGCGGCCGGCCACCACGGGCCCGGCCATCGCGCGGGACCTGGTCGCGCCCTTGGCGGCCGCCGCGGCCCGTCGCCAGCGCGGGCGCGCTCGCCGGTGGGCGGCGCCGCAGGGGACCGGAGGCCACCGGCTACCGCCCGGCGACCCTCGTCACGTGCCTGGACGGGCGGCTCCTAAGATGAAATTCCGTGTTCTCCGACGGACGCTGACGCTCGCCTGGTCGTGCCCGCCGCACCATGCCCGACACGACGGGCCCCACCGCACGGCGATGGAGCCGAGCACCGAGGAGAGGAACGTTCATGCGCGCCCGGAGTATCGCAGCGGCCACCGCGGCAGCACTGGCGGCGGTGGCAGCCCGCGACCTCGTCCAGAAGAAGCACGCACTGCTCCGGAACTACCCGGTGCTCGGGCACGCCCGGTACGTGCTGGAGACGATCGGGCCGGAACTGCGGCAGTACATCGTGACCTCCAACGACGAGGAGCGCCCGTTCAGCCGTGACCAGCGCACCTGGATCTACGCGTCGGCCAAGGAGCAGAACAACTACTTCGGGTTCGGAACCGACAATGACGTCGAGCACATGCAGGGGCACGCGTACCTGAAGCAGCGTACGTTCGCCGGGGAGCTGCCCGACGTGCACGACCCGCGCGCCGCACTGCCCTCGGCCAAGGTGCTGGGCGGACCGCGCGGGCGCGCCAAGGCGTTCAGGCCGGCGAGTGTCGTGAACATCTCGGCGATGAGCTTCGGATCGCTCTCCGGTGCGGCGGTCACGGCGCTCAACAAGGGCGCGGCGCTCGCGGGCACGCTCCAGAACACGGGTGAGGGCGGCCTCTCGCCGTACCACCGCAACGGCGGCGACCTCGTCCTTCAGCTCGGCACGGCGTACTTCGGCTGCCGCAACGAGGACGGCAGCTTCAGCCTCGACAAGCTCAAGGACGTGGTCGCCGGCGCCCCGGTCAAGGCGATAGAGATCAAGCTCTCCCAGGGCGCCAAGCCGGGTCTCGGCGGGATGCTGCCGGGCGCGAAGGTGACCCCGGAGATCGCCGAGATCCGAGGCATCCCGCTCGGCGAGGACTGCGCCTCCCCGTCGCGGCACACCGCGTTCAGCGACGTCGACTCGATGCTCGACTTCGTCGAACTGCTCGCCAACGAGACCGGCCTGCCGGTCGGGATCAAGAGCGCGGTGGGCGAGATGGACTTCTGGCAGGAGCTGGCCAAGCTGATGGCGCGTGGCGACCGCGGTGTCGACTTCGTGACCGTCGACGGCGGCGAGGGCGGTACCGGCGCGGCGCCGCTGACCTTCGCCGACTCGGTGTCCCTGCCGTTCAGGATGGGCTTCTCCCGGGTCTACGGCACCTTCGCCGAGCTGGGGCTGACCGACGAGGTGACCTTCATAGCATCCGGCAAGCTCGGCCTGCCCGAGAACGCCGCGGTCGGCTTCGCGCTGGGCGCCGACATGATCAACGTGGCGCGTGAGGCGATGCTGTCGATCGGCTGCATCCAGTCCCAGAAGTGCCACACCGACAAATGCCCTACCGGCATCGCCACCCAGAACCCGCGGCTCGCCCGCGGTATCGACCCGGTCTCGAAGTCCGCCAGGGCCGCCGCCTACCTGGTCACCCTGCGCAGGGAGCTGATGAAGATCTCGGCGGCCGTCGGTGTCGCCCACCCGGCACTCATCACAGCCACCGACATCGAGGTCATGAACGGCGACTACGACGCCCGCACGCTGCGCAGCGTCTACGGCTACAAGGACGGCTGGGGCGAGCTCGGCCCGCACCTCGCCGAGGAGATCACCGCACTGCTCACCACCAAGCCGGCGGCCGAGCAGCAGCCGCTCGTCTGACGAGCCGGCGCCGGCAGGCGTCGCGTCCCCGCCCGGAGCCCGCGACACCGGGCAGCACCAGTCCCGTCCGGGCCCGGAGCCCGCGCGGCACCGCTCCCGTCCGCCCCTCCCGCCCCGCGCATGCCCGCGAACAGTCCACGGCCAGGTGATGACAGCATGATCGAAAAAGTGCGATTCCAGAGCACCGTCGGCCCCGAACTGGCCGGAGTGATCGACCTGCCGGAGGGCGAGGTCCGCGGCTGGGGACTGTTCGTGCACGGCTTCACCCTCGGCAAGGACTCGCCGGCCGCCTCGCGCGTCAGCAAGCAACTGGCCCGCGAGGGGATCGGCATGCTGCGCTACGACAATCTCGGGATCGGGGAGTCCGACGGCGACTGGGGGGACGGTTCCTTCACCATCAAGGTCCAGGACACCCTCCGCGCGGCGGCGCTGATGGCGGAGCGAGGGACTCCGGTGGACCTGCTGGTGGGGCACTCGTGGGGAGGCGCCGCCGCCCTGGCCGCGGCGGCCGAGGTGACGGGCGTCCGCGCGCTCGCCACCATCGGGGCGCCCGTCGACCCGAGCCACGTCGAGCACCAGTACGACACGGTCATGGACCGCGTCCTCAGCGAGGGGGCGCACGAGTGGTTCGTCGGCGGTCGGACGCTGGTCCTCAAGCGCGCCTTTGTCGAAGACGTGCACCGGGCGCAACTGCGGGACGGGATAGGCGAGTTGAACCTGCCGCTCCTCGTCCTGCACTCGCCTGCCGACGCGACCGTCGACATCGCCAACGCCGGGGAGATCTTCCGCGAGGCACGGCACCCGCGCAGCTTCGTCGCGCTGGAGGGCGCGGACCATCTCCTGACCGCACGAGGACAGGCCCAGCGCGCCGCCCACATCATCAGCGCCTGGGCCGATCAGTACGTCAACGCGTCCCGGCCCGCGGGAAAGGGTTTTCACATGGTGGACAGCCCGGCCGGATAGGCAGGCGTCCGCCGTCGCGGAGCCGTACCGTCCACCGGGCGTCCGCCCTCGTGGAGCCGTACCGTCCACCGGGCGTCCGCCTTCGACGAGCCGCGCCGTCCGCCGGGCGTCCCCTGCCCGGGTCGTACGGCGAGGGGCGGCCCGGGCCCTCCTGCCGGTCCCCCGCTTTGCTATGCCGTAATGCTCTGCGGCTAGGTTTGTCGCAGGACAGGTACGCAGGCCCGTGGCGGCAGAGGTGCACGGGGGACGGAGGTCGGGAACGGTGTCGCTGCGCGAGGGTGACCCAGCCGAGATCGGCGGCTATCCGCTTGAGGCGCGGCTCGGCTCGGGCGGCATGGGCACGGTCTTCCTGGCCCGTATGAGCTCAGGGCGGCCCGTCGCGATCAAACTGATCCACCAGCAGTACGCGGGGGACGACGAGTTCCGCATCCGTTTCCGCCAGGAGGTGGCGGCGGCCAGGCGGGTGAGCGGCGCGTTCACCGCGGCCGTGGTCGACGCCGCCCCCGAGGCCGAGCAGCCGTGGATGGCGACGACCTATATCGAGGGACATACGCTCGCCCAGCACATGGCCGCGAAGGGCCCGCTGAACGGAGCGGAACTCAGGAGGCTCGCCATCGGGCTGGCGGAGGCCCTGCGCGACATCCACCGGGTGGGGGTCGTCCACCGTGACCTGAAGCCCTCCAACGTCGTGCTCTCGCCCGAGGGGCCGCGCGTCATCGACTTCGGGATCTCCCGCGCGGTCGACCAGCAGACGCTGACGATGACCGGGCGGGTCATCGGCACGCCGCCCTTCATGTCGCCGGAGCAGTTGCAGGCGCCGCGCGGTGTGGGGCCGCAGTCCGATGTCTTCTCGCTGGGAACGCTGCTGGTGTACTCGGCGACCGGGCACGGGCCCTTCGACGCGGACAGCCCCTACATGACGGCGTACCAGGTGGTGCACGAGGAGCCCTCGCTCGACGCCGTCCCGGCGGCGCTGCGCGCGGTCGTCGAGCCGTGCCTGGGGAAGGAGCCCGAGGGGCGCCCCTCGGCGGACGAACTCCTCGTCCTGCTGCGGGACCTGCCGGCCGACCTCGGCGGGACGGCCGCCGGCGGGGCCGCGGCGGGCAGCACCCGGGACATGATCACCCAGCAGCACCTCGGGACGCGGGACACCCCGGCACCGACCGGCGAGGCCATCGCCCCGGACGGTTCCGGCGCAGGGAGCACCGGCACGCAGATCGGCCACCGGCTGCGTCGCCGATGGCGTCCTGTGGTCGCGACCGCGGTCGCGCTGGCGGCGATCGGCGGGGGAGTGGCCGCACTGCAGACGGACGGCTTCCGGGGGAGCGGCGGTGACGGCAAGGGCGCCGGCGTCGCGGCGCCGGCCGCCGCACTGCCTGACGGCTTCAGGCCATGGCGCGAGTCCGTGCTGGGAGGTCGCAAGGACACCCCGGACGAGCTGCGTTGTGTCGCACACGGTGACGCGCTGTTCTGCGGGGGCGGCGGCGTTGTCGCGACCCGTATCAGGGCGCGGGACGGCTCGCGGGTGTGGAAGGTGGACAGCCCCGGCGTCCCCACCCAGGGTACATACCTGGTGGGCGCCACCGACAACACCGTGCTCGGTTACCGGTTCGCCGACCAGGACGACCCGCACGGCCCTCCCAGCGAGGTCGTCGCCATCGACGCGAACAGCGGCCGTGAGCTGTGGTCCGTGGCCTCCGGCACCCAGTCGACGGCCGTCACGGGCCGCACCCAGGACGCCCTTGTGGCCGGTACGACCGTCGTCACGGTCGACGCCGCCAACTCCCGCTTCGAGGCCAGGGACGCACACAGCGGTGAGGTCGCCTGGACGAGGACGTTCCCCGCGGGCAAGCAGTGCGCTCCCGTCCTGTCGGGTTCGCGGCTCCTGGCGATGTGCGCCGCGAGCACCGAGGTGAACGCCACGGACGTACGCCACTCCACCCTCTACACCCTCGACCGGACCTCGGGGGCACTCGGCAGGCCCATCCCGGTGAGCGGCGCCGCCGTGCCGGTGGGGGGCGCCGACGGCAGGCTCGTGCTGCTCCAGCAGCACTTCGAAGGACCCGAGCTGACCGGCTACGACGGGGTCGTGCGGGTCGATCCCGCTTCGCGGAAGGTCACGTACGCCCGGCTGGGCAAAACGTACGCGGGCTCACCCGGCCTGGCGGACGGCACGCTGTACGTGAGCGCGCAGACCGGTCTCGTCACCGCGCTCGACCCCGCGACCGGCCGGAAGAAGTGGTCGCGGCAGACCGCCGTGGAGGGTGCCTCGGGTCCCGTGGCGGCGGCCGGGGCGCTCTATTTCAGCTCGGCGACCGGCCGGGTGGTGGCGCTGTCGCAGAACAGCGGCGCCCCCCTGTGGGCGACCAACCCGCGGGTCGATGCCCTGACGAGCGACGAGGGACCGAGTCCGCGGGTGACCGTGGTGGGGCGGGCGCTGGTCGTGGCCGCGGCCAAGAACACGTTCTTCGCGTTCGACGCGACGAAGCCGCCGAAAGCGGGCTGACCGGGCGGAACCGGGCGCCTCCCGCCCCCCGGGACACCAGACGGATGGGGGGCGTTCGCCGTGCGCCGGCGGGACTGGACCACACGCCCAGAGCGTCCACGAGGCGGACCAGGCGAACCTCAGGTAATACGTATTAAATCTTGACTTCCCCCGAGGGCGGCGCCACGATCCCTCAGGCCGCCGGGTCTGTCCGTGCGCCCCCTCTCCCGGGGCGGGCGCCGAGAGCGAGTGGGAAGGAAGTCTCACATGCACTACAGGGCTTTAGCCGCGGTGATCGGAATGGTCGTCGCGAGCTCCGCGGTGACATCCGGTCCGGCACACGCGTCGTCGGCGGGGCCGTCGACCCCGGCACGCGCGGCGTCGTCGGTGTACGAGGCGGAGGAGGCGACCGTCTTCCACGGCACCGTGGACTCCGATCACACGGGATTCACCGGTACGGGCTTCGTCAACACCACCAACGAGGCCGGAGCTTACGTCGACTTCACCGTGAACGCGCCGGCCGCGGGTGCCGCGACGCTGGACCTGCGCTACGCGAACGGAACGGCGGCAGGGCGGAAAAGCAGTGTGAGCGTCGACGGCACGGTGGTCTCCACACCGGCGTTCGGCCCGACCGCGAACTGGGACACCTGGGCCGCCGCCCGGGTCCCCGCGACCCTCAAGGCGGGCGCGAACCACGTGCGCGTCGTCAGCACCACAGCGGGAGGCCTGCCCAACCTCGACTCGCTGACCGTGTCCGACACGCAGGGCACCGACTGGGCAGACGCGGTAGTGGATTCCACCATGAGCAGATACACACCGTCGGCCATCGGCGGGTGGAGCTACCCGGTCGCCCTCTACCTGATGGGTCAGTACCAGGTCGCGCGGAGGACGACGGACCCCGCACGCCGGGCAGCGCTGATCGCGTACATCAAGGCCTGGGCGGACCGGTTCGTGGACGCCTCCGGACACATCGACAACAGCTTCGACAGCCTGGACAGCATGATGCCCGGCCAGGTGATGATCGCGATGTACCGCGAGACCGGCGAGGCCAAGTACCGCCTCGCGGCCCAGCAGATCCACGACAGGCTGCTGCCCGCCGGCGGATACCCGACCACGAGCGACGGCGGATTCTGGCACGGCGACGGCGCCGACCGGGCCGACCAACTGTGGGCCGACGGCACGTTCATGGCCGACCCCTTCATGGCGCAGTACGGCAAGTACATCGGCGACAGCACTCAGTCCTTCGACATCGCGACGAAGCAGTTCGTCGTCTACGCGAGCCATCTGCAACAGCCGAACGGCCTGTTCAAGCACGCCTATGACGCGTCCAGGTCGGCTTCGTGGGCGGACCCGGACAGCGGGCTCTCCCCCGAGTACTGGTGCCGTGCCATCGGGTGGGCCGGGATCGCCGCCACCGAGATGCTCGACCTGATTCCGCCCGATCACCCGCGCCGCGCCCAGCTGATCTCGGTCGTACGCAACCTGGTCCGCGGCATGGCCGCCTCCCAGGACCCGTCGAGCGGGCGCTGGTTCCAGGTCGTGGACAAGGGGGCCAGTGCCGGCAACTGGACCGAGACGTCGTGCTCGGCGATGTTCACCCAGACGGTGGACGCCGCGATCAAGGGCGGCTACGTCTCACGCGACGACTACCAGGGCACGGTCGACGCTGGGAAGAGCGGCGAACTGGGCCGGATCTCCCTGCATACGGACGGGCTGACGTACCTCACCTCGATCTCCGTCGGCACCAACGTCGGGGATTACTCGTATTACGTCGACCGGCCCCGAGCCACCAACGACTTCCACGGGCTGGGCGCGTTCCTCTACTTCTACGAGGAGGCGTACCACTGACCTGCCCCTGGAGCCCCTCGGCCGGGAGTCCGCCGGCCGCGGGCCCCCGGGACAACGGGTGGGGCCGGCCGGGGCCGGCCCTGACCGTGCCTTTTCCGTACGGTCCGTACTCCGCCGCCCTCCCCGCGCTCCGGTCAGCCGCCGAAGGTCTTCGTCGGTGGATGCGTCGACAGCGCCGCCTGGTTGAACGTGACCGCCACGCCGTGCCCCCGCAGCCGGGAGGCACGCTGGTCGATCTTCCAGCCGTCGACCCGTACCCCGATGTCCCTGTGGTCGCGGACCTGCTCGGCAGTGAGCATGACCCGGACGGTGCTCGACTCACCGCCCACCAGGTTCAGGTAGTTGTCGTCGAACGTCGCCGGCAGGACGCGCTCGCCGGTCCGGGTGTCGTACACCTGGAGGTGCACCATCAGCGCCGCGGCCCTGCCGGTGTTCGCGACCTTTACGGCCAGTTCGAGGCCGTCCCGCCCGTGCTTCGCGTCGGCCACGACCGAGACGGCCGCGGGGGCCATATCGTCCAGGCTCAGGAATCCCGCGGCCCGGGACGGGTTCTCGATCCAGTAGAAATTGCGGACCAGTTCGGCCCCGTGCCCGTCCTTGAAGGAGAGCCTGACGAAGGCGACGTCGGAGGGCGCGCCGTTCAGCTGCGCGGCGACGTCGCCGATCACGGTGTGGTCGGACGCGGCGGCCCCGCCGACGCGCAGGGACGTGTCGGCGAACGCCTTCCCGTCCAGGTCGTAGAGCGTGACGGCGACGGTGCCCCGCACGGCCGCCCGCGTGTGGTTGGCCACCACCACGTCGTACGTCTTGCTGTCGAGGATCACGTTGACGCGCCGGCAGGCGTGCTGGACCGCGTAGAACGACGAGTGCGCCTCCAGGTCGTGGCTGTACATCTGCCAGACGAAGCTGGGCTGCGCGGGATTGGTCATCCACATGATGACGCCGGTGCGCGGGTACGGCTTCCCGGGCGCGGCGCTCTCCATGTTCGCGGCGTGCGACTCGTAGATCGACTTGATGCACTCGTAGTTCATCAGCTGCGACTTGCGGGCGAAGTCCGGGAGGTTCCGCAGCTCGCCGTAGCGCTGTGCGGTGATCTGGAGGTATCCCGCGCCGCCGCCGTTGCCGCCGTTGCCGTTGACGTCCCGGTCGGCCCAGGAGTCGTCCGGGTGCTCCCACGACGCCTCGGGGATCATCTTCCTGATGAACTCGAGCGTCGGGATCGAGTACGACCCCACCTCGTTGTGGAACGGCGGCCACTGCGTGCCGTCGTTGATGCCGAAGTGGGTGCTGGGGGTGACCCAGTGGTACGGCCCGCCCGAACTGTAGCCGGCGATGGGGTCCTTGCCGGTGTCGCCGGCCGAGCTGGTCAGTGAGGCGCGCTTGGGGTCCAGCTCGGCGACCAGCGCGTCCAGGCCGTCGATGAGGGGCTGCGGCGGCGGGCCCTCGTTGCCGCCGCACCACAACAGGACCGAGGGGTGGTTGCGGAAGCGCACGATGCAGTCCCGGATGTTGTCCAGGTCGCGGGTCTGGTTCGCCGGCGGGGGACCTTCCGTCGAGCAGAAGAAGTCCTGCCAGACGAGGATGCCGAACTCGTCGCAGGCTTCGTAGAAGTCCTCGGTGCTGTTCTGGCCGTTCCAGTTCCGGATCAGGTTGAGGTTGGCCTCGCTGTGCAGCCGCACCTCTGCACGCAGCCGCTCCCGCGGAATGCGTCTGAGGGCCTCGTCCAGGCCCCAGTTGCCGCCCATCACCAGGATCGGCTGGTTGTTGACGGTGATCGCAAGGCAGTCGACCGGTGTGCCCTCCTGCGACTGGATCGGCTTGGTGTACTCGATCCGCCGGACGCCGAAGTCCACGGTCCGCTCGTCGAGGACCTGGCCGCCGGACTCGACGCCGATGGAGAGCCGGTAGCGGTAGGGGTCGCCGTATCCGTTGGGCCACCACAGCTTCGGGCGGTGCAGCCGCAGTGCGGCGATGTCCTTCGGCGTCACCGTCACCGTGGACGCTCCGGCCGGGACGGTGATGGTGCGGCTGAACGTGCGGCCGTCGAGCGTACCTCTGACCACCACGGAGCGGGACGAGTCGAAGGCGCTGTCGAGGGTGAGGCCGATCGCGATGTCGGCCGTGCCCAGATCGGCGGAGAGCGTCGGATCGACGTGCACGTCGGTGAGCCGGATCTGGCCCGTGGTGGACCAGGTGACCGGCTGCCAGATGCCCAGGTCCCGGTCGGGGATGGTGGGCAGCCAGTCCCAGCCCGCCGTGCAGAAGGCCGTCGGCCCGTTCTTCAGGGTGATGCCGGTCTTGCCGCCGTTGCGCCCGCCGCGGGTCACGCCGCTGGCGTAACTCGGCAGGGACGGCGGGTCGGTGTAGTCCAGCTTGCCGACCAGCACCGCCAGGTACGCCGTGCCGTCCGCCTTCGCGATGATGTCCGTGACATCGAAGACGCCCTGTTTGAACGCGCCTTCTATGGTGCCCACCCGGGTGCCGTTGAGCCAGATGGTGCCGAGGTAGTTGATGCCGTCGAAGCGCAGCCAGAACCGCTGGCCGGGGATCAGCCGGGGGACGGGGAAGGCCACCCGGTACCAGTAGTCGGTGTCCTTGAGGGTGTCCGGGATCGTGTCGGTCACGATGTGCCCGTACAGCGGATCGGGGTACTCGCCGTTGGCGATCATGCTGGTGAGTGGTGTGCCCGGCACAACGGCCGGCTTCAGACCGGTGATGCGCCGTGCGCTGGCCACCTGGTCTCCGGGCGGTGTCGTCCCGTCGGCCGGCGTGAAGGTCCATCCGCTGGTGATCTCGTGGCCGTCGATACGGAGGGGGCGGGCGGCCCCGGTGGCGGTGGAGCGCGGCGCCGCGTCGGCGGTGCCGGACCATCCGAGGGTGCCGAGAACACCGCCGCCTGCGGCGGCGATCCCACTGGACAGGAAACGCCTGCGATTCAACTGGGTCACGTCGCTCCCGAAGCGTCAATTGACAACGTTGTCAGTCCTGACATGAACTCTATGGTTCGGCGCCCCCGGTCCCTTTGTCAACGGGCGGGGAGGGTCCTGTGTGGAAAGGGCCCGGCCGGGCGGGCGCGTCCAACTGCCCCTCCGCGGTGTCCTCTGACGGGACGGGACGTCAGCTTCGCGCGGCGGGGTGCTTGAAGGCGGGTGGGGTGCCGGGCTGCGTGGGCACGCAGGGCTTTCGGGCTGACGGCGAGGGCAGGGAACGGAAGATGTTCCTGTCCGGGGGAGTGAACTCGCGGCGGATGTGGTGGTCTTCTCGGCGGGGTGTCCGTGCGCGCGGCCAACTGGCAGGAGGCTGCGGCCTGTCGGTGGGGAGTGCGGCGGGCTGCCGGACGTGGCATGCCGTACCGAGGAGCCGCGCGTGCACGCTCTCGTCCGGTCGGCGGTCGGTTGCCGCTACGAGGCGGGGTGGGCCGTGCCCGGGGAG
>NZ_JAIUKE010000166.1 GCF_020176795.1 Streptomyces sp. 8L
CCCCCCCCCCCCCCGGCCACCACCCCCACCCCCCCGACGAACCGGACGAGGAGAGCGGCATGCTGCGTCGTGCGTTCATGGCGAGCGGCAGTGCCGGCATGACGTTCGCAACCCTGGGAGTCCCGGCCCCGCGCCGTGGCGGACACCTGGGCGGCCACATCGGCGAACCCGAGGTCCGCGCGGTGGAGGAGGAGGTACGCCGCATCCGCCTGCTGGACGACCGGCACGGCGCCGACGGCCTGTTCCGGCGGGCGACCGAGCCGCTGCGCGCCGCGTACGCGCTGCTCGACTCGGGCCATGTGACCCGTCCGGCCCTGTCGGACCGGCTGCACGCGGGCGCGGGCGAACTGGCCATCTCCGTCGGGTGGCTGGCACACGACTCCGGCAGGTTCGAACAGGCCAGGTCCCATTACGCGGAGGCGCTGGCCACGGCCCGTGTCGCGGAGAACCCGGCGCTCGAGGCCCACGCGTTCTGCAACACCGCGTTCCTCGCCAACGACGCGGGCAAGCACCGCGAGGCCGTGCGCGCGGCGCAGGCGGGCAGCAGGGCCGCGGGCCGGCTGTCCTCCCTGCGGCTGCTGTCGCTGCTCACGATGCGGGAGGCGGCCGGCTGGGCCGGCCTCGGCGACCGGAGCGCGACGGCGGCGAGCCTGGCCAAGGCCCACGAGTTCTTCGACCGGGGCCCGTCGGACGACGACCCGGAGTGGATGTCGTTCTTCGGCGAACCCGAACTGGCCTGGCTGGAGGCCCGCTGCCACGCCGACCTCGGCGACTGGCCGCGCGCGGCGCGCCACGCCTACCGGGCGACGGCCCTCCAGGACCCGCGCTTCGCCCGCAACCTGGCGCTGTACCGGGTCGAACTGGCCACCTCCCTCGCGAAGTCCGGCTCCCCCGACGAGGCAGCGGCAGCGGGGAACGCGGCCCTCGACCTCCTGGAGGCGGTCAAGTCGTCGCGCATCCAGGGCATGTTGACGGCGACGGCCCGGGTACTGCTGCCGCAGCGCCGGGTCCGGGGTGTGCACACGTTCCTCGCCCGCTCCGGCACGGGCCCGGCCCGACCGTTGTGAGACCCCGCCGGACGGTTGTGAGACCCCGCCCGACCGTTGTGAGACCCCGCCGGACGGCCGCGCCGCCGCGCGCCCCGGACGCCGGACCGGTGAGAGCGGCGCGGCCCGGCCCGGTCCGGCTCACGGCCGCCAGGCCACCCGGTGCTCCCGCAAATGGGCCAGGACCGCGTGGTTGGCCTCCCAGCCGTCGGGGAACTTGACGCTGACGCCCAACTGGACCGGTTCCGTGGACGGGTGGTCGTCCAGCAGCTCCGCCACGCCCGCCCTGCACACCACCACGCACGCGTGCCGGTGCCGTGACGCGAGGACGCACAGGCGGCCGGTCTCCAGGTGGAACGCCGTGGCGTCCGGGCGGCCGGAGAGCGGGTGCAGCACCACCGTGACGTCGAACTCGCGCCCCTGGAGGCGGTTGGCGGTGTCCACCGCGACGCCGTGCACGCCCAGTTCCGCGAGCGCCGCGCGGACGGCCGCCGCCTGGTCTCGGTGGGCCGTGCCGACCGCGACCCGGGCGGCACGCACCGGCACCGGCCCGTCCGCGCGCTCGCTCGTCGCCACGCAGCCGCGGTCCAGCAGCCTGCGCACCACTTCGGCGAGCGCCCGCACCGCCTCCGGGTCGGTGCGCGGGGTGCGCCGCGCAGGCAGCTCCAGCAGGCCCCAGCCGGACTCGGCGGCCTCGTCGAGCACCCGGTCGGTGGACGAGCCGTCGGGCGCGACGCCGAATCCGAGCACCCGGTCGCCGTGGTCCGTGCCGCTGCGGAACGGCGTGTACGGATAGAAGGCGCGGGACACCAGCGGCGCGGCGGAGGCGGGCAGCCGCCAGGACACCGGCAGGCGGTGCTGCGGCAGACCGGGGTTGTGCGCGAGCAGTGTGGTGACGGCGCTCGCCGACGGGTCGTACGAGAGCCCCGCCCACTGCTCGGCGCCCACGACGCTGAACGGGTCGAGCTGGCCGGGGTCCCCGACGAACAGCGCCCGCTCGAAGAGCCCGGCGACGGCGAGCAGCGCGTCCGAGCGCATCTGGTAGGCCTCGTCCACGATGGCGTGCCGCCACGGCTCCACGCCCTGGACATGCGCCCACTTCGCGGCCGTCGAGATGACGACGTCGAGGCCGGCGAGGTCGGCGGCTTTGGACGACTTGCGCACGTTCTCCAGCGCGTCGAGCGCCGGGTCGTAGGGGTCCGCGTCGCTGCTGTGCAGCCGCCCGACCGGCAGCGCGGGGTCCTTCTCCGCGAGCCGCAGGACGAGGTCGTCCACCTGGGCGTTGGTCTGCGCCACCACCATCAGCGGCCGTCCGGCCGCGGCGAGTTCGCGGGCCGCGCGCACGACGAGGGTCGACTTCCCCGCGCCGGGCGGGGAGTCCACCACCACGCCACGGTGCGTGCCGTGCAGCGTGTCGTGCAGGATCGCGTCGGTGGCCCGCGCAGCCGCCGCGCCCGGGTCGGCGGCCGGCGCCGCGCCGGTGTCCGCCACGCCTTCGGCGGGGAGCGCCGTCACCGGGCACCTCCCCGGCCGCGCGGAGCGTCCAAGGCAGGCTGCGCGCCCGGCGCCTGCTCTCCGCCCGGCGCCCGCTGCCCGCCCGGCATCACAGGAAGTCCTCCTCGGTGGCCGGGTCCGGCTCCGGCCAGGCCGGGCCCTCCGGCAGCGCCGGAGCCGCGAAGGCCTCCGGCGGGCCGCCGTGGGTCCACGGCGTGTCCTCCGGCTCCGGCAGTCTGGGTCCGCCGCGCACGGCGTGCTCGAACAGCGTCCACGCGATCACGTCGCCCTTCTCCGGCACCGATCCCGCCGCCGGCTCCTTGCTCCTGCCCATGCGGTCCGTGATCCGCAGGACCACCGTCACCGGGGCGCCGTCACCGGCTCCCGGAGCGTCCGCGACCGCCGCATCGCCTTCCGGGGCCTCGTCCTCCGGGGCCTCGTAGCGTACGAAGACCGCCGTCTGCGGCCTGCCGTCCAGCGAGCGGTAGACCTTCGCCCGCTCCCCGAGGTGCGGGGCGTCCCCGGTCCGCACCGTCACCAGCGGGCGGGGCGCGGGGCGTTTGCCCTCGCTGTACTCCAGGACGACGTCCGTCACCTCGCCCACGAACGCCTGTCCCGCGAGCCGGTGCGCGGCGAGCACCAGCGGATCGTCCAGTGCCTCCGCCGCCTCCAGCTGCGCCTGCGCGCTCTCGCGCGAGGCCAGCTTCCGCGCGGCCGTCACCGCGTCGTCCCGGCGCGGCTGAGGCGGCTCGCCCGCCCGCACCCGGTCCCGGTGCCCGGTGTACGACCAGCGGTCCTTGGTCCAGCGCTCGTCGACGCGTGCGCCCTCGGGCAGTTCGCGCAGCAGGTCGATGCCCTGCCACACCGCGTCCCAGGTGGGGCGCAGCACGTCCGCGAGCATCCCCCGCAGGTCGCGCTCCGCCGCAGCGGCCCGGGCCTGCTGCTCCTCCGCGTACGCCCCGTCCTCGGCGGCGGCCTGCGCGCGGCGCGCCCGGTCGTAGCGGTCGATCGCGGGGGCGAGCAGCCTGTTGTCGAAGGCGGGGTCGGTCGCGGGTCCCGCGGGCGGGCACAGCAGCTGCCCCCGCCCGTCCCTGGCCACCTCGGCCCGCAGCGCCGCCTCGGCGCCGGTGAGGCCCTCGGGCGGGGCCAGCCAGGCGAGGAGCGCGCCCAGGTGCTGGTCCTCCAGGTTGGACTGTCCGCTCGCCCAGTGGCGGCCCAGCAGGTCCGTCATCGCGAGCAGCAGCGAGGAGCCGGGGACGCGGGCCCGCTCGCCGTAGTGGGTGAGCCAGCGGCCGAGCAGCGGCACGCGCGGCGGCGCCGGGTAGGCCTCGTCCGGGTCGTCCTCCGCCGTGCGCCGGAACCGCATGGACCGGCCGAGCAGCCGTACGAACTCGATGCCGGGCCGGTTCGGGACGATCAACTGCGGCGCGTCGGCGCACAGTTCGACCTCGACCTTGACGCGCTTGCCGGTCTCAGGGTCCGTCTCGCTCCGCTCGGCGGCCTCCACGTCGTCCGCGTACGCGTCCAGGACCGGCAGCACGGCGTCCGCCAGCTCGGCGAGGAACATGAACCGCAGGTCGCGGTCGCGCGGCTGCGCCACGGTCAGCAGCCGGGGCGCGCCGCGGTCCGTGCCGACGAGCGCCCCGAGCGGCGCCCCGGCCTCGCCTGCCGTGGTCAACGGTACGAGAACGAGCGGACGGTCCGACAGATGCCGGTGGCGTACGGTCGCGAGCGGCGCGGCCCGGCCGGTCTCGACGGCTTCGAGCCGCGCCAGCGTGCTGATCAGAGACATCCCGCACCTCCGGTATCGCCCGTGCCCGCGCCCGCCGGTGCCAGCGCCTCGGCGCGCAGCGCCGCCGCCCTGCGCAGCGCCGCCACCGCCGGGTCCGCCGCGTCGCCCGCCTCGCCGCGAGCCGCCGCGAGGACCGCGCCGACCGTCGCGAGGCCACCGAGATCGCCCCGTACGCCCCGGCCCAGGGACTCCACCGCGCCCGCGCCGCGCGCCCGGCTCCTGCAGTGGAACGCCAGCTCGCACGCGGCCAGGCACTCCGGCGCGTACGCGGCGGGCACGGCCTCGACTGCCGCCGTCAGCCGCTCGCCCCTGCCCTCGGACACGTCGAACGTGGTGCCCTCCGGGAGCGCCCGCGCGATGTCCTCGATCCGGGTGAGCCTGGCCAGCTGGCGGCGTGTCACGGCGAGTTGCTTGCGGATGTCCACGACGGACGCCACCGGCAGGTTGGAGAAGTCCTTCGGGCACACCAGCAGCACCCGGGCGCCGACGCGGGCGCCCTCGGTGCGGGCCGCGACGGCGTCGAGCGCCAGCACGTACACCGCCGACTGGCGCGCCGCGGCGCCGACCTTCGCCGGGTCGGCCGAGCCGTCGATCATCGGGAACGACTTGATCTCCACCACCGTCCAGCGGCCCTCCGGGTCCACCACGACCGCGTCCGGCTCCAGATAGGCGGGCGAGCCGGCCACATCGAGGGCGAACAGCGGGTGGTCGAGCAGGGTCCAGGCCCCGCCGTCCGCACCGGCCCCGCCGGCGTCGGTCGCCTCCGTGGCCCCGCCGGCTTCGGTGGCCTCGCGCAGCGCGAGCGCCGTGCGGGCCACCCTTCCCTCGGGCGCCGCGGCGGCGAGGTCGGGCACGCGCGCGGGTCCGACCGCCGCCCCCGGCCCGCCGAGGTGTTCCCGTACGAGCCGCAGCAGTTCGAGGCCGCCGTCGCCCTTCACGCGCGCCTCGAACGCGTTGCCCCGCGCGAACGCGAACTGGGACTGGCCGAAGGGCGCGGGCGAGCCCAGCGCGCCGGCGACCGCGCCCTTGTCCACGCCCGCCCCGTCGAGGAGCGCGCGCCGCCGGCAGCCGGGGTTGGCGGCGAGGTCGGCGAGGGCGTGGGCGTCGAGCGGGCGGGCGGCCCCTCCGGGGCCGCGCAGCTCAGCGAGCCGCCGCCGCAGTGCCGCCCGCGTCGGTCTTGGCGCCGCGCCGGGCTCCGCGCCCGGCGCCGCGTTTCGCGCCTGCGGAGGAACTGCCGGTGCGGGTCCGCTGCCCTGGGAATCGCTCACCCGGCGAAGTCTCGCACCCACCGCTGACAATCGTGTCGTCCCGGGGCCCCGGCCGGGTCGCGGGCGGCTCGCCGGAGCGGCGCGGTACCCGCCAGACGGCGGTGCGCAGCGGATCGGTGAGCAGCGCGCCGACCGCCATGACGGTGACACCCGCGACCGCGTCCAGGAGGTAGTGGTTCGCGGTGCCGATGACGACCAGCGTGATGACGACGGGGTACGCGGCGCCGAGCCACCGTACGAGGGGGGTCCTGGCGTGCCGCCACAGCATCACGCCGCACCACAGCGCCCAGCCGACGTGCAGGCTCGGCATCGCCGCGTACTGGTTGGTGATGCTGCCGAGGCCGCGCGGCGCGCTGGCCTGGCCGCCCCACCAGCCGTACGAGCTGTAGCGCGCCATGGTGTCGACGAAGCCGGTCGTGGACCCGAGCAGGCGCGGCGGCGCGGTCGGTACGAGGGTGAAGCCGATCAGGCCGATCATCGTGGAGAGCATCAGCCAGGTGCGGGCCCTGCGGTAGTGGCCCGGCCTGCGGCGGTAGAGCCAGAGGAGGACGGCCGGCGTGACGACGTAGTGCAGGGACGCGTACACGAAGTCGGCGGGGACGCCGAGGACGGCGGTACGGGTGAAGACCCGGTTGAGCAGGTGCTCGGGGTCGATGCGCAGGTGCTGTTCGATGCGGAGTATCGCGAGGCCGTGGTGGACGGCCCCGGGTATGTCACCGCGCACGAGGAGGCGGCCCGCGGAGTACGCGGCGTACACGACGAGGAGCAGCAGGATCTCGATCCACCACCTGAGCCTGGGGTGTGCCCCGGGCCGGGCGGTGCCGCTCACTGCGTAGGACATCCGGACGTCTCCATGGTGTTTTCATGTGTTTTTCGGCCGACGTTCAACCTACGGGGCCGGTGGGCGTGCCGGTGATCCGGGTGCGCGGGCGCACGCGGTCGCACCGGGGTGGTGTCCGGGGCGCGGGCACTTCCCGCGGGAACCCCCGGGCACGGCGGTGACGGACAGGACGCGCCGCGGGACGGGTGGGTTGCCCGGTGAACGCGAGGTGGCTGGTGGGCGATGATGGAGGTACACCTGCCCGCGAATCCTGGAAGAAGCCCTCGCATGCGCCTGTTCCTCGTCCGGCACGGCCGGACGGCCTGGTCGGTTTCCGGACAGCACACGGGAAGGACCGACATCCCCCTTCTCGACGAGGGGCGCGCGGACGCCAAAGCGCTGGGCGCGCGCCTCCACCGCGCCCCCTGGTCGGGGCTGGCCGGCGCGGAGGTCCGCACGAGCCCCCTCGCGCGGGCGGCGGAGACGTGCGAGCTCGCGGGGTTCGGGGACCGGGCGACCCGGTGGGACGCCCTGATGGAGTTCCACTACGGGGCCTACGAGGGACTCACGCCGGCGCAGATAGCGGAGGCCAGGCCGGGCTGGTTCATCTGGCGCGACGGCGTTGTCGACGGCGAGACCCTGGCGGAGGTCTCGGACCGCGCGGACGAGGTGGTGGCCTGGGCGAGATCGGCGCGGCGCGACGCGGTCGTCTTCGCGCACGGCCACATCCTGCGCGCGATCGGCGCACGCTGGCTCGGCGAGCCGGTCTCGTTCGCCGCGCGCATCCGGCTGGCCCCGGCCTCCCTGTCGGTCCTCGGCTGGGCCTACGGGGCGCCCGCCGTCGAGGTCTGGAACGACACGGCGCACCTGGAGACCGGGGACTGAACTGTCCCGGACCGCCCCGGACCGCCTCGGGCCGCCCCGAACTGTCTCGGGCCGCCCCGGCGTCCGCCTGCCGGACGCCCTCTTGCGCGGCGCGGGACAATGGACGACGGTCCCTCGGCGGGCCACGTTCGCGCACCAGCACGTCCAGCACGTCCAGCAGTATTGGGAGGCCACACCATGGCGGAAGCCGCTCCGGGCCGGCACCGTATGAAGCCCGCCCCGCTCCTCTTCGAGCCCGCGGCCGCGGCGGCCGACCCGGACCGCTTCTTCGGCCTGGAGTCGATGGACGACCCCGCGGAGCTGCTGGACCGCTCGACGGAGCTGACGGTGTCCTTCCGGGCGGCCACGGACCGCGCCGTCGAGTTCCAGGCGGTCGCCGCGGCCCAGCTCGCCGACCCGCGCAGGTTCGACCGGCTGACGGCGGCGGACGTCGCGGAGCGGGCCGGGTGGACCGAGGACTACGCGAAGAAGATGATCGAGTTCGGCCAGGACCTGCTGAACGGCAAGGACCCGGCCGAGGACGGCTGAGGCCCGTCCAGAGGACGCCTGAGGTCCGTCCGGAGGACGGCTGAGGCCCGGCCGAGCACACGTGAGGCCGCCCCGGGGACGCGTGGGCCCGGCGCCCGTCCGCCGCTCCAGGCATACGGCGCCGCCCGCCGCTGCACGTGTACGGGGCGCGCGGCCACCGGTACGCGCCGCGGGGCACACGCCGGATGCACGTGCATCCGTACGGGCGTCCGGCATATGCGAACGGGCAGGTTACGCCCCGCGCCCACCCTCTGTCCCGGTTTCGGGCAACCCAAAGCGATCCATCTGTTACTCCAGGTAGACCTGGGTCCATGAGCGCATGGCCAGAACAGCAGCAGCCCCCCGTCGGCTCCGGCCGCACCGATCCGCTCCCCCTGACCCTGCCCCTGCCCGTCGGGGCCGAGCGGCCGCACACCGAGCAGGTCACCCAGGAGGGCGCCTCCTGGCTGGCCTCGGCCGCCGCCCGCCCGCGCTCCGCCCTCTCGCTGTGGAACGGCAGGCCCGGCCTCCCCGGTGTGCTGCCCTGCGGCTCGGTCTTCGACGTCGTGAACCTGCCCACCGTCTTCGGCCGGCGGGTGCTCGACCGCCTGTGGTCCGAGGGCCCCGGCTCCGGCCCGGTGGCGGCGCACCGGGGCCGGGTGCTGCTGTTCGCCGCCCCCGGCACCGCGCAGCGGCTGCCCGCGCTCATCGGATGGGAGGAGTGGGGCGGCACGGACCGGACGGGCGGCGTGCCGCCGCTGCTGTGCCACGGCGTGGGGGACGCCGTCACGGTCCCGCCGCTGACGCCGGGACCGGCCGCCGGGCCGCGCTGGGTGGTGGCCCCTGACACCCGGGGGCCCTGGCTGCCGGGGGCCGAGGTGCTGCTGTGGGCGTGCGTCGGGGCGGCCCGCGCGCTCCCCCGTACGGGCGAGGAGCGGACGGTTCTGGCGGCACCCCGCCGACCTGCTTCTTCGCCGTCCTTTATCGATTTTTCTTCCCGGCGATCCGGGTGCTAGTGTCTACGACGTCAGCAGGCGCCGCTAGCTCAGTTGGTTAGAGCAGCTGACTCTTAATCAGCGGGTCCGGGGTTCGAGTCCCTGGCGGCGCACAGACAGCGAGAAGGCCCTCACCATCGGTGGGGGCCTTCTCGTGCGCCCAGGCCTTCTCGTACGTCCGGGTCTTCTCGTAGGCCCAGACCCTCACGTGCGCCCGGGTCTTCCCGCGGGCGGGGCGCGCCCCGCCTTCGCCCCCGGCGCGCCCCGCGCGCGTCATCCTGTGGTGATCTTCACCGTCCACGCGCCCGTCGGGGTCCGGTCCGCGGCTTCCACCGAGATCCGCTCCCCCGGCACCGTGTACGTCTCGCCGACCCGGAGCGGCGCGTCCGCCAGCGGCGGGTAGACCGAGCTGCCCGTACAGGCGGAGGTGTGGGGGTGGGTGTCGTACACCTTGACCGGGCCGCCGCCGGACTCCGTACCGCTGCGGACGCGGTAGATGAGGATGCCCTGGGTGCATGTGGTGGCGTCGTTGCCGACCGCCGCGCGCGCCTCGACGGCGATCGCGGAGCGCTCGCCCGTCCTGATCACGGCGAGCCGGGTGCCTGCCCGGCCGCCCTCCGAGCGCGGCGCGGAGACGGGCTCCAGGGTGAGCATGGTGGACCCCGCGCTCTGCACGCACCGCACCTGGCGGTCGTCCAGCCAGCCGAGCTTCCACTTGAGCCAGCCGAACAGGTCGGGCGCCAGGCCGAATTGGCTGCCCATCACGTCCCAGTCACCCACATAGGTGTCCCAGTCGCCCTTGCCGTCCGCCGGACGGTGGTAGAGGTCCGGCATGTCGAACACATGGCCCGTCTCGTGTGCGAGGACGTTCCGGTCCGGCGGATGATGCTCGAACACCGTCACGACGCGACCGATGTCGGTACCGTCCGCGTGCATCGGGTGGCTGAAGTTGACCACCTTCGTCGCATCCGAGTCGACGCCCGGGGCATCGGGATCGGCGACGAGATAGACGACCTGGTACTTGGCGAAGTCCACGACGGGGTCGGCCACGCGCAGCGCGTCCCGCAGGTACATGTCGCGCTGCTTCGGGGCCCAGTCCCGTGTTATCCGGTACGCCGTGGACGGGCGCGGCATCTCCAGCCAGTGCGCACGCGGGTGGTTGCGCAGCACGAACTTCCCGTAGGAGGAGCGGTTCCAGAACTCGCTGGTGGCCGGGAAGTGGTCGGCGGCGAGCTCGCGCGGCGTCGTCCTCGGTACGGCGTCGGGGAACGACAGGAAGATCATCACCGAGTCCACCGTGTGGTCGGGGCGGGTGTAGGCGCTGTTCCAGGAGTCCAGTCCGAGGCTGTGGTGGGCGGCGGTGCGCGGCAGGGCGCACGCGTCGGGCGAGGTGGAGGCGGCGACCGTGGGGCCGGTGACCAGGGAGGTGGCGGTGAGCGCCACGAGCGAGGTGAAGGCGGCCGCCACGCGGCGCAGGCGCGGCCGGTCGCGCCCCGAGGGTGCCGATGCCTGGTGACGCTCCACAAAGACCTCCGGCCGCGGAATGCGTGTGACGCCACCCACTTTGTGATGTTTTGTTATGAGATGCCCACTCAGAGGAACCAGCCGGGTGAGCCGTACGGCCAGGCGTACGACAGCACGCGCGAAGCGGGTACGAGGCGGCACGCACGACGGCATACGAAGGGGGCGCGCGGGGCGGCTCCGGCGCCGGGGGCGCGTCGGCGGTATCGGGCCGGTCTCGGTGCGGCATCGAGACGGCACACCCGACAGCGGACGTTCCTGATCACTGAACGTCACAAACCGCCAGGACAGGTGCGACCTGCGTCGCGCATGAACAGAAACGGTCAATCGGACGATCAGGGCGCCCCGGTTCGCTCCCCCGACTTCCCGTCGCCGTCACCCCGTAGCTGGAACGGCCCCCCGGGCTGGCTCTATGATCGGCTCACTTTCCCGGCCCGAACGCCCTGAACGCCCTTGTACGACACGACTGCACCGCGGGAGCGAGCCGTGAGCGCAACCTCCGAAGAACCGCGATCGACGGCAGTCGCAGCGCACGGCGCCGCGCGACCGGCGGACCGCAAGGTCACGGACCGTCACCCGACAGCCGGCGGTGACGGTGGCGGTGACCGTGGCGGCAGGTCGCCGCGGCCCAGCGACTACCGGGCCGCCTTCAACGTGGCGCAGCTGGCGATGGCGGTCCTCGACCGGGAGGGCACGGTGCTCAGCGCCAACGCCGCGCTGGCCGACCTGCTCGGCACCGCGGGGGCGGGCCTGCCGGGCCGGGCCGC
Organism: Streptomyces sp. 8L; assembly: GCF_020176795.1. Lineage (GTDB taxonomy): Bacteria > Actinomycetota > Actinomycetes > Streptomycetales > Streptomycetaceae > Streptomyces. Next base: position 11,096 of record NZ_JAIUKE010000166.1, read on the forward strand.
GGCCGACCTGGTCGACCTCGCCTCCGACGCCCGCACCTGGCACGCGTACCGCGAGGTGCTGTGCGGCACCCGGCGCGCCCTGCGGTGCACCCGGCGGATCAAGCACCCCGGCGGGCAGGCGGTGTGGGCCGAGGTCACCGTGGCCCCCGTACCGGCCATGGACGGCGGCGCGCTGCTCGCGGTCACGGACATCAGCGACCGGCACGAGCTCCAGGCGCGCCTGCGCCACCTCCAGATGCACGACCCGGTGACACGACTGCCCAACAGGGCCCTGTTCTTCGAGCGTCTGACGGCGGCTCTGGAGCGCTCGGGCCCGGCGCGCCGGCCCGTACCCGCCACGGACGGCACCACGGCCCCCGCGGGCACGGCGGGGGCGGCAGGCGCGGCAGGCGCCGGGGAGAAGACCGGCGCGGCGGGTGCGGCGAGCGCCGGAGACCCGGCCCCCCGCCCCGACCACGACGCCGAGGACCCGGCCGAGCGCGGTACGGGCCGTATCGGGCTGCTCTACCTCGACCTGGACGGCTTCAAGGCCGTCAACGACACCCTCGGCCACCGCACCGGCGACCGGCTGCTCGCCGCCGTCGCGCGGCGCCTCGTGGACTGTGCCGAGCACGCCGACCGCACCGGCGGCGGCCACCTGGTGGCGCGGCTGGGCGGCGACGAGTTCGCGCTGCTGGTGGAGGACTCGGACGGCACGGAACAGCTCACCCGACTGGCCAGGTCGGTGCTCGACTCCCTCCAGTTGCCGTTCGACCTGGCCGGGCAGCGGCTCGCGCTGTCCGCGTCGATCGGCGTCGTGGAGCGTGCCTGCGACGCGACCACCCCGACGGGGCTGATGCAGGCCGCGGACACCACGCTGTACTGGGCGAAGGCCGACGGCAAGGCCCGGTGGACGCTGTTCGACCCGGAGCGCAACGCGCACCGCATGACCCGCCAGACCCTGTCGTCGTCGCTGCGGCCCGCGGTCGAGCGGGGCGAGTTCCAGCTGGAGTACCAGCCGCTGGTGTGCATGGCGGACAGCTCGGTGAAGGGCGTGGAGGCGCTGGTGCGCTGGCAGCACCCGCAGCTCGGCACGCTGACGCCGAATCGGTTCATCGGTCTGGCCGAGGAGGACGGCTCGATCGTCCAGCTCGGCAGCTGGGTGCTGCGTACGGCATGCCGCCAGGCGCGGCGCTGGCAGCTCGCGCATCCTCGGTCGGCACCGCTGTTCGTGAGCGTCAACGTGGCCGTCCGGCAGGTGTGGGACTCCGACCTGGTGGCCGAGGTGGCGGATGTGCTCGCCGAGACCGGGCTGCGGCCCGAACTGCTCCAGCTGGAGCTGACGGAGTCGGCGGTGATGGGCTCGGCGGGCCGCCCGTTGCAGGCGCTCCAGGCGCTGAGCGAGATGGGCGTCGGGATCGCCATCGACGACTTCGGCACCGGCTACTCGAACCTGGCGTACCTCAGCAGGCTGCCGGTGTCCGCGCTGAAGCTGGACGGCTCCTTCGTGCGGGGGTTCCGCTACGACGAGGGCGGCGCGCACCACAATCCGGCGGACGAGATGATCGTCGAGGCGCTGGTGCAGCTCGCGCACCGGCTGGGGCTGACGGTGACGGCCGAGTGCGTGGAGACGTCCGTACAGGCGGAGCGGCTCCAGCGCATCGGCTGCGACACCGGGCAGGGCTGGCTGTACTCCCGGCCGGTGGCGCCGGACCGGATCGCGGACCTGCTGCTCCGCAGGTCCCCCGGCGCCGGAGGCACGGAGGCTGATACGGGCGCCGGTACGGCTACGGGTACGGACGTGTGATCGCGCGCCGGGCCGACTCGCCGCTCGCCGCCCGCGGGCTCAGCGGCGCGGCAGCCGTGCGGTCAACGAGTACAGGCGCGTGGTCTGGGCGGCGCTCTGGTTGTCGTCGCTGACGAGCAGCAGCTTCAGCCGGCCGCCCGGCGCGTGCCCGGTGACCGCCATACCCTCGATGTTGTCCAGCAGCGGGTTGGGCTGCGGCTGCTTGGCGGTCGCGCCGAGCGAGGGGCACTGCCCGAGATCCGCGAGCAGGGTCTCGCGCATCGGCCGGACGCTCCGCTGCCCGGTCAGGTCGGTGACCAGGCCGACGTCGCTCGCTCCCGCGGGGTCGGCGAGGTAGAGCCGTACGGTGTTGCCGACGCCCGAGATGAAACCGCGCTCCAGCACCAGCAGCCGCCCGTCACCGGTGGGTGCGATGTCGGAGACGCCGAGCGGCGCTCCCGCGGCGTCGGTGCCGACGCGGTACGCGTACTGCGGCCCGATCCTGAACTCGCCGTGCGCCGAGGAGCGTTGCCAGGTCTGGAACCGTACGAGCGTGGCGCTGTCGCCGCTGAGCGCGCCCTCCATCGAGGCCACGAGCGTCCGGCCACCGGGCTGGAGCGCGAGGCCCTCGAACGTCAGGTTGGAGGTGGCGCGCCCCTCGGGGGCGACCCGCAGGGCGGCGGGCACGGGCAGGCGGGAGAGGATGCGGGTGCCGTCGTGGCTGTAGCGGCGGATCGACGGCTCGGTCTCGGAGGCGATGAGCCGGGTGCCGTCGCCGTCGTTCGCCAGGGCCTCGGAGTCGAGGGGCTGCCCCTTCTCGTCGGCGAGCGGGACCACCTTCCGGGGCTGGAGCGTCCGGCCGTCGAGGGTGAAGAGGGCGGACCGGTCGGACAGCGCGCTGACGGTGCCGTGCGCGTCGGTGGCGAGGGCGGAGAGGTTGCCGACGAAGGTGGACCCGAAGGTGGTCTTGTCGAGGGCGTCGGAGAATCCGTTGACGCGCACGGACGGCGAACACGCCTGTCCCGTACCGGAACTCACTCGTTCCGCGGCCGGACTCCCGTGCGCCGGACTCCCGTGCGCCTGGGCATCCGTCGCGGTGGCGGTGAGGCAGGCGGCGGTGGTCAGGGCGACGGCGAGACCCGCAAGGGCTTTCTGTACGCGCACGGTTGGCACTCCACGGTGGGCCGGCAGGACGGCTCCGATTCTGCGCCACCGAGCCGTGCGCAGCGGTGAAATCGTGGCGAACGGCGGACAAAGCGCGGCTCGCCCCGCGCCCTGCCCGCCCGTTCGTCGGCGCGCTCACCCTGCCGCTTGCCCTGCCAGCCTGCCCTGCCCGTCCGCCCCGCCGCTTGCCCGGCCGCTTGTCCTGCCCGCCTGTTCGCGTCCGGGCGGGTGCCGCGGCCGGCGGCCGTCAGTCCTGAGAGCCGCCGGGCAGGCCGTACGCGTCGGCGATCAGGTCGTAGCTCTTGATGCGTACGGACGCGGTGTGCGCGTTGGCGGTGATCATCAGCTCGTCGGCGCCGGTGCGCTTCTGGAGGTCGTTCAGACCGTCGCGGACCGCGTCGGGCGTGCCGTACACGACGTTGCCCACCCAGCTCTCCACGAACTCGCGCTCCACCTCGCTGAAGGTGTACGCCTCCGCCTCCTCGGGCGTCGGCACGAGACCGGGGCGGCCGGTGCGCAGTCGCACCATCGACAGCGCGCCCGTCATCACCTGGCGGCGCGCCTCCGCCTCCTCCTCCGCGGCCAGCGCTGCCACACCGATCAGCGCGTACGGCTCGGACAGCACCTCAGAGGGGCGGAACGAGCTGCGGTAGAGGTCGAGCGCGGGGATGGTGTTCTGCGCGGAGAAGTGGTGCGCGAAGGCGAAGGGCAGGCCGAGCATGCCCGCGAGCTGCGCGCTGAAGCCGGACGAGCCGAGCAGCCAGATCGGCGGGCGGTGGGAGGGTCCCTGGACCGGCCCCGGCACGGAGTGGATGCGGGAGTACGGGTGCCCGTCGGGGAACTCGTCGTCCAGGAACCGGGTCAGCTCGACGAGCTGCTGCGGGAAGTCGTCCGCGCCCTCGTTCAGCCGGTCGGAGCGGCGCAGCGCGGCGGCCGTCGCACCGTCCGTGCCGGGCGCGCGGCCGAGTCCGAGGTCGACACGGCCGGGGGCGAGCGCCTCCAGCGTGCCGAACTGCTCCGCGATGACCAGTGGGGCGTGGTTGGGCAGCATCACACCGCCGGAGCCGAGCCGGATGCGCACGGTGTGCGCGGCGAGGTGCGCCAGGATCACCGCGGGTGACGAGGACGCGATCCCGGGCATCGAGTGGTGCTCCGCGATCCAGTGGCGCAGGTAGCCGCGCCGCTCGGCGCCCTTCGCCAGGGCGACGCTGTTGCGCAGCGCGTCCGTCGCGGTCGTGCCCGCACCGACCGTGACCAGGTCGAGCACGGACAGCGGTACCGGCGCCGTGCCCTGTGCCGTGCCTCGGATCGCGTCGGCGGTGGTGGCGTCGTCCGTCACGTTCGGGTCCTCCAGAGTGAGCTGATGCGTCCACGTTCCAGCGGAGGTCGTCTCCGTTTTATTCCCGGAGGCTCTGGGCGGGCGCTCGCGCGGGGGCCCGCCGGAGGCTCCGGGAAGGGCGGTCGCGCGAGGGCCCTGCCGGAGTCCCCACGACGCGCAGGCCGGGCCCCGCCGCACCGCCGTCGTACCGCCGTACCTCCGCACTCCGCGCCGCCGGCACGGCACCCCATCGCGCGCACACCAGCACACACACCGGCCCGCGCATCTGCATCGCATCGGCATGCACACCACAAGACGCACCTCCCCCGTTCCCCCACACGGCGCAGCGGGATCGGGCCACCTCTTCCAGCGTCGCGATTCCGCCCGGACATATCGAACAACACTCGGACACAGCACCCCAGATGAATCAGTCCACAACACCGGAACGTCTCCTTCCGGACACCGTTTCATTACAGCCGCCGAGGCCGCCGCATAGAAGTTCTGGAGCGGGCAGGCGCCTCCCGAAGTCTGTCCGATCCCGAACACCACCGAGGAGAATGCGAATCCATGGCTGATTTCCCGAACCTGTCCCGCCGGGGCTTCCTCAGCCGTTCCGCCGCCGTCGGTGGACTGCTCGTCGTGCCCGGTGCCCTGGCCGCGTGCAGTAAAACCAGCACGTCGGCCGGATCGGGCGACGATGTACTGGCCAAGCTGCGCAAACAGGGCTTCGTGCGCGTCGCGTACGCGGGTGAGGCCCCTTACGGCTATACGGAGAAGGGCGTCCTGAAGGGCGAGGCGCCCACGCTGCACGCCCAGATATTCAAGGCGCTCGGCATCGACAAGCTCAAGCCGACGCTCTCCGACTTCGACAGCCTGATCCCCGGCCTCCAGGCCGGTCGCTACGACGTGGTCAGCGCGGGCATGGCGATCACACCGGAGCGGTGTGCCAACGTCCTCTTCTCCGAGCCCGAGTTCATCTCACCCACCGCGATCATGGTGAAGAAGGGCAACCCGAAGAAGATCACCGACCTGGCGTCCGCGAAGGCGGCGGGCGTGACCATAGGCGTGATGGCGGGCGCCGTCGAGGCCTCGTACGCGAAGGCCGCCGGCATACCCGCGTCGAAGATCAAGACGCTCCAGAACCAGCAGGACGGGGCCGACGCCGTCAAGGGCGGCCGGGTGGACGCCTTCGTGCTCACCGGCATCTCACTGCGCTGGCTCGCCAAGACCAACCCCTCGCTCGAAGTGACCCCCACCTTCGTGCCCACCCTGAGCGGCAAGAAGCAGTACAGCCCGGGCGGCGCGGCCTTCCAGAAGGGCAACGAGGCGCTGCGCGACGCCTTCAACACCCAGCTGAAGAAGATCACTTCGGACCAGGCCGAGTACGTGAAGCTCCTCAGCCCCTACGGGTTCACCTCGTCCGAGATCCCGCCCGCCACGCTCAAGACGGCCGACCTGTGCAAGGGCTGACCGGCACGGGACCGGAGACGTCATGAACACCTTCTTCACGGCCTTCTTCGACGACCTGCCGCAGGTGCTCTCCGGGCTCGGTGTGACCGCGGAGGCCACGGTGCTGGGCGCGCTGTTCGCGTTCGTGCTGTCCTTCGTGCTCGGGCTCATGGCGGGGCACCGCAACATCATCGTGCGCGGTGTGTCCCGCACGATCGTCGAGTTCTTCCGCGGCACGTCGCTGTATGTCCAGCTGTTCTGGCTGTACTTCGCGCTGCCCCTGCTCTCCGGCTACCAGCTCAGCGGGCTGTTCTGCGGTGTGCTCGCGTTCGCGCTCAACTTCGGCGCGTACGGCTCCGAGGTGGTGCGCGGCGGCATCAGCGCCGTGCCGCGCGCCCAGTGGGAGGCCGCCGTCGCGCTCAACCTCAGCCCGTACCAGCGGATGCGCCGGGTGATCATGCCGCAGGCACTCGCCCAGATGATCCCTTCCTTCACCAACCTGCTGATCCAGCTGCTCAAGGCGACGCCGCTGCTGTGGCTGATCGGCACGGCCGACCTGATGACCGTGATCCAGCAGCTGCGCGACCGCACCGGTGAGTCGCTGGTCTCCTATCTCACCCTGCTGGTCTTCTACTTCATCATCGCCTACGTCCTGACTCTGCTGATGAACCTGCTGGAGAAGGCCGCCAAGGCGCGCCTCGGCCAGCACACCGGCGCGCGCGGCCTGTTCAGCAGCCGCAGCGCGGCGGCCGTCGAATCCGTGCCCGTCGTGGGGGGTGGCGCGTAGTGAACGGCGCGACATTCGACTGGGGAGCGGCGCGGGAGGTCCTGCCGCTGCTGCTCCAGGGCTTCCTGATCACCCTGCTCGCCACGGTGCTCGGCATCCTCCTCGCGGCCGTGCTCGGCCTGCTGATCGCGGTCGCCCGGCGGGCGCCGTCACCTCTGCTCACGGTCCCGGTACGGGCCGTCATGGAGTTCGTGCGTTCCACTCCGCTGCTCGTCCAACTGGTGGGCGCGGCCGCCGTGTTCTCCAGTGTGGACCCGCTGTTCATCGGCATCGTCGTGCTCGGCATCCACTACGCCACCTACACCTCCGAGGTGTACCGGGCCGGCATCGACGCCGTACCGAAGGGGCAGTGGGAGGCGTGCCGCGCGCTGTCGATGTCACCGCGCCGCACCTGGCAGGCCGTGGTGCTGCCGCAGGCGGTGCGCAACGTCCTGCCCGCGCTGGGCAACTACGCCATCTCGATGTTCAAGGAGACGCCGTTCCTCGCCGTCATCACCGTCGAGGAGATGGTGTTCAAGGCCCGTGAGTACGGGTCGCAGCACTTCGCGTACACGGAGGCGTTCACACTCGCGGGCCTGATCTTCCTGGTCGCGAGCTACCCCACGTCGCTGCTGATGAGAAAGCTGGAGAAGCGCCTTGGCCACTGACCCGTTGCAGAAGACGACGCCCGGGGGCGCGGGCGAGGCGGGGCAGCCCGCCGACGGCGCCCCGCCGCAGCGGACCGGGACACCGATGATCCGCTTCGAGCAGGTGGAGAAGCGCTACGGCGACCATCTCGTCCTCGACAAGCTCGACTTCGAGGTCAAGCGCGGCGAGCACGTGACCCTCATCGGCCCCAGCGGCTCCGGCAAGACCACCATCCTGCGGCTGCTGATGACGCTGGAACGCCTCAGCGGCGGGGTGATCTGGGTGGACGGCGAGCCGCTGTCGCACGCCAGGACGGCCGACGGCGGACTGAAGCCCGCCACGGAGAAACAGTTGCGGGAGTCCCGCCGCAAGATCGGCATGGTCTTCCAGCAGTTCAACCTGTTCCCGAACATGAACGTGCTGCGCAACATCACCGAGGCCCCCGTCACGGTTCTCGGCGTGGACCGCGGCGAGGCCGAGGCGCGCGCCCGCGAACTGCTGGACATGGTCGGGCTCGGCGACAAGGTCGGCGCCCACCCCACGCAGCTCTCCGGCGGACAGCAGCAGCGCGTCGCGATCGCCCGCGCCCTCGCGATGCGGCCGGACGTCCTGCTGCTGGACGAGGTCACCTCGGCGCTCGACCCCGAACTGGTCGCGGGCGTACTGGATCTGCTGCGGCAGATCGCCCACGACACGGACATCACCATGCTGTGCGTCACCCACGAGATGAACTTCGCGCGCGACGTCTCGGACCAGGTGCTGATGTTCGACTCGGGGCGGATCGTGGAGCAGGGGCCGCCGGAGAAGATCTTCACCGACCCGGAGCACCAGCGCACCCGCGAGTTCCTGAACGCCGTGCTGTGAACACCCGGCCGCACGCCGTGTGAGACCGCGCCACCGGGCCGGGGCCCGCGAGCCCCGGCCCGGGCCCCGCGCCCGTCGAAACGGCCGCCGGCCCGCCTGTCCCGTCGCACGCCGGACCACCCGCCGCGCCGCACGTCCCGTGACGCGTCACGTCACGCGTCACGTCGTGCGTCACGTCACGCGTCGCGTCATGAGGGCGGCCGATGCGCGGGGCTCGCGCCGGGCGCCCCTCCGCGCTCACTCCCGCATATCCGCCCGGAGTCCTGGTTATCGTTGTCCTGGAGTCCGCCACGGAGTGGCGGCCCCCGGGCGCGAGCCGCGGGGCGGGGCAGAGGCGGAGGGGGGAAGCAGTGCCCACACCCGATCCGGTCGCACCGTTCCACTCGGTGCACTACGTACTGCGCGTTCTGGAGACCGTCTTCCGGTACGGAGGCGGCGTCACGGAGACGCGGATCGCGCGCGAGTCGGGCCTGCCCGCGGCGCATCTGTCGGCGCTGCTCGCACTGCTGTGCCGCGAGGGCTACGTGGAGCGGCTGGCCGACGGCGCGTACGTCGCCGGGGACTCGCTTGCGCTGCTCGGCTCCGACGAGGCGCACGGGCGGACCGTGGAGGCCAAGCTCCAGCTGGCGCTGGCCCAGCTGCGGGACTCGCTGGGCGCCGCGGTCTACATAAGCCGCTACATCGACGGCGAGATCCGGGTCACCCAGGTCGCCGCGGGCCCCGGCATGCCCGCGGTGAAGGAGTGGGTCGAGTTCAGCGCGTCGGCGCACGCGAGCGCGGTCGGCAAGTGCCTGCTCACCCAGCTCGACCAGAGCAGCCGCAGGGACCACCTCTCCCGGCACAAGGTGGCGCGGCTCACCTCGCGCACGATCACCAACGAGCGGGTGCTGCTGTCCCGCTTGGACAGCCAGCCGCCGACGGTCCCGGTGCTGGATCTCCAGGAGTACGCGGTCGGCACGGTCTGCGCGGCCGTCCCGCTCACCGCGGGCTCGACGGTGGGCGCGCTCGCCCTGTCGCTCCCGGTCGAGCACGCGCACCGGCTGCGGGCCGCGGCGGCGTCCCTCAACCGGGAGGCCGCGCCGCTCGCGCTGACGCTGACCATGCAGCACGCCGGGCACGGCACGTCCCTGCCGTGAGCGTGCCGTCCGGGCGGGTGCGCCGGGGCCGCGGGCCGCTGCCCCGCGCTGGTCATGAGCACCTGCCGGGACCGGGTATGATTACCTCGTCAGCAAGCGCCGCTAGCTCAGTTGGTTAGAGCAGCTGACTCTTAATCAGCGGGTCCGGGGTTCGAGTCCCTGGCGGCGCACTGCACGGCGAGGGGGGGGGGGCAAATGATAAGTGAAGCGCCCCCCGAGGATTCAGCCGCGCCGGAAAGTGCCGGGCGCCAGATAACCCGCCCGCTCCGTTGGTCCCCCCCGCTCCCTCTAGGGCCGGGGGGGGGGGGGCCCCCCCCCGGGCGCCCCCCCCCCCGGCGGGGGCGGGCCCCATGTCCCCGGGTCCCGGCCCTCGTGTCTGTGCCGGGCCGCGTTCTGCGGCGGGCAACCGTCACAGGCGCCCGTCAGAGGCGCTCGCCGGGGGCGGCGGCCCGCCCCGTGTAGAACGCCACGGTGAGGTCCTTCACCAGCGCCTTGCGCTCGTAGTCGTCCAGGTCGACGAGGCCACGCGCGGTGAGCCGGTGCACGGTGTCGTCCACCGCGTCCACGACAGCGCCGAGAACCGTGTCCCGGTGGCGGGCGTCGATCGCCGCGATCCGGCTGCGCCGCATCACGTCGGCGATCTCCGGCGCGTACTCGATGCGCGTCGGCTGTGCGGAGAACACCTCGATCCCCGCGGCCCTGCACTCGGTGGAGAGCACGCGGATCAGCGAGTCGCCGACGGCCTCGACATTGCGCAGCGTGGGCGACGCCCCGTGGAAGGCGTCGGCCGGCAGCTGCGACAGCACCCGGGCAAGGGCCGCCTCGACCTGCTCGCGCAGGTACTCCTCGTGGTCCCGGATGCCGAGCGTCGCCCGTACGGTGTCCCGGACCCGCCACACGACGAGCACGACGACCCGCAGCGCGGTCCCGTTGGCGTCCATGGCGGGCATCGGCTCCGAACGCCAGTGCCGCAGCCGTACGTCCACCCTGCGGCGCAGCAGCAGCGGGCTGATCCAGAGCAGCCCGGTGCGGCGGACGCTGCCCCGGTACTCGCCGAACAGCGTGAGGACCAGCGCGTGCCCCACCCGGCCCCTGCTCAGGCCGCCCAGCGTGAACAGCAGCACGATCACGCCGAGCGTGAGCAGCAGCCACTGGCCGATGCCGATGCCGTGGTACGGGTACGGGGCGAGTCCCGCCATCTCGGTGACCAGGTCGGGGAGGGCCCCCGCGCGCCACAGCAGGGCGAGGCAGCCGACGAGGGTGAGCGCGCCGGCGAACGCGGCGGCCCAGCCGGGCAGCGCGGGCCCGGGACGCTCGTTGAACTTCGGGTCGAGAGGCGTCTCGGGCCGGGTCGGCGGGCCGGTGCGGCGAATCCGCGGCTGTTCCCCGGTGCCGAGGCGGCGCCCCACGACGGTGGGCTGCTTGCGCAGGGAGGGATCGACCTCGTCGCGGAAGAGGAGGTGGACGGGGATCTCGTGGGTCGCCTCCCCGACGACGCGGGGGCCCCGGCGGGCCGTGCCGGAACCCGCGAGCGCGCCCACGAGCGCGTCGCCGCCGCCCGGCCGGTCCGCGAAGGCCCAGTCGCCCTCCGCCGGTGTGGCGGGCAGGGCGAGAGCGCTGCCGAGGCCGCCGCCGGGTCCACGGACAGCGCCCGGAATCCCGGGGAGGCCCGCGCCCTTGGCGTCGTTGCCGTGCCCGCTCTCGCGCCCGCCCTTGTCCCCGTGCTCGTGCTCGTCCTCGTGTCCGCGGTCGTCCCGCGAGGGCTCGGGCGCCGTACGGACCACGGGCTCGGAAGCGGCCTCGGCATCGTCGCGGGAGCCCGCATCGCGGTCCTCGCCACCTCCGCCGATCCCGCCGTCCCCGGCCTCGATCTCCGCGTCGATCCCGGCCTCGATCTCCGCGTCCGACTCCGCGTCGGTCTCGGCCTCGACCTCGGCGATCACGGAGAGGAGCCCGGCCGTCGCGACGGAGTCCTGTACGGGAGCGGCCCCGAAAGCGGGAGAGGAAGCAGAGGAGCAGGCGGAGACGGGAGCGGTCCCGGTACCGGGCTCCGGGCCGGAGCCCGTCGCGGCCGACGAGTCGACCGGTGCCCCCGCGGGGCCCTCGGCCGGGAGCGCTGCCCGCGGGGGCGGGGCGTCGGCGGGCGGGGTCGTTGTCATGCTTTCCTCCGTCATGCGAACAGTCGTCGCCATGTCTCCGGGCCCGGGTAGCCGTCCGCCGCGCTGCCCCGCCAGCCCAGTGCCCGCTGGTACGCCGCCACGTTCCTGCGGTCCGCCTCGCTCCAGGTCCTGCCGGGGCCCGTGGTGTAGTACGTGCCGTAGCCCTTCTTCACCAGCTGCCTGCCGAGCCGCTCGACGTACGCGTTCGAGCGGCCGGGCCCGAAGAATTGGCTCCCCGGATACGCGGGGACCTTCCCGGCCGGGGCCTGAGCCGCCGCCGGGTGGGCGGTGTGGGCCGCGGAACCGCCCGCGGCCGGGATGTCCTTGCCGAGGCCGAGCGTGAGGAGGCGCCAGGTCGCGGGCCCCGGCAGGCCGTCGGCCTCGGCGCCCCGCCAGCCCTGGGCCCGCTGGAACGCCTGCGTGGCCCGCCGGTCCGACTCGCCCCAGCGCGGGCCGGGGCCCTGGGAGTAGAAGCGCTTGCCGCCGCGCGCCACCAGCATCTCGCCGAGCCGGGTGACGTACGCGTCGTTCGCGCCGGGACCGAACTTCGCCGCGCCGGGGAACGCCGCGGACGCCGGGGCCGCGGCGCCGGCCGTGTCCGCCGCGCCCTCGGTGAGTCCCTTGTAGCGGTACGGGACGTACTTGTCGGAGTTGGACCAGTACGCCATCGGCGTGGCCTGGGCGCGCGTGTGCGGCGGCGTCTGCTCGTATGCCAGGTAGGTGGTGTGCGACGCGTCCGTCCAGCCGCCGAAGATCGTGACGTGCGATCCCTTGTTGGGGTCGGCCGGGTTGTGGAAGAGCAGGATGTCGCCGGGCTGGAGATCGGCGCGCTCGATCTTGACGCCGAACCCGGCGAGGCTGCCCGTCCACTCGTTGTTCGGCAGGTTCCACGCCATGGAGACGTAGCCGGAGCAGTCCTGCCGGTAGCCGTCGCTCCAGTACGCGGTCATGCTGTACGGGACCTGCGCGCTCACCCATCGCTTCGCGCGGCTGATGATCTCGGCGCGGGTGGTCTTGGGCACGGCGGTGGACGCGCTGTCCTTGCCCGTCTTGCCGTGCAGTGGCCCGCTGCCGCCCTGCGGCGTCGCCGGGTCCTGGTCGGCCGCGGTCGCGGCGGACCGGCCGGAGACCGCGGACCCGGCCGCCATCGCGGCGGTGCCGGGAACGACGGCGTCACCCGGGGTCTGGGCCAAAGCGGCGGCGCCTCCGCACCCCCAGGCGAGGCCCACCGCCGCCGCCAGTGCCAGTGTGCGCCGCGCGCCGGGGCCGCCCTCGCGGGTGCCCGCTCCCCTGCCGCGTTCCCGCCGCAGCTGCGCGCATCCCGCACAGGGGCAGTCGAGAGCGGGCTCGTACTCTTCGAAGACCGGGACGGTCATGCGATTGCCCTCCACGCTCATCAAGGTCGTGTCTGACGTGGTGTCAAGAACGCCAGTGTCTCAACTGCCCCATTACGTCGCATTCTGACGGATCAAAGGTGGTAAATACGCCTTTGATGGGGTGTGGCGTCGCCGAAAAGTCCGGTTCGCCCAGGATCGCGGCGTAGAGTGCGGCCATCTCTCTCTGGCGCGGCGACCGTCCGGCAGGTCTTCTTCCCGTGACCGCCGACTGACGCCCCGTCGCGCAGATCACCGGGCGGACCGTGGGCGGATCACCGGGCGCACGACGAGCCCGTTACGGCCCACCGTGCGGCGTCCGTGCGGCATCCACCCGGGCACGCGCGCGCAGGACGCGCGCGAGAGGGACCAGCAGGAAGCAGGACGCACGCGAAAGGGACCAGCAGAGAAAGGGGCCCCCCGCCCCCCCCGGGGGGGGGGGCCCGGCCCCCCGGCCGGGGCCGCGCTGCGGCGGACCGCCCCTCCGGCGCGCCCCGCTCCCGTACGCTCGCGCCGCAGTCACCGCCCCGCACGCCGGGGGCGGGGCCGCCCGCG
>NZ_JAIUKE010000167.1 GCF_020176795.1 Streptomyces sp. 8L
CCTCGCCCCCCCCCGCCCCCCCCCACCCCCCCCCCCCCCCCCCCCCCCCCCCCCACCCCCCCCCCCCCCCCCCCCCCGCGGGGCGCCCCCCCCCCCCGGCGCCCTTGGGCGCTAAATCGACAATTCCCGATACTATGACGGGGTCATGACCACTGGGGACTCCCGCGCGGGCTCCGGCCCCTCAGGGGCGCCGGTTCCCGGCGCGGTCGAGGACCGGCCCGGCCGGCGGCCCCTGGGGGAGCGGGCCGGGTCGGGCCGGGTCGGGTCGGGGCACGTAGGGGACGGCGCGGGACAGGGTCAGCGGGCCGCGACCGTCGTGGTGCGATCGCCCGAGCCGCGGACGGGCGCAGCGTCCACGACCCCGGTCAGGTAGGCCGACACCACCACGTTCGCCGTGTACTCGTGGGACGTGCGGTCATAGGTGCCGCCACAGGTGATCAGCCGCAGATCGGCCCGGTCCCGCTGTTCCGCGCCGTAGACCTTCGCGGCGTCGAAATGCTTCCTGGACACGACCTCCACGTCGTTGATCGTGAACTCGGCGACGGAGCCGTCGGCCCGCGTCACGCGCACCTTCTCGCCGGCTTTCGCCGCGCTCAGCCCGTAGAACACCGCGGGCCGGGTCCGGGTGTCCACGTGCCCGACGAAGACGGACGTCCCCGCCGCGCCCGGCCGCGTACCGGCGTCGTACCAGCCGACCGTCCCCGGCGTGGAGTACGGCGGCGGGTCGACCGCGCCCGCCGCGTCGAGCCCCCGGCCGGTGACGGGCGCGCCGATGCCGAGCGACGGGATGTCGACGCGCCTCGGCAGCGACGGGCCGAGCGGGCGGTGGGCGGGCGGCAGCGGCACACCGAGGGGGCGGCCGACGGCGGCGATGTCGCCCGTGGCGGGTGCGGACGTACCGCCCGCCGAGCCGTCGGCCGCCCCCCGGCCCCCCCGCCCCGGGCCCCCCCCCCCCCCCGCCCCCCCCCGGCCCCGGGGGGGGGGGGCGGGGCCGCGCTCGCCGGGGCGCGCGGGGGGGGGGGGGGGGTGGGTGGGGG
>NZ_JAIUKE010000168.1 GCF_020176795.1 Streptomyces sp. 8L
GGGCTGGGGGGCGCTGGCAAACGCCCCCGGCGCGGTTGCCCTTCGGGGGCGCCGCGCCGGCCAACCGGCGCCCCCCCCCCCTCACTCGACACTAGCACTACCGGAGGGTCCTCCGTTTCAGTGCCGTCCGGGTGTCGCGCCCTCGCGGCCGTCCCGGTGTCGCGCCCTGGCGACCGCCGGATCGGGCGCCCCACCGTCGCTTCGCGGTCGCCTCACGACTGCCGTGCCGGACGGCACTGCCCGCCCGCTCCGCACGGCAGCCGGGCCCGCCCGGAGAGCGCCCCCCCCACCCCGCCGACCGCGCGAAGTTCCGGCCGCCTCCCCGCCCGCCCCCCCCGCCCGGAGCACCGCCATCTCCAGCGGCAGTTCGTGCTGCTCGACGCACTCGAACCCGGCGTCGGCCAGCAGTGAGCGGTAGTGGGACGCGGTCCTCTCCCGCCCGCCCACGTTGCACAGCATGTGGACGTCCCAGGCAAGCGCCAGCGACGGGGAGTCGTCCTCGGGGAGCAGCCGTTCCAGGACCAGCAGTTCGGCGTTGGCGGGCATCGCCTCGGCGCAGTTGCGCAGGATCGTCGCGCAGCGCTCGTCGTCCCAGTCGTGCAGCACCCGGGACAGCAGATACACGTCCCCGCCGCGGGGCACCGACACGGTGAAGTCGCCGGGCACCAGTTCGCACCGGTCCGCGACGCCGGCTCGCGTGAGCGTGTCCCCGGCCGCCGCCACGGCATGCGCCCGGTCGAACAGCACGCCCCGCAGATGGGGCGCGGCGGCCAGGACCAGGCCGAGCAACTGCCCGTTGCCTCCCGCCACATCGACCACGACGTCGGCCGAGGAGAAGTCGACGAGGTCGGTGACCCCGCCGAGCATGGACACACTGGCGGCCATCGCCCGGTCGAAGAGCCCGTCGAACTCGGGGCGGCCCGCGAAGTAGTCGAAGTGGTGCTCGCCGAACACCTCCGTGAACGCCTCGCGCCCGGTGCGTACGGAGTGGGCCAGACTGCCGAACGACTCGTAGAACGTACCGCCGTAGATCACCGCCAGCGGGTGCAGCGACCGCGGTACGTCGGTTCGCAGCAGCTGTCCCACGTCGGTGAGTGCCGCGACCCCGCCGGTGAGCGTCACCACGCCCAGCCCGCCGAGGTACCGCAGCAGCCGGGCGAGGCCGACCGGGTCCGTACCGGTCGAGGCGGCCAGCGCCGGCACCGGTACCGGCGCACCGGCCAGCCGGTCGGCGAGGCCCAGTTCCGCGGCCACGGCGATCGCCTGCGTGGCCCACGCCCCCGTCATCAGCCGCAGCAGCGTGTTGGCCGGCGGTTCGCCCGCGGACGTCGCCACCCCGCGCGTCGCCGCCCGGTGCGCCGCCACCACCGCGTCGTGCCGGCCGCGAGCGATCAGCTCCAGCCGGTCCGAGCCGTCCCAAGCACTGAAGTACAGCACCGAGTTGTCCTCGTACGGGTTGTAGCCGCCGCCGTCGCACGCCATGGCCCCGCCGTCGAGCAGCGCCGCTCTGAGTCCGGCCAGCACCACGTGGTCGGGCGCCTTCACCTCGAGCGCCAGGTGCGGCTCCCGTGGCCGCGCGCGTTCGGCGTCCGCGACGAACTCCAGCCCGGAGCCCGGCGGTACGGGCAGGGAGAAGATCTCCATCTCGCGGGTCTGCCCGTCGGCCCCGGGCACGGGCACCCGTAAAATCGCCAGTTCGTGGCCGTCGAGGTGGCAGCCGTGCCTGCGGCTGAGCCGCTCCCGCACCACCACGCTCGATGTCGTCGCGGCGTCCGGCAGGCCCATCGCGCGCAGGGTGTCGCGCAGGGCCGCCGGGTCCGGCGGGAACACCAGCACCGCGGCGTGCGCGAACCGGACGTGCTCGCCCATGGCGGTCCTGGCCTCGGCGCTCAACCCGGGCGCGGCGCCCGCCAGTACGCTCGCGGTCTCCCCCGTGGACACGAGCTTGAGTGTGTCGGTGATCGCGACCAGGTCGGCAGGGTGCAGTGCGGAAAACGGTTCCGAACGCGGTGCGGAAGACGATTCCGTACGAGGTGCGGAAGACGATTCCGTACGAGGTGCGGAAAGCTCCGAACGCGGTGCGGAGAGCGGTTTCGCGTGGTCCGCGGAATGCGGCTCCTGATGTGATCCCCGTTGCGGCCCCCGTTCCTGATGCGGTTCCTGATGTGATTCCCGATGCGGTTCCTGAACCGGCGATGTCATGGTTCCTCCTGGTCAGAGAGGCTCAGAGTGGTCAGAGAGGTTCAGAGTGGTTCAGACGCCGACGTAGTTCTCGGCGAAGTAGTCCTGGTGGCTGCGCAGATCCCGCAGGCTCATCAGTCGCGCACGCTGGAGCAGCCGCAGGAAGACGGCGTCCTCGTCGTCTCCCGCCGGGCCGTGCAGGAGGTTGATCATCCAGTGCGAGAACTCCTGCGCGTGCCACATGCGCGGCAGGCAGGCGTCGGAGTACCCGACGAGCCCGCGCTGATCGTCCGCCGTCAGCGCGTCGGTCAGGGCCGCGGCCAGTGTCCGCGCGGTGACGATGGCGAGGTTGGCCCCCTTGGCGGCCGAGGGGCTGATCAGGCCGGCGGCGTCGCCCGCCAGGAACAGCCGCCCGTACTGCATGGGGACGCTGACGGCTGAACCGAGGTCCACGGTCCCGCGTTCCAGGACCGGCCCCTCGCGCAGCGCCCCGTACTCCCCCGTGCGCATCCTGGTCCCCAGTTCGTCCCAGATCCGCGCGTCGCTCCAGTCCTCGGGGTCCTCCCCCCGCGGTACTTGGAGGTAGTAGCGGGTGACCGTGGTGCTGCGCGCCATGTGCCCCGCGAATCCGCGGTCGTGGACGGCGTAGGTCACCGCCTCCATGCTCGGCGGCGCCTGTGCCAGAACCGCCAGCCAGGTCACGCCGTGGTAGCGCCGGAACCTCTGGGCGGCCCCGGCCGGCAACTGCCGCACCGAGACGCCGCGTTGGCCGTCGCACCCGGCCGCGTACTCCCCGCACAGGCGGTACGCCTCACCGTCGGGGCCCAGGCAGTCGACCGACGGGGCCCCGCCGTCGAGATCGTGCATCCCGGTGACAACGGTGCCGAACCGGATGTCGCCGCCCCGGTCGAGGAACTCGGCTATCAGATCGGCCACCAGCAGCTGCTGGGGATACACGGTGAGGGCCTCCCGCTGCCCCCGCTCACCGTAATGCAGCTCGAACTGCCCGTGCTCGCCGCGGAACGCGCAGGTGTCGTGGCGCTGCCCCGCCGCGAGCAACCCCTTGGCCAGCCCGTTCTCTTCGAGGACGCGGACACTGGCCGGCGCGAGGAACCCCGCACGGCCGCGCTGCTCCACATGGGCGCGGCTCTGCCGCTCCACGATCACGCAGGCGATGTCCGCGGCCCGCAGCAGGTTCCCGAGCACCAGGCCCGCGGGCCCCGCCCCCACTATCAACACCTGGGTCTTCTCGGTCAACACCATGCAAATCCCCCCTGTCACGCCCATCATCACCGAGTGCGTTGACGCGGGCCCACGGCATTCGCCTCCCGAAGCCCGCGATCCGTCCCGGGCTCGTACACGTGAACCCGCGACGCCCGTCCCCCTGAGGCCAACGTAGCGACCCGGCCCGGAGATTCGTCGCCGGCCGGGCACGAGTCGCCCGAGTCCGCGGATTCCGCCGTCGCGGGCGCCCGCCCCGGCCGGGACTCTCCCCGCCGGCGTCTGCTCGGCAAGCAGATGTGAACTGGATTGTTCGGAGGTGGTGTTGAGAGAACGTTGGGAGAACACAGCAGGACGACCGCCCGCGGGCTCCTCTCATGCGTGGCCGGCGGACGCCCACCGCGCCCGGGGCCAGGTCGCCCCGGACGCGTTCAGCGCCCGACCGCCTTGCGCAACTCCTCCTTGTTCATCGAGGAGCGCCCCTCGATGTTCCGCCTCCTCGCCTCCTCGTAGAGCTGGTCGCGGGTGGGGCTGATCGGCCCCCTGTGCGAGCGCTCGCCGCCGCGCTGGGAGGCCGATTTGGGGTCGCGGGTGGATGTCCTGCTCGCCGACCTGGCCTCGCCCGTGCGGGCACGCTCCTTGTTCACCGTGCGGGAGGCGATCTCCTCCGCACGGCGCTCGGAGGTGCCGCGCTCCTCGGCCCCCTCCTTGATGTGCTCGTACTGCCGCTCGCGCTTGCGGTTCGAACCTGCCGGCATCGTCTCTGCTCCTTCCACACAACGGGTGGCGCCGCCTGGACGCCCGGTCCTGGGGGTACCGAGTACCCGTGTGCGTGAGATGAATACGGCTGTCAGAGCGCGAGGAGCGCCCTGACCAGCCCGTCCCGCATCGCCTGGCGGGCGGCGCACGCGCCGGGCCGCCGCCCGCCGCAACGAACGGCCCGGGCCGAGGCGCCACAGGACCCTCGAACCTAGTCCTCGAACCGGCTCCAGACCCGGTGCTCCGTGAGGAGCCGCGTCACCCCGTCCACCACGCTGGAGGCGGCGCCCGGTGAGTCGGCCGTCACGATGCCCGCGGCACCGTCCGCGCACCCCGCGGCTTCGAGGACCGTCCCGGCGTCCGCCCAGCCTCCGATCGGCTTCGCGTGGCGGTAGGCCTCGTTCACCATCAGTACGACCCGGGGGTCGACCGCGCCGCCCCCGTCACCGGCCTTGGCGTCACGCGCGCCCGACGCGTCCGCGCCGGGGGCCGGGGCGCCGGCGAGCAGCAGCGCGTCGAACTCGACCGAGCGGGCGTTGGCGAAGGTCCGCTGGACGGTGAGCGCGTCGTCGCCCGCGCCGAGCGTCCCGCCCGTGGGTGCGACGATCAGCGGCACCATTCCGCCGTCCAGTACGGCGGTGCGCACGGCGCGGACAGCGTCCAGCCGGCTCTCCGATCCGTCCGTCACGATCCCGATGACGCGCCCGGTGACCGGCCATGCGCGGCCGATCTGGGAGAGCGCTGCGCTCGGCCGCGGCTCGCCGAGGGGTTCGTCCGGGTGCGGCACGGGCAGGCCGAGGCCCGCCGCGACCTGCGCGCACAGTTCGCCGTCGATACGGGCCAGGACCCGCAGCGCCCGCTCCTTCACCGTGTTCTCGTAGCACTTCGACAGCTCGAAGGTGTACGCGCCGATGACGTGTTCCCGCTCGACGGGTGTCAGGCTCAGCCAGAACAGGCGCGGCTGGCTGGTGTGGTCGTCGAAGGACGCGGGCGCCTCGCGCACCTTGCGGGAGGTCGGGAGCTCCTGCGGGACCTCGACGTATCCGCCGTCCCCGGCCCCGGCGAGGAACGGGCAGCCCGCGTCGAGCGAGTTGGGCCGGTACGGTGCCACTCCGTCGTGCACGGCGGTCTGGTGCATGCCGTCCCGCAGCATGTCGTTGACCTCGGCGTGCGGCCTGTTGATGGGGATCTGCCCGAAGTTCGGCCCGCCGAGCCTGCTGATCTGCGTGTCCAAGTAGGAGAAGAGACGGCCGGCGAGGAGCGGGTCGTCGCTCACGTCGATCCCGGGCACGAGGTGGCCGGGGTGGAAGGCGACCTGTTCCGTCTCGGCGAAGTAGTTGACCGGGTTCGCGTTCAGCGTCATGAGGCCGATCGGCCGCACCGGTGCGAGTTCCTCGGGGACGATCTTCGTGGGGTCCAGCAGATCGATGCCCTCGAAGGTCTGGTCGGGCGTGTCGGGGAAGGTCTGGATGCCGAACTCCCACTCGGGGAAAGCGCCCGCCTCGATCGCGTCGGCGAGGTCGCGCCGGTGGAAGTCGGGGTCGGCCCCGCTGATCAGCTGGGCCTCCTCCCACGTCAGCGAGTGCACGCCGGCCTTCGGCTTCCAGTGGAACTTGACCAGGGTCGTCGTACCGTCCGCGGCCTCGAGGCGGAAGGTGTGGATGCCGAAGCCCTCCATCATGCGGTACGAGCGCGGGATGCCCCGGTCCGACATGTTCCACAGCGTGTGGAAGGTCGCCTCCGTGTGCAGCGACACGAAGTCCCAGAACGTGTCGTGCGCGCTCTGTGCCTGCGGGATCTCCCGGTCCGGGTGCGGCTTGCCCGCGTGGATGACGTCGGGGAACTTGATCGCGTCCTGGATGAAGAAGACCGGGATGTTGTTGCCCACCAGGTCGAACGTGCCCTCCCCGGTGTAGAACTTCGTGGCGAAGCCCCTGGTGTCCCGCACGGTGTCGGCGGAACCGCGCGACCCCAGCACGGTGGAGAACCGCACGAAGACCGGGGTCTCGGCGCCCTCGGCCAGGAACGCCGCCTTCGTCACGGACGAAGCCGTCCCGTAGGCCCGGAAGACACCGTGGGCCGCAGCGCCCCGCGCATGTACCACGCGCTCGGGGATACGTTCGTGGTCGAAGTGGGTGATCTTCTCCCGCAGATGGTGGTCGCGCAGGAGCACCGGGCCCCGCGCGCCCGCCTTGAGCGAATGGTCCGAGTCCGGAAGCCTCGTCCCCTGGGCCGTCGTCAGGAAGGCCCCCTGCTGGCTCCGGTGGCCCGCCTCTCCCCCGGTCGGCGAGACCGGCGCGGGGGCCCGCTGGTCGGGCGAGGGGGCGAGCGGCTCCCTGGGCTCGACCGGCTCGTCGAAGGGAGGCGGCACGGCCCCCGGTCTGCCTGGAATGTCGGACGAAGCGGCCACGAAGCTCTCCTTCAACCGTGCCCTCGGAGTGCGAGCGCGGATGAGTGGGGGCCTGCCGGTGACAGGCGGACAGCACGGGGGTAACCGATCGCGCGGCCGTCAAACGCCGCATGGTCGCTTCGGCCCAGCACCTTGCCCCGTACGGGGACGAGAGGCCCCTCCGCACGGGGGCCCGCCGTACGGGGCTCCCCCGGCGACGGGCATACGGTCACCCGCCGGCTCCGCGCCCCGGGGGCGCTCAGGCCTGCTGGAGGGCTCGCGCCGCCGCCTTCAGGTCCGCGACGAGCCCGGAGAAGGCCTCCTCACGGTCGTCGGCACGCAGCACCGCCGACGGATGAAGGGTCGCCACCACGGTCGCGGGTACGGGCTCCGGCAGTGTGAGCGCGTCGCCGCGGTGGCGCGTGACACGGAAGCCGTGCCCCAGGAGCGACTTCGCGGCGGTGGCACCGAGTGCGACGACCACCTCCGGTTCCACGATGCGCAGTTCCGCCTCGAGCCAGGGGCGGCACGCAGTCATCTCGCCGAGGCTCGGCGCCTTGTGAATCCGGCGTTTGCCCGGCCCCGTCCGCCGGAACTTGAAGTGCTTGACGGCGTTGGTGACGTAAGCGCGGTCCATGTCGAGATCCGCCTCGTCGGCCGCGCGTCGCAGCAGGCGCCCGGCGGGTCCGACGAAGGGCTCGCCCTCTCTGTCCTCCTGGTCGCCCGGCTCCTCTCCTACGAGCATCAGCCGGGCCGACGCGTCGCCGGCACCGAACACCGTCTGCGTCGCGTCCTCGTACAGGAGACAGCCCCGGCAGTCCGCCGCCGCCCGGCGGTGCGCGGGGATTCCGCCGCGCGAGGGCAGGTAGCGGCGCGCGTCCTCGGGTTCGGCCATGTCAGCTCTCCTCGCGGGCGGACGGGCAGGGGCGTCGCGGGCCCCCACGGCCGGGACCGGCCCGCCCCGGCCCATCTCCCGGAGTACCCCGCGATCCCGCGGTCAGACACCAGAGCCCCGTACCGCTCGATCCGCCGCATGGGCCGGGGCCACAGCCCGCCCGGCTTCTGCCGTCCTCTGCCGGCCTCTGCCGGTCCCTGCCGGTCCCTGAAAGACCGGAAGGGCCTCTGACGCGGGCAGAGCCCGGAGGGGGGCCTCCGGCGCGGGGCGGGGGCCCCCCGGCCCGGCGCGTGCTGTGGACCTACTTGATGCCTCCTGCGAACTCCCACCAGGTTCCCGAGGTCCACTCCCGGCCCTCCCATGCTTTGCGCAGCTCGGCTTGTGGGTCCTGTTCCACGTGGGCCCCGTCGTTGTGGAAGATCATCGTGGCGCGGTCCGGGGTGGTGTAGGTCGGCCAGTCGGGCAGTTCGGGGGTATTGGGGTCGCCGGTGGTGACGAAGGCGCCCCAGGCGGCGTGCACCTGGGCTTCGACGCCCTGGCCGCCCTGGAACACGCCGTGCGCGTCGGTGCTGTGCACGGCGGCGAGTGCTCCGCCGGGTACGACTGATTCGGGCAGCCCGGTCAGCGGGCCGTCGAAGCGGGAGCGCCAGACCTTGGCGTGGGCGCTCTGGCCGTCGGCCAGGCGCACGGTGGGGATGATGTAGCGCTCGGCGCTCATGATGTCGACACGTGCCTTCAGAGCGCTGTGCGCGCGTTGGTTGTCGGTGAAGGCCGTGAGCAACTCGTCGCGGCCCTTCGCGCCGAAGTGGTCTTCCAGGACCCTGTCGGCCTGGGAGGCGGCGTCCGGCACGACGAGTTGGTAGAGGTCGCATTCGTTGACGCAGTGCTGAGCCAGCAGGGGGATGCCGGCGGCCACGCCTTCTGAGATGGCGCCCGCCGGTGTGCGGGTCAGGGCGAGCCCGTCGATGGTGGGCCGCCAGATCCAGGTGGCGCGCAGCCCTTGGCCGATGGCGTTCTGCGCGTCGAGCAGGTCCGGGGCGGGGATGGTGCGGAGCTTGTCCGGTGTGGTGCCGAGCAGCCGGAGGAACTCGTTGGCGACTGCTGTTGCCTGAGCGGCAGTTGCGACGTGGTCGCCGCCGCCGCTGCCGGAGACGGCCCGGTGAAAGAGTCCGCGGGTCATCGGTGAGGCCATCAGGTTGGCGACGGATTTGGCTCCGGCGGAGATGCCGTAGATGGTGACGTTGCCGGGGTCGCCGCCGAATGCGGCGATGTTGTCGTGCACCCATCCGAGTGCGGCGATCTGGTCGTGCAGGCCGCAGGCGCCGGAGTGCTCTTCGCCGGGCACGGCGAGGAAGCCCATGGGGCCGAGGCGGTAGTTGAAGGGGACGACGACGGCGCCGAAGTCCTTGGCGAATACCGAGCCGTCCCGGGCTTTGTCCCAGCCGCTGCCGGTCTGGTAGCCGCCGAGGTGGACCCAGACCAGCACGGGGGCGCCGTTGGCGTTGGCCGGGGCGGTCACGTTGGCGTAGAGGCAGTTCTCGGCGGGAGGCGGCATGTCCGCGGGGGGCTCGGTGCCGAGCGGGTCGGCTCCCGGCGGGGGCTGGAGCGGTTGCAGGGCCGGAGCGCCCCATGTGGTGCACTCGCGCACGCCGCTCCAGGGCTGGGCCGGCTGGGGCCTGTGCCAGCGCAGCTCTCCGAGTGGCGGGGCTGCGTAGGGAATTCCCAGCCAGGAGAAAATGCCGTCGGCTGTTTCTGTGCCGCTGACTTTCCCGGAAGCGATTTTTACCGTCTTGCCCATGGTCAGCCTTCCGCTTTCTCGTGGCGGGGGTGTTACTGCGCTTGCGCGCGTGCGGCGCGGATGCTGGTGGCTTCGAGGCCCAGGTCGGCAGCGGCCAGATGGAGGACGGTTGCGCCCGGGGCGGCCCGGTGGGCGAGTCGGGTGAGTACGTGGCCCGGCGGGGTCTCCACCGTCACGGTCACACCGAGCTCGGGCAGCAGGCGCATCGCGTCCAGCCAGCGCACCGGCGCGGACACGGCTTGGGCCAGATCGTCGGCGACTCTGCCGGGGTCGCGCAGGATGCGGTGCCCGCTGGTGTTCGCCATGTATGCGAGGTTCTGCTCGCCCAGCCGGGTGGTGGCCAGGGAGGCCGCCACGGCCTGGGCCGCCGGGCGTTGCAGGGGGCAGTGCGATGCGACGGTGACGTCGAGTTCGACCAGATCGCCGGCACCGGCGTCCGGCGCGTGCGTGCGCAGGGCGGCGAGGGCGGTGCGGGTGCCGGAGATGGTGAGCTGGTCGGGGGCGTTGATGTTGGCGATCCACAGTGGGTCCGCTCGGGTGGACACCTGGTCGAGGAGGCGTTGTGCATCGGCCCTGCCGAGTCCGCGCAGGGCGGCCATGCCCCAGTTGCCGTCGGCGCAGGCCTTTTCCATCTGGCGTCCGCGGATGTGGACGAGTTTGATCGCGTCAGCCAGGCTCAGGACGCCGGCGACGACGGCCGCGCCGAAGGCGCCGATGGAGTGTCCGGCCACGGTGGTGGCCTGCAGCTGATGGTCCTGCACGAGGGCGCGGGCGTTGGCGACGCCGGTGATGAGCAGAGCCAGTTGCGCGTTGGTCGTGCTTGCCAGGGCCTCGGCGGTGTCCAGTGCCTCGGGCAGGTCTTCGATGGCAGCCAGCGTGGCGCGGGCCTCGGACAGGGTGGTGGCGGCAGCCGCGGTGTCGGGGAGATGGTTGAGCATGCCGGGGTACTGGGCACCTTGTCCGGGAAACAGCAGTGCGCAGGTCACGAGTGCACCCCGCCGGCCGGCCGGGCGGGGTGGGCCGTGGCGCTAAGCGTGATCAGCCGTGGTCCGTGGACGGTGCGAAGTACGGCTCGGTCGGTGCCGGAGGCGATCTCGGTGAGAGCCATGGCTCCTTCGGGGGTCTCCACCAGGCAGTCGACCTTGACTTCCCGGTCGGTGGCCAGGTGGTGGTCCACCCGGGCCGCCCAGGACGCGTCGGGCACGGCCGGCACGCGGATGATCAGGTCCAGGTCACTGCGGAGATGCGTGACGTGCCGGCCTGTGGCCAGTTCGAAGCCGACGGCGCCGACCGGGCCCCAGGGCAGTTCCAGTCCGGTCAGGAATGCGCTGAGAGAGCGCAGGGCTGCCAGCGCCGGGGTGCGTGGCGCGGCCGGAGCTCCGACCGGGCCCGCCCCGGCCCCGTCTGCGGTGGCGAGGTCTTCGGGGCGTACCCGGGTGGTCACCGCCGCAGCGGGCACGAGGGCGGCGAGGCGCTCGTGCCGCTGCCCCCCGCGCACGCCGACGGCGATCAGTCCTACGGGGGCCGGCCGGCGTCGCACCACCGCCCACGCCTGCCCGGCCAGGGCCTGCAGAGCCCAGCCGGGCAGGGGGTTGCTCGTGAGCAAGGCGGCGGTGCCGGTGATGCGCAGCAGGTCGTGGGGCTGGAAGTCCACGTCGGCGTGGGCAGAAGGCATGATCAGTTCTCGCCCCACTGCGCGGTCATGGTCTCGCGCACGGCGCGCGATGCCTTGCGGATTTTCCGCGCCCCTGGTGAGTCCAGGCGGCCGGAGAGGTCGGTGGGGGCGTTGCGGGCTTCTTGGGCCTGGGTGGCGATGGCCGTGGCGGCGGTCTCGACGTCTGCGTCGGTGGGGTCCTCGGCGTTGTCGACCTTCAGTAGGCCGTTGCAGAAGCCCAGGGTTGCCCAGACCTTCACGTCGAAGGACATCGGGGGGATTTTGAGGGCCAGTTCGTCGAGTTCGGCGACGGTCCGCTGGGTGATGTGCGCGGCGGCCTGCTTGTGCATGGCCTGGATCTGGACTCCGGGGTCGTCCAGGGCCAGGAGCCGTGAGGCCTGCAGACCGTGGGTGAGGAAGCCGCCGGACAGTGCCTGGCCGACCACGAGGGTGACGAGGGGGTGCCCGGCGATGCGGGCGGCATCGGCGGCGTCGACGGCGCAGGCGATGGCCTGGTGCAGGCCGAACATCTCCTCGTTGCGGCCGTACGCCTGGCTGGGGAGGTCCACGATCGCGACGATGGTGCGGCGCTGGGCGGCGGTGGCGTCCTCGGCCGCGATCTGGCGCAGGGTCTGGGCCAGCGCCGCGCACTCGGTGAGCCCGACCTGGCCCTGGCGGGCCCGGTAGAAGGGGTTGTTCGGGTCCGGGACCACGGCCAGATAGGTGGTGTCGGTGGTGTCGGCGCGGAGCACCGAAGGAATGATCTCCTTCACGCGGCCGGGCCCGGCGAGTCCGGTGATCCAGTTCCGGCCCCGCTGGGAGGGTCGCGAGCTGGACTTGGAGGCGCCGGGGAAGGGCTCGGCGGCGCCGCCGCGCCGGTTGGCCTTGGGGGCGGAGGGGTTGGTGAAGGTGTCGCCCCACATGCCGGGCAGCTGGGCCGGCTGGGGCGCGTCGGCCGGGTCGATGGTGTCGATGCGCGCCTGCAGCACGTCAGTCTTCTGGCTGCGGTGCTCGCCTTCGGGCAGGACGCCTGCGTCGATCGCGGCCGAGACGGCTTGGCGCAGTTCGACGGCGTCGTCGGTGACCAAGGTGTCGGCCAGACCGGTGCGGCGGCGCTGCTCGCCACCGTCGATGGCCCAGATCAGGGTGCGGTCGGAGGAGTCGAACTCCTGCGGGCCGCCTTCCTGTTCGATGACGGAGGCACCGTTGAGGCCGATGCGGCCCTCGGGGGTGACGATGACGCGGGTGCACAGGCCCATGGCGATGGCCACGCCGCCGAAGCAGCCCACCTTGCCCGCGGTCACGCCGATCACGGGAGCCAGCGGTCGCAACCGCAGCAGTTCCGAGCAGATCTCGGCCACCGCGTTCAGGCCCAGGTTCGCTTCCTGCAACCGCACGCCGCCGGTCTCCAGGAGCAACACCGCTGCCACCGGATCGCCGTTCTCCGACTCGTCGGCGGCCAGGCGCAGGGCCTGGGAGAATTTGGCGCCGGAGACCTCGCCGGCCCCGCCGCCCTGGAAGGCCTGGTCGATGGAGATGACGACGGCCGCGTGCCCGCCGATGGCCCCGCGCGCCACGACCAGCCCGTCGTCGGCTTGAGGGGTGATGTCCTGGTCGGCCAGCCAGGGGGACTCCAGCCGGTCGAACGGTCCGCACAGGACCTTGGCCTCACCGTCGTCGAGGAGGGCCTTGGCCCGGCCCAGCGCGTCCAGTTCGAGGAAGCTGGAGCGGGTCAGCACCTTCTCCCAGTCGATCCGGCCGTCCTGCACCGGGGCGCCCAACGCCCGAGCGGTCCCCAGCAATCCGTCGTCCTGGGTGGGAGTCGTGGTCACGGCTGCTCTCCGTCCTGGGTGGCGGGGGTCGCGCCGCTGGCCTGCGCTGCTTGCAGCAGACGCAGCGTCACCAGTGCCGGGGTGGCTGCCGAGTCGTTCAGTTCCCAGCTGCCGGACACCTGATTGCGTGCGAAGAACCGCTCCAAGGTCGTCTGCCAGATCTCGTCGAAGCCCTGCACGCTGGTGCGCACCCGAACGCTCGCCTTGTTCCGGGTGCCGGGTTCCAGCAGCACCTCAAGGTCGCCGGAGCCGACGACTCCCACGTGGGCGGGCCGGGCCGGGGGCGTCGTGGCGTCGAACTCGTAGGTCAGCGTTTTCATGGCAACTCCATATCTGTCTGGCGGGGGCCGGCCTCGGAGGCGGAGAGGTGGGCGGTGGCGACACCGGCCTCGGCGGCGGAGAGGCGCGAGGTGGCGACACCGGCCTCGGCGGCGTCGAGGAAGAGGGCGGCGGCCAGGGTGTCGCCGCTGCCGCCGGCGGAGAGCCGGTGGGCCAGGCAGTAGTCGTCCAGTGCTGCGAGCCGCTCCCGGCCGCAGGGTGTGCCGCATCCGCCGACCTCCAGCACGGCCGAGGCCATTCGGCGAACCGCGGACAGGCCGCGCGGGCCACCGCGGTGAAGCAGGCAGGTGTCCTCCATCCGCGCCATCACGGCCAGGAGCGCGTCAAGGCGCGCCGCCTCTTCGCTCGCGCCGCTGCCCCGCCCGGCCCGCAGCGCGGGCAGGGCGACCTTCAGCACGTGGGGGAACCCGGCCAGCGCTTCGCCGCGGGCCCCGGGAGCGCCGTATCCCTGGCGCACCCGGGTGCCGTGGGAGGGACGGCTGCTTTCCGGGTCCGGGTCCGCGATGGCCGCGATCGCCGCGGCGAACTCCCCGGCCCCTTGGAGCGTGCCTGTCGCGCCCAGGCCCGCCGCCAGCAGTCCGAGGGCCCACAGGGCGCCGCGATGAGTGTTGACTCCCCCGGTTGCCCGCAGCATCCGTGCCTCGCCCGCGCGCCCGATCCGGCCCAGGCACGCGCGCAGGGACTCGCCCACCGGAAGCGACTGGCCCGCTCCGAAACAGTCGGCGACCGGTTCGGCGAGGGCGTCGGCGGAGGCCAGCAACAGCTCCAGGGTCATATCGCCGTGCGCGCCGCCGCTGCGCGTGTCGACCAGACCGGGTTTGGGTGTGAGGCGGGCCTCCGCACACAGGGCCGAGCGGGCGAGGCCCCCGACCTGTCCTGCGTCCAGTCGCGCCGGTGCTGTGCGGAGCGCGAGGGGGCCGCGCGCCTTCGCCACATTCACGGCGGGGGCGGCCGTGAGCACCACAGTGTCCGGCGGGATGCCGACGCCCGCCGTTTCCGGGCAGACGCCCGCGATCTGCCCCTCAGCGGGCATCCTCGCCCCGCTCACCAGTCGCGGAACTTCGCCGGCGGCTCGTAAAGGCCGCCGCACCAGGCCACCAGGTCGCCGATGCTACGGGCCGCCAGGAGCGAGCGGTCGGCCAGCTTGACGTCGACCTTCAGGTCGGCGGGCAAGGCCACCAGGCCGTCGCGTCGCAGACGTTCCAACGCCTTGGCGTCGGCCGAGCGGCCCAGTGCCGTCACTCCGGCGATCGCGGCCAGCGCCTGCCTGCGCTCGGCCGGCGACGTGGACTTGTAGAGGTAGGCGATGCCTTCCTCCGTCACCACGTGGCTGACGTCGTCGCCGTAGATCATCACCGGCGGCAGCGGCATACCGGCCTGCTTGCCGACCGCGATCGCATCCAGGGATTCCACGAACGTCGGTGTGCCGGAGGACTGGTAGGTCTCCACGATCTGGACGACCAGCTTCCTGCCGCGCATGTTCGCCCCGCTGCCGTACCGCAAGTCCAGCCAGGCCGGAGTCGCGTGGCGCCGCCCGTGCGGGTCATGGCCCATGTTCGGGGCACCGCCGAACCCGGACAGTCGCCCCTCGGTCACCGTGGAGGAGTTGCCGTCCTTGTCCATCTGCAGTGTGGACCCGATGAACATGTCGATGGCGTACTGACCCGCCAGCTGGCACAGCACACGGTTGGAACGCAGCGAGCCGTCGGAGCCGTTGAAGAACACGTCGGGGCGGGCGGCGACGTACTTGTTCATGCCCGACTCGCCACCGAAGCTGTGGATACTCTCCACCCACCCGGACTCGACGGCGGGAATCAGCGTCGGGTGCGGGTTGAGCGTCCAGTGCCGGCAGATCTTGCCCTTCAGCCCCAGTCGCTCACCATAGGTGGGCAGGATCAATTCGATTGCCGCGGTGCTGAACCCGACCCCGTGGTTCAGAGACCGGACTTCGTGCCGCTCGTAGATCCCGCGCAGGGCCATCATGGCCTGCAGAATCTGGATCTCGTTGATGCCGGCCGGGTCGCGGGTGAACAGCGGCTCAAGGAAGAACGGCCGGTCTGCCTCCACGACCAGGTCGACCCAGTCTCCGGGGACGTCGACGCGAGGCAGGTCCTCGGTGTCGACGATGCTGTTGGCCTGCACGAGGACCACACTGTCGTGGAACGCCGCAGCCTCGGCGATCGTCGGCGTGTCCTCGGTATTGGGGCCCAGATACAGGTTGCCGTGACGGTCGGCGCTCTCCGCACACAGCAGCGCCACGTCCGGGCGCAGGTCCACCAGGTAGCGGGCGTAGAGCTCGACGTACGTGTGGATCGCGCCGATCTTGACGGTGCCGT
The DNA here is from genome assembly GCF_020176795.1 of Streptomyces sp. 8L. Classification (GTDB taxonomy): domain Bacteria; phylum Actinomycetota; class Actinomycetes; order Streptomycetales; family Streptomycetaceae; genus Streptomyces. The sequence continues at coordinate 15,405 of NZ_JAIUKE010000168.1, forward strand.
CGCTCACCAGCTGGGCGATGCGGTTGCTCTGCGGCCCGGCGTACGCCAGGTCCAGCTTGTCGGCGATGCCCTTCTCGAACAGATCCAGATGCTCGCTGCGCGAGACCGACCCGATCAGCAGGTGCAGGTTGTGCAGCGTGCCGGGATCGCACTCGGCCAGAGTGCGGGACAGGAAGTCGGCCTGCTTCTGGTTGTCGCCCTCCAGCGCCACCCTGTCCCCGGAGCGGATCACCGACTCCAGCACCTGCCGTAGCGAGGCCGGGTCGATGACCTTACCGGTCACGTGACGGCCGGCCGCGGCCATCCGCTCCTTCTTGGCGCTGCGGCGCGTGTCCCAACGCGCAGGCCGCTCCCTTGCCTTGGTTCCTGCCATTGATCCGCCTCGGTTCTTCCGGTGACCACGATCACGCAACAACAACGCGAATCAGCGAGTTGCAGCCAGAGATTGAAAGAGGTACTTTTCCGGTTCCCATCCGCCGCAGGAAAGCCTCTCACGGGAAGCTCACGCCGTCTCGGCAGCGCATGACCCCTGTCACTCATTCGGCGGTGCAAGCGGCCCGGAAATCACCATTCCCCTGCGGCGCGCGGAACAGGGCGACAGCCCTCCGATTCTCTGCCGACGGAGAATGCATTGTCGGCAGCCACCTGCACACCCTCGGAACTGCCCGGCTCGTCGGGCAGTCACACCCATTTCCGTCGACCGGGCAGGCAGCACTCCCCGATGCTCATGCGGCGCTCGAACCGCCCAGGGCACCGCGCGGCCAAACCCCTTCCCCGCAAGCTCGTCCACGACCTGACACGGAACACCCGACCGCCTTACCCTCCTGGAAAAGGGGACCTCTCCACTTTCCCGACTTCACGCATTCCAGGATCGCCTGCCAATAAGGTGAATTCCGTTGCCGACCCTCTCCGGTGACACAAAGTCAGTGTGAATCGCACGTAAAAATGTCGGTCATGTACTGATGGCCGCTTCGGTGGAATCGGAGCAGCTGTACGGAGATTGAATTCCGTTCACCAGGCAGGCCGGAAGCAGGACACGGAGCGTGAGGGCAACGCTATTGCCATGCCTGAACACGCGGTAGCATTCCCGGTTCGGCGCAGTAACTCTCGCGCCGCCATCACGGCGAAGGGACCGCCTGCTCCTCGGAGGGGTGGTGCCCGGCCACCTCGCACAAGGCCGGCCCAGGGCCATGATCACCGCCACGCAATCGCCACGCGGCACCCGGAGACAGGCCGGAACAGGCAGCGGAACACAGATGAATCGGACGCCGTCGTCGACACAGAAAGGGCTCCTGATCTGCACGGAAGCAGATCAGGAGCCTCTCACGATCTTGGCGGCAGACGAGTCGGCCTGTACGCCGGGTTCTGTCGTCCGGTCGCCTCGCGGCGGCCGGAGAGACGGCCATCCATCTAGGACCGGCGTTGCCGCCGGCCTCGTGCGGTCTACCCGCGGACTCGGGCGGGCAGCCCTCGAACGTCCGCGCAGGACCCGCATCCGGGGTCCCTTTTGACCTTGCTCCGGGTGGGGTTTACCGAGCCGCCCGAGTCACCTCGGGCGCTGGTGGTCTCTTACACCACCGTTTCACCCTTACCGGGGGCCGAGCCCCCCGGCGGTCTGTTCTCTGTGGCACTGTCCCGCGGGTCACCCCGGGTGGGCGTTACCCACCACCCTGCCCTGTGGAGCCCGGACGTTCCTCGGCAAGATCAGTGATCTTGACGCGACCGTCCGGCCGGCTCGTCTGCCGTAGGGGACATGGTACCCGCCCCCGCGCCGCGCCCGGCCCGACACCTGCCCCGTCCGGGCCGGGGAGCAGGGGGTTCCGTGCCGCGTGCCGGCTCTCCCAACGCGCCGCGGCCGGGGCGACGCGAGGGAGAAGCAGCCGTGACCACGCCTGCGGCCTTCGCGGCTTTCGCGGCTTTCGAACACATGTTGTCGTTTTGGCGCCCATCCCACACGATGGCAGGACATGTGCGCCTCATGCCTTCGGAGGGATGCCATGATCCGCTCCCGGACACTCGCGACCCCCCTCACGGGTGTGTTCGCCGCAGCGCTGCTCGCAGTTTCCGCCACGGCCGCCGCGGGCGCCCCGCACGCTCCCCCGCCGGGCCTGTCGGCCGCCGCGCCGCACTCGCCGGCGTCGCCCGCGGTGCACACCAGGGCCGTCACCGCGTCGCTGACCATCCCGTCCATCGGCATCAAGGGGCTCCGTATCGTGCCGTACGAGGGGACCACCGACGACTGGCCCGGCACCCGGATACAGGACCGCGGTATCGCGGCGAGTCCGCACGGCCCGCACGGCGGCGCGGGTCCTGGTGACATCGGCAATTACCTGGTCACCGGGCACCGGCTCTCGGCCGACGGCCCGTTCCGCGAGGTTCCCTCGATCAAAACGGGCGCCAAGGTAATGATCACCGCGGGTCGTACGACATACACGTACACGATCACCGGAACCAGGAAGACCGACTTCCGCTCCGCGCACTCGCTGACCGAGCAGCGGGCCCCGGTGCCCGGCCACCCCGGCGAGAAACCGACGAAGGCGATGATCACGGTCTCCACCTGCGCGACGCCCGAGGACAACGCCGTGGGGAATTTCTGGCGTGACGCCAAGGACAATCCGCAGCATCGCATCGACAAGATCGGCGTCCTGACCTCCCGGTCCACCACACATGGCCCGTCCTAGCCGGCTGACCGGGAGGGTCCGCCACTGATCGGGAAGGTCCAGCCCCCGATCGCGAAGGCTCGCCTCTGATCGGGAAGGTCCAGCCCCTGATCGCGAAGGCTCGCCCCGGCCTTTCCCGAGGGGCCGCCGATGGCCGTGACCGGGCCGGGGAGAGGGGGCCGGACGCCTCAGGGCCCTCGGAAGCCGACGCGTGAACCGGCGGCCCCGGGTGCCCGGCCGCGTTCGCCTACGCTGGCGGGCGGGCGCGGCCCACGGGCGCGCGCCCGCGCAGCGTCGTCCCGACCCGCCCGATCCCCCGAGGAGTCACCGCCGTGCTCGTGCTCTTGCCCCCGTCCGAAGGAAAGGCCGCGCCCGGACGGGGTGCGCCGCTCAAGCCCGAGGCGCTCTCCCTGCCGGCGCTCGCGCCCGCGCGCGCCGCCGTGCTGGACGAACTGGTGGAGCTGTGCGCGGCCGACGAGGAGAAGGCACGCGAGGTGCTCGGCCTCAGCGAGGGCCTGCGCGGCGAGGTCGCGAAGAACGCGGCGCTGCGCACGGCGGGCACCCGCCCCGCCGGGGAGGTCTATACGGGCGTGCTCTACGACGCGCTCGGCCTCGCCACGCTGGACCCGGCGGCCAGGCGCCGCGCCTCCGCGTCCCTGCTGATCTTCTCCGGGCTCTGGGGCGCGGTACGGATCGGCGACCGTATCCCGCCGTACCGCTGCTCGATGGGGGTGAGGCTGCCGGGTCTCGGCGCGCTCGGCGCGTACTGGCGCGCCCCGATGGCGGCGGCGCTGCCGGAGGCCGTGGCCGCCGCGGGCGGCGGGCTGGTGCTCGACCTGCGGTCCTCGGCGTACGCCACGGCGTGGCAGCCCAAGGGCGAACTCGCGGACCGTACGGCGTCCGTGCGCGTGCTGCACGCGCGGGTGGACGAGGCCACGGGCGTGGAGAAGCGGTCCGTCGTCAGCCACTTCAACAAGGCGACCAAGGGGCGCCTCGTCCGTGACCTGCTGACCTCGGGCGCGGCCCCGAAGTCCCCGGCGGCGCTCGTCGAGGCCCTGCGGGAGCTGGGCCACACGGTCGAGGCGGAGGAACCCGCGCGGGCGGGCAGGGCCTGGCGCATCGACGTGGTGGTGACCGAGGTCCACTGACCAGCCTGCTCTTCCGCCTCCAGCTGGTACGTTGCACTCTGCGCAACGCCCGTTGCGTGATGTGCCCGGGGCGCGGCAGGATATGCGCATGACCTCCGTGCTCGACCTCGCGCCCGTGATCCCCGTCGTCGTACTCAAGGACGCCGCGGGCGCCGTGCCGCTCGCCCGCGCGCTCGTGGCGGGCGGGCTGCCCGCGATCGAGATGACGCTCCGCACCCCGGCCGCGCTCGACTCCGTCCGGGCGATCGCCGCCGAGGTGCCCGACGCCGTCATCGGTACGGGCACGGTCCTCACGCCCGAGGCGGTGACCGAGTCCGTCGCGGCGGGCGCGCGCTTCCTCGTGAGCCCCGGCTGGACGGGCACGCTGCTGGCCGCCATGGAGGCGTCGGGCGTCCCGTACCTGCCGGGGGTGTCGACGACCTCCGAGGTCGTGGCGCTGCTGGAGCGCGGGATCACCGAAATGAAGTTCTTCCCCGCCGAGGCCGCCGGCGGCATCCCTTACCTGAGGTCGCTGTCGGGGCCGCTGCCCCGCGCGCGGTTCTGCCCCACCGGCGGCATCACCGCCGAATCCGCGGCGCGCTACCTCGCGCTGCCCAACGTCAGCTGTGTCGGCGGTACGTGGATGGTGCCGCAGGACGCCGTGGACGCGGGCGACTGGGACCGGGTCGAGGCGCTCGCCCGCGAGGCGTCCACCCTCCAGGACACCCGCAGGGCCTGACCCGTCGCGGCACCGCGCGTGCCTGCACGGCGCGTACCGGCACCGCGCGTACCGGCGCGCGGTGGCGACGCGCCGTCAGTTCTCCAGGTACGAGGTGTCGTTGAACAGCCGGACGGAGGCGTTGCCGTCCGCGTAGTACGCCACGACGGAGGTCGCGGCGGCCGAGAGTTCCATCCGGAACATCGCCTCGGGCGGCGCGCCGAGTGCGAGGCGTACGAGCGTCTTGATCGGCGTCACATGCGTCACGACGAGCACCGTGCGGCCCGCGTACCGCTCCACCAGGCGGCGTCGCGCGGCCTCGACGCGCTCCGCGACCGTCACGAAGCTCTCGCCGCCGCCGGTGGGCGCGGCCTCGGGGGAGGCGAGCCAGGCGGCGAGGTCGTCCGGATACCGCTCCCGCACCTCGGCGAACGTGAGGCCCTCCCAGGCCCCGAAGTCCGTCTCGCGCAGGCCGTCCTCGACGGCGACCGGGATGCCGAGTCGGTCGCCGACGGCGGCCGCGGTCTCCCGGCAGCGGCGCAGCGGCGAGCAGACGATCTCCTGAATGGTGCCGCGCGCGGCGAACGCGGTGGCCGCCGCGCTCGCCTGGCGCCGTCCCGCGGCGGAGAGTTCGGGGTCGCCGCCGCCGGTGCCCGAGAACCGCTTCTGCGGGGTGAGGGCGGTCTCGCCGTGCCGCAGCAGGACGAACGTGGCGGGCGCCCCCAGGTCGGGCGCCGAACCCCAGCCGACGGCGGGCTCGGAAGCGGGAGCGGGAGCGGAGGCGGCGATGTCCGTGTCCAGGGCGGCCGTTGACGCGGACGGGTCCCAGCGCTCGCCGCGCGCGCCCGCGTCCATCGCCTCGTTCGCCAACCGGTCGGCGTGGCGGTTGCGTTCGCGCGGGACCCACTCGTACGTCACCCGCTCGCGCGGGAAGATCCCGGCCGCCTCGTCGGCGAGCGCGCGCAGCTCGGGGTGCCTGATCGCCCAGCGGCCCGACATCTGCTCGACGACGAGCCTGGAGTCCATCCGTACGCGGATGTCCGCGGCCGGGTCGAGGGTGTGCGCGGCACGCAGTCCCGCGACCAGGCCGCGGTACTCGGCCACGTTGTTCGTCGCGACGCCCAGGTACTCGGCCGTCTCGACCAGCGTCTCGCCGCTCGCGCGGTCGAGGACGGCGGCGCCGTAGCCGGCGGGACCGGGGTTGCCCCGCGAGCCTCCGTCGGCCTCCACGTCGTACCTGGCCACCGGCACCATCACCGCCGCTTCCCTCAACTTGTCGAACAGGGCCCGTTGGACGCTGTCCGCCCGGACACCACCTGCCGGACGCCGCCTGGCGGACACTGCCTACGGGACGCCGGACGCCGACTGCCGGACGCCGCCCGGCGGACGGACTCTAGAGGCCGGACTCCGACGTGCGGACGAGGATGCGGCGGCAGTTCTCGCACCGCACCACGGTGTCGGCCGGGGCGGCGCGGACCTCGTTCAGCTCGGTGATGTTCAGCTCCAACTGGCAACCCTCGCAGCGGCGCTGGTAGAGGCGGGCCGCGCCCACGCCGTCCTGCTGCGTGCGCAGCTTCTCGTACAGCTTGAGCAGGTCGGCGGGCACGGAGGCGGCGATCGCCTCGCGGTCCTTGGTGAGCCCCGCGATCTCGGCGTCGATGCCCTCGGTGGCGGCGTCCCTGCGGGCGGCGGCCTCCTCGGCCGTGGCCTGCACGGCGGAGAGCCGGTCGGTGAGCTCGGCGACCCGCTCCTGAGCGGACTCGCGGCGCTCCATCACGTCGAGGACGACGTCCTCCAGGTCGCCCTGGCGCCTGGCGAGCGAGGCAATCTCGCGCTGGAGGTTCTCCAGGTCCTTCGGGGAGGTCACCGCGCCGGAGTCCAGCCGCTGCTGGTCGCGGCCGGCGCGCTGGCGCACCTGGTCGACGTCCTGCTCGGCCTTGGTCTGCTCGCGGGCGGTGTCGCTCTCCTCGGTCTGCGCGGCCACCAGCAGGTCGCGCAGCTGGGTGGTGTCCTTGGCGAGCGCTTCGAGCTCGGCGTGCTCGGGCAGGGAGGAGCGGCGGTGGTCGAGCTGCGACAGCCGCACGTCGAGTGCCTGGAGGTCGAGGAGTCGGAGCTGGTCGGCTGGCGCGGCGTTCAGTTGGGGGCTCCCGGTGGGTTCGTAGAGAGGGCGGGCGTCGACGGCACGGGGCGCGGCGTCGACGCGAAGTGCGACGACCAGGGGTCGGTGACCGTCGTGGAGACGTGGACCCGCAGGTCCCAGCCGTGGCGGTCGGAGATCTCGTCCAGCTGGGAGGCGGCCTGCTCGCACCAGGGCCACTCGGTGGCCCAGTGCGCGGCGTCGACCAGACCCAGCGGGGAGTGCTGTGCGGCCTCGGAGGCCGGATGGTGGCGCAGATCGGCGGTGAGGAAGGCGTCCACGCCCGCCGCGCGCACCTCGGCGAACAGGCTGTCGCCCGATCCGCCGCTGACCGCGACCGTACGGACCTGTGCCTCCGGGTCGCCCGCGAGGCGGATGCCCTGCGCGGTGGCGGGCAGGCGGTGCGCGGCGCGCGCGGCGAAGTTACGCAGCGAGGTGGGCGCGTCCAGTGCGCAGACGCGGCCGAGGCCGCGGCGGCCCGCCGGGTCGGACGGGTCCGGCACCAGCGGCGCCACGACGCGCAGGCCGAGCGCGCCCGCGAGGGCGTCCGAGACGCCCGGGTCGGCGGTGTCCGCGTTCGTGTGCGCGACGTGCAGGGCGATGCCCTGCCTGATCAGGGTGTGGACGACCCGGCCCTTGAAGGTGTCGGCTGCGACCGTGGTGGTGCCGCGCAGATAGAGCGGGTGGTGGGTGACGAGGAGCTGGGCCCCGAGCGCGACGGCCTCGTCCACGACGTCCTGGACCGGGTCCACGGCGAACAGCACACGCTCGACCGCCGCACCGGGGTCGCCGCACACCGTGCCGACGGCGTCCCACTGCTCGGCGCGGTCGGGTGGCCAGAGAGCATCCAGCTCGGCGAGGACTTCGGACAGACGGGGCACGCCCGAAAGGCTACCTGGCGCGAGGTGCCCCGCGTACGGGGCGGTGGCGGCGTACCTCTGGGGCCCCTCGCCCTCCGACCCGGCGGGCACGGCATGGCCCGGCCCGTCGGGGGCCCGAGAGGTACGCCCGAGGCCCTCTTGGGGCCCGATCACCGCGGGCCGGGCGGCGGTCGGGTTCTCAGCGGGTGGGCGCGGCGGTCACTTCACCAGGCGGCCGTCACTTCACCAGGTAGGTGTGGAGGTCGTCGAGGACGGAGTACGCCGCCGTGACGCCGAGCCCGAGGTACCAGGTCTCGTCCTTGACCGTCTTCGCGTGCCCGTCCTTGACGGCCGGCAGGTTCTTCCACAGCGGGTTCCTGGTCGCCGCGGCCTCGTCCGTCTTCGACGGGTCGCCGTAGACGCCGGTGAAGATCCAGTCCGCGTCGGCCGAGTCGATCTTCTCCGGGCTGATCTCGGTCGCGAGCTCCTGCTCCTGCTGGTTCTTCGGCCGCGGTAGGCCGACGTCCTTGAGGATCGTGCCGATGAACGAGTCCTCGCCGTACAGCCGCAGCCGCCCGGGCATGTACCGGACCATGGAGACGGTCGGCTTGTCCGGGCCGAGCTCCTTCTTCAGCTCGGCGACCTTCTTGTCGTACGTGGCGAGCGCGGCCTTCGCCTCGGCCGTCTTGTCCAGCGCCGCCGCGTTCAGGAGGTAGTTGGACTTCCACGTGTAGCCGGGCCGTACGGAGAACACCGTAGGAGCGATCTTCGAAAGCTCCTTGTACTTGTCCGCGGCACGCAGATCGCTGCCGAGGATCAGGTCGGGGTGGAGGTTCGCGATCGCCTCCAGGTTGAGGTTGCTGATCGTGCCGACCTGCTGCGGGTGGCCCGCGTCCTTCTTCAGGTAGCTGGGCATGCCCTCGCCCTGCTGCGTCGGCGCCCAGCCGACCGGCTTGACGCCCAGCGAGACGACATTGTCGAACTCGCCGACGTCCAGCACCACGACCCGTTCCGGCCGCTTGGGGATGGTGGTTCTGCCCTCCGCCATGGTGATCGTGCGCGGGAACCGGCCGGGCTTGGCCGTCGTCCCGAACGACGCCGTCTGCTCACCGGCCTTCGAGAAGTCCTTGCCGCCGGTCGCGACGTCGGCCTTCTTGGCCGAACCGCCGTCGCTCTTGCCCGACCCGCCGCCGTCGGAGGACCCGCACGCGGCGAGGGACAGGGCGGCAGCCAGCGCGACCGCGGTGAGGGCGCCGTGACGACGTAGGGACATCTGTGCTCCTGGAAGGGCGTTCAAAGTAAGGTCTGCCTTACCTTAAACGGCTCTTTTACGACCAGCACAGGCACCCCCAGAACCCCCGGCAAATCGGACCACCGCCACTCTTACGTGTGAAGACGGTCGTCTCTCGTTGTTCGGCAGGAAGTGCGAAAACTAGCTTCGTGGCCGGAGGTGACGCACCGATGACAGCGATGACGGCACTCGCCGCCGGGACGAAGCACACCGGGACGGAGCCGACAGGGCCCCAGCCGGCGGGACAGACGGGGCCGGCCACGGCACCGAACGCGTCCGGACCGCGCGAGGGCGCGGTGCCGTTCACGGGCACCGCAGGCGCCACGGGCGCCACGGCGGCCGAGGGCGCCCAGAGCGACGGGCGGGGGCACGGAGGCGCAGGCGGAGACCGCGGCCGGGGCCCGCACGGCTCCGCCGGGGAAGCCCGCGAAACAGAGGGCTCCGGGGGCGCGACGGTGGCGTCGGGGCCGTCCGCCTGGCGACCGCTGCTGGCGGGCGCGCGGACGTACGTACCGACGCCAGTGCCGGCGCCATTGCCAGTGCCAGCAACGGGACCGGCAAGCGCGCCCGTGGCCGGAAGCGTGCCCACGGAGGCGTCCGCATCCGCGTCAACGCCCGGTCCGGCGCCCGCGCCCCGTCCCGCACTCGCCCCATCCGCGCACGACGCCGGGGCCGGACGGGGCTCAGAGCCCCCAGCAGGGCCCGCGCCCGAACCCGTGGCCGAACCCGGGGCCGGACAGGGCGCAGAACCCGCAGGCCGGCCCGAGGCCGATCAGGGCACGGAACGGGGCACAGGTCGGGGCGCGGAACAGGCCTCGGAATCCGGAGCCGAACACGGAACCGAACGCGGGACCGAACGAGGACCCGGAGCCGGACCCGGACCCGGAGCCGGACGTGAGCCCGGACCCGGAGCCGGACCCGGCGCCGGAGCCGGAAGCGGGACCCAACCCGGCACCGGCTTCGGAGCCGCTTCCACGGCCGGTCCCGGAAGCGACCACGGGAGTGGGCCCGCCGCCACGGCGACCGCCACGGCTCCAGCCCCCGCCACCC
>NZ_JAIUKE010000169.1 GCF_020176795.1 Streptomyces sp. 8L
AGAACACTTCCTCGCCTTCGCAGGCATCGCCGCAACTCTCATCTGCTACCGACGCCTCACCAAATGAGATGACTTCTAAGACGTCGTTTCATCCTGAGAAACAGCGCTTCTCCGAGTCTGCATCGCTCTGCACCATGAACCCGGCAACGCCCGCCTCTCGTGGTCTACAGGTCGCGCCACAGCACCGGCCTGGTCCCGACCGTCATCGATGCGGAACTCGTCGAGGAGCGGCTCGACCTCACGCCAGCGCTGCCGGACGCCGAGGCGCTCCCGGACGTGGCGGTGGACATCAAGGTGCTGACCGAGGAGGCCGAGGAGGACCTGGCCAACTCAGGGCGCCAAAACACCCGCACGACATACGGCAGCCGCTACAAGGCGTTTGCAAGCTGGTGCGTCGCCCGCGGCCGCAAACCGGGGCCGCACACCACGGAGGTGAACCTCGTCTCGTACGTCTCCCACCTCCGCCGGGAGCAGATCGGGCACGACACGATCCGGCTGTCGATCGCGGCCATCGTCGACATGAACGCCCGGGCCGGGCACGAGAAGTGGCCGCCCACCGCGAAGGCCCTGAAGATCTACGCCGACGCCCGGCACGAGCGGGCGGAGAGCGGCCGAAGCCCGCGGTCGGCTCCGCCCATCGACATGGATCGCCTCACCCAGATGGTCGACGGGTGCCCGGACACCCTGGGCAGGCTGTGCGACGAAGTCATTCCGGCGGGCGCCCCGGTGTCGAACGACAGGTGGTAGTCGCGTATGTGGCCCGTGCCGGTGACGGCGATCTTCCGTTCCTCGCCGTGCGTTCCCGGGCGGCCGAGCGGACGCCAGCCAGATAGAAACGGCCGTCCTTGGAGCTGACGCGCACGTCAGCGTGGTCGTCCAAGATGAGGCTGAAGTCTGCTGCACAGAACTGGCCCACGACCAGGGTCGGCTGACCGGAGCCGAGCTGTCGCTCCTACAATCGCAGGGCTTCGACGGTAATGGAGAAACCGGGGCCCATAGGGGCTACGGTCACGGGCAATCAACTCTCTGACCTGGGGTTCCTTGCAGGTCATCTACGTTTGGCACGGCCTCGCACCTGTTGGCCAGTCTTTCCGCGGTCTTGCTTGTCCGCCCCGGGCGAACTGCCCGATCGCCACCTCGGACAGGGCCCTACCGGTGGCCGGGGCGCCCCGCCGGGGTCACGCAGACGGCTTGGTGCCCGGACGCCGGGAGTGGTCCGGTGCCGTGCCAGAGTCGTCCGCATGATCCCCGCACACGTTCCCGACGAGCCGCCGTTGACCTACGCCGATAGCTTCGACATACCCGTCCTGTTCCGTAACGGGCCCGCGAAGAAGCCCCGGCGGCAGTGGCGGACGGCCAAGCACAAGCCGTGGACCGGATCGGACGGATTCCCGGCCGCTGACGGCTGGTATGCCCCGACCACCACGTGGCGGGAGATCATCAAGGCCGCCACCGAAGTCGGCCGCGACGTCACCCCGCATCTGCAGAACCAGCCGCGCTACGCCCATGGGGAACTCGTCGCCCGAGTTTCCCCTCTGTACGCCTACCTCGGCGCGCACCCCGTCAGGCCCCGGCATCCCCTTCCGGGGGCCAAGAGCCGACGCCTGACCTGGAACCCGGTCTACGCACACGGCACCGAGCGCAGCGCCAAGATCGCCGCCGGCTACCGGCTGGGCATGACGATGACCGAGTGGGCCCGCCGCTCGCTGCTGGGGCTCGGTCAGACCGAGCACCTCGAACTCGGCGGCCCCATCCCCGCCCTGCTCAAGACGTTCAAGGACCCGAAGAAGAAGCTGCCCGACCTGTGGGGGCACCACGAGACGGAGCAGCTGTACTGGCTGATCGAGGCCAAGGGCGGCGACGTGGGGCTCAAGAAACTCCGTGAAGGATGGCAACAGTTGGCAGCCGGCAGCAAGGCCCTCGGCGCGTACGGACACCGCATCGTCCTGGTCGGAGCATCTGTTCGGCCCGACGACGACCTCTTCCTCACGATCGACCACGACCTCCACCCCGGCCGGCCACCGCTCGACTCGGCCGGGTCCGATACCGGCGACGAAGCAGCCGGCCCGGGAAACCTGGAAGACCGCCTCGGCGACAGCGACGACGCGCTCATCGGCGCTGCCCGCGCCCAGATGCTGGCCTACCTGGCGCTGCGCTCGGCTCCCGCCGCGCAACTGCGCACCGTACCCGTCGCCGCCGACCGAACCTCCCGCCGCCGACGCTCCGGGCTGACCACTCCCCTGGAAGACGACAGCCTCACTCTCGCCATGCGAGCCGAGGCCCGCGAAGCGCCGACCGACGCCGAACAGCACACCTTGCGCGCCGGAATCCGTTCCATGGGCCTCGACGACTTCCTGAGCTGCCGCATCCCCGGTACGGAGGTCCACCTCGGCATGTCCCGGAAGCTGTTTGCCGCCTGCGAGCGCCTCCACGAGGAAGACCTCGCCATCGCCCGGCGCACCCCAGGACTGCGCGCCGAGGACCAGCCGCCCGTCGACCTGGAACTCAGCGACGAAGCCCAGGAAGAACAGCGACTCACTCAGCGGCGCGTCTTCCGAGAACAACAGGAGGAAGCCCGCCCACGGCTGCGTCCTCTGCTCCGCGACGCCTACGAACGAGGCGCGACGAGCGACTGGAGCGACCTTCTCCGTCGCTCCGAGGAGCCGGATCTCGACCTGCGCGGCGACGAAAGCCTTCTCGAAGCAGCGACGCCGGAAACCTACGTAGCCGTCAGCCGGGACGACTTGCCCCCCGCACGCGTCTAGCCTTTCCGCACGACGACCGGGGCAACAAACGACCTCGACCACCACCTCACCTGCAAGGATACGTCTAAAATCGAACACATGACGCAATAGCGTATGTGTTGCTCTGATATCCCCGAGGACCTGTTCGCCGTGCAGTGTGCATGGGAGCGGACCTGTCGGAGCCTTGCCGACCCGGCCAACCGGCAGCGAACGACAGCCCGGCGCCGTCTGCTGGAGCTGTCCGTCCAGGCGTGGTGGCATCCCTATTGGCAGCGAGCTCGCGCGACCTCGTCGGCAAGCACCCGCAGAGCTTGGTCACGCAGGAGTGGCACCATCCCGGGCCGGTTCTCCAGCAGTTGCCAGCGTGGAGCCAACCGGGTGAGCCCGGCCGGGACCGGGGCTGTTGCAGCGCGGCACCTTTTCGCACGTTCCCGATCCAGAGCGCGTTCTCCCTCTGTCGCGCGGCCCCCTCGTCATCTCGCATCCGAGAACTCGTTCGGATCGGCAGGCCTTCGCGACAGGAACCACCCGGCTGACGCAGCGGGGACGGCCGGACAGTTCGGACGGGCACCGCACGACGCGGCGGCTCCTCCGTCGCCCTCGTACTCGCCGGACGGGTGGCGGCCACCGGATTTTCCTCTCGGGGAACGCAAGCCACCCAAGAGATCGTCTACAGTCATGTAGTCCTAATGCCTCATCGCGGAAGACCGTCGATCGCCCCATCTCCCCGCGCCCGGAAAGGAGCCCGACGTGCCCCTGTGCCCCCACGACTGCACCCTGGCCGCATCCCTTCATCTCGCAGTCAACGTCCTGGACGCCGGATCGCTGCTGACAGCCTTCGGCGCGCTCGGCGTGGCCTTCGTACTCTTCGCGGAGACGGGGCTGCTGATCGGGTTCTTCCTGCCCGGCGACTCGCTTCTATTCACCGCCGGCCTCCTGTGTGTGCCTGACAGCGGAAAGGCGCACCTCTCCCTGCCGCAGATCCTCTTGGCGGCCGTATGCGGGGCCCTCCTTGGAGCCCAGGCAGGTTACTGGATCGGACGCAGAGGAGGCGGCGCCCTGCTGGCCCGCAGCCGCTCTGGCCGCCTGCGGGAGGGCGCCGAACGAGCGGAGGAACTACTCGCCCAGTACGGACACGCCAAAGCGGTCGTCCTCGCACGCTTCGTCCCTGTTGTCCGCACCGTCCTCAACCCTCTCGCCGGCGCACTCGGCGTGCCTGCCAGGAGCTTCGTTCTCTGGCAGGCCACCGGGGGCACTGTGTGGACCGTGGGCCTGGTACTGGCGGGCTACGCACTCGGCTCCTCGGTGCCCAACGTCGACCGGTACCTGCTGCCGTTGATCGCACTCATCGTGCTCGTCTCGCTGATCCCGTTGGCGCGGGAGGTCTTGCGTGGACGCCGTACCCGCGAAAACCGCGACGCGGTTCGCCGTGGACGGAAAGGCGACGAGCCGCGATGACGGTGTCGTACCAAGCAGCGCGCAAGCGCCCGTCTGCGCTCCCAGCCGTTGGAAATGCGGCGATCGCGTCCGCCGGAGGCGGTGGGCCCTCATCGCTGCCGCCGCCGGCACCGACTGCGCCCCTTGATCGACGGCACACTCGCCTGCTGCTCCTCAACCTCACCGTCGGCACGGCAAAGGTCCTCCTGGGCAGGCCCGGTATCTCCGGTTGTACGCGTGGCTGCCATCTCGATGAGTCGGCCCGCCAGGGGATCGCTCGGCGGCGGGGCTCACAAGATCCAATGACGCCGGGTAGTACCGGAGTGCGACGGCCCCTCACCGAGTGGCGACCAGCGTACGACGATGTGCCGCTTCCGGACTTCTAGCCTCAAATGAAGAAGAGCACGCCGATCCCGACGGCCAGACGCGAGGGAAGACCTGATGATCGAGGCAAAACAGTTGTCCAAGCGGTACGGAGAGAAGACTGCAGTGGACCGGCTCGACTTCACCGTCAAGCCCGGCACGGTCACCGGATTCCTCGGTCCCAACGGAGCGGGCAAGTCGACGACCATGCGGATGATCGTCGGCCTCGACGCTCCCACCAGCGGAACCGTCATGGTCAACGGGAGCCGCTACGCCGCACACACCGCCCCGCTCCAGGAAGTCGGCGCGCTCTTGGAGGCGGGGTCGGTCCACCCGGGCCGATCCGCCTTCGACCACCTCATGGCGCAGGCGTACACCCACGGCATCCCGCGTCGCAGGGTGGAGGAAGTCATCGAAATGACCGGTCTGCAGAAGGTGGCCAAGAAGCGGGCAGGAGTCTTCTCCTTGGGTATGGGGCAGCGACTGGGTATCGCCGCCGCGCTGCTCGGTGACCCGTCGACCGTCATGCTCGACGAGCCAGTCAACGGACTCGACCCCGAGGGCGTGCTGTGGATCCGCAACCTGCTCAGTGGGCTGGCCGCCGAGGGGCGCACCGTCTTCGTCTCCTCCCACCTCATGAGCGAGATCGCCCTCGTCGCCGAACACCTGATCATCGTCGGCCAGGGCCGGCTGCTCGCCGACACCACCGTCCAGGACCTGGTGAGCCAGGCGGGCGGGGACACCGTAAAGGTCGTCAGTTCGGACCCCGGGCGGCTGCGCGAGGTACTGGCGGGGCCGGGCATCGACATCAACGGACGGGCAGGCTCCGAGGAACTGGAGGTTGCCGGGATGTCCGCCCGCGCCATCGGAACCGCTGCGGGGGCGGCGGGCATCATCCTGTTCGAGCTGACGCCGAGGACCGTCTCCTTGGAGGAGGCGTTCATGGAACTCACCCAGGACGCGGTGGAGTACCACGGCTCTGCTGCGACCGCCGGGAGTGCGGCATGAGCACACTGACCACGCCGCCCGTCCCGACCAACGCCCGCACCGCATCCGGTGCGCGTCCTGCTTACCGGGTCACCGGCCCCCGGGTGCTGCGCTCCGAATGGGCCAAGCTCTGGTCCCTGCGTTCCACCTGGATCACGCTCGGCCTCGGCTTCGTGTTCCTGGTGGCCTTCGGCCTCATCGCCGCCGCGCAGTTCACATCACGGTACAACTCCGGGCATCACATGAGCCCCGACTTCGCCACATCGACGTCGCTCAGCTTGTCGCTGTTCGGCACGAACTTCGCGCAGCTGGCCCTTGGCGTGCTCGGCGTACTGGTCACCGCGGGCGAGTACTCAACCGGCCTGATCCGCTCCACGCTGGCCTGCGTCCCGCACCGGCTCCCCGTCCTGTGGTCCAAGTCGGCCGTGTACGGACTGGTCTCTCTGATCGTCGGGCTCGGGGGCGTCTTTATCGCCTTCCCCATCGTGGGCGGCATCGTCTCGGGCACCACGGCCGCCCAGTCCCTCTCCGACTCGGGCGTGCTCCGGGCGCTGCTCGGCGCTGGCCTCTACCTCGGCCTCGTCGGTGTTGTCGGGACAGCGCTGGGGGCGCTGCTGCGCTCGGTCGCAGGGGGCATCTCCGTCCTGATCGCCTCGCTCATGCTGGTGCCCGGACTGACCTCGCTGCTTCCCAGCTCCTGGCAGAACACCGTGGAGCCCTACCTGCCCAGCAACGCGGGCGAGGCGATGTTTACGCTTCATCACGATGCCGTCACTCTCTCACCGACGTCCGGGCTTCTGGTATTCCTCGCCTGGACAGCTGCGGCACTGGCGGGTGCCGCCTGGCGGCTGATGCGTACCGACGCCTGACCGGCGCTGTGGTGGTACCCGAAGGGCGGGCACCACCACAGCCCGCCGGTCCATGACGGACAGGTGAAACCGTGCGGCTCGACAACACCCAGGCAGAGACCCTTACCGATCTGCTGCTCCCGGCGGCGCTGGACGAGCTGTGGTCGCATCCGCTGGTGACCCGGCTGAGCCGTCTCAGCCAACGGATGTGGCGCGTGGTGGTCCGGTTCTGGTCCTACCGGAGGTGAGTCTTCCGCCCGGGTTGAGGGGCCGTCGTCACGGCGGTCCGCCGCGCAACACGGCACCGGGCCTCGACGGCGGGCCCGGTAAGGGCCAGAGCGACGGCCCCGCCCGCCCCTGAGCGAGAGGACGCTCACGTTCACACCGATGCGGCGGTCTTATGGGGACCATGACCACCGCTGAGCGATGACCGCACAGACCATCAGCTGCATCTGATGGAAGAGCATCAGTGGCAGGACGATGAGGCCGGCACCTGGGCCGAACAGAACGGCGGCTATCGGTAGGCCGTTGACCAAACTCTTCTTCGACCCGGCAAACACGATCGCGATGCGGTCTTCGCGGCAGAAGCGCAACGCGTGCGCTGCCACCGACGTAGTGGTAAGGACCAACGCAAGGAGAACCGCCTCTACCATGCACAGGGCGAACAGCCGCGATGGCGAGACCTGGTGCCAGATGCCCCGGACTATTCCCTCGCTGAATGCGGTGTAGACGACGAGCAGGACCGATCCGCGATCGACGCGGCCGAGCACCGTCTTGTGGCGTGAAACGGCGGGTCCGATCCAGCGACGGGCGAACTGGCCCACGAGAAAGGGCAGCAAGATCTGGCCGCCGATACCGGTCAGCTGTGAAGCCGAGAACGGCGTATGGCCACCGATCAGGACTGAGGCGAGCAGCGGGCTGACGAACATGCCCAGCAGGCTGGAGTAGGTTCCGGCGCAGACAGCAGCCGGTACGTTGCCCCGGGCCGTCGAGGTGAAGACGATCGACGACTGCACGGTGGACGGCAGAAGGCACAGGAACAGCAGCCCCGTGTAGAGGTTTGGAGCGATGACCGAAGGGACAAGTGCGCGCAGCGTCAGTCCCAGCAGGGGGAAGAGCACGAACGTACTGGTGAGGACTGTGAGATGCAGCCGCCAATGGCGCAGGCCGGCGAGCGCTTCACCTGCCGAGAGCCGCGAACCGTAGAGGAAGAAGATCAGCGCCACGGCACAGTCCGCTGCGCCGGCGACCAATGACGCGACCCCGCCGCGCGCGGGGCACAGCGCCGCGAAGGCGACCGTCGCGAGCAGGGCGATGATGTAGGGATCCACCCGCAACGGCGTGTGGGCCGCAGTTCCGCCCGGCTTGGGCGTCCCGGCCGAGCGCGAGAGCGGCGTCATCCGTTCGCGGCCGAGTCGTCGACGGTCGAAAGAGCCCCGTCGGCCCCGCCGCCCGGGAGTGTGGAGCCGGAGGCGCCGACGGCAGTGGTGGGAGGACCGGCGTCGACGGCGTCGAGCCAAGCCGCCACTGACGCGTTGTGCTGCCCCAGTGTCGGCGGCGGCAAATGGCTCGTACGGCCGGCGCCGTCGAACTGCCACGGGATGCCCGGCAGGGTGATCGGGCCAAGGGTCTCGTGGTCGACATCGATCGTCAGCCCTTGCTGCACGGTCTGCTCCCAGGCGTACACCTCATCGATGGAGCGGACACGGCCTGCGGGCACCCCGGCGTCGGACAGTCGCTTCAACCATGCCTCGGCCGTGTCCTGGCGGAAAGCCGCCCCCAGTTCGCCGGCCAGCTCGGTGCGCCGCCGTACCCGCTCGGCATTGGTCGCGTAACGGGGGTCATCGGCTGCAAGGCCGGTGAGAGCGGCGACGGCTTCCCACAACCGGGGGCTGCCCGCGGCGAGCTGGATCGCCCCGTCGGCGCACGGGAAGAGGCCGTACGGGGCGATGGAAGGATGGTGGTTGCCGGTGGCCCGGGGGACTTGGCGCGCTACGGTCCAGGCCGTGCCCTGGAAGCTGTGGAGGCCGATCATGGCGGAGAGCAGCGAGGTCCGCACCACGCGCCCCCGCCCGGTGTGCCGACGTTCCAGCAGCGCGGCGAGCACCGCACTGGCGCCGAAAATGCCCGCTAGCAGGTCAGCGACGGGCACACCGGTCCGCGTCGGTGTACCAGGTTCGCCGGTGAGGCTCATCAGCCCCGTCTCGCCCTGGGCGATCTGGTCATATCCCGGCCGCCCGCCGTGCGGCCCGTCGTGGCCGAAGCCGCTGATCGAAAGAATCACCAATCCCGGATTGAGCTGATGCAGCGATTCCGTCGAGTGACCGAGGCGGTCGAGGACCCCGGGCCGGAAGTTCTCCACCAGGACGTCCGCGCGCTTGGCCAGCCGTCTGACCAGGGCATGGCCCTCCGCCGACTTCAGGTCTGCCGTGACGGACTCCTTGTTGCGGTTGCAGGAGAGGAAGTACGTGGACTCGCTGCCCGGAGACTCCCCCGGGGAAGCGTTCCTCGCCGGAACGAATGGTGGCCCCCAGCCCCGAGTTTCGTCACCCAGACCCGGGGCTTCGACCTTGATCACCCGTGCGCCGAGATCCCCGAGCATCATGGCGGCGTGCGGCCCTGCCAAGGCGTGCGAGAGGTCGAGGACGAGGTGGCCCTGGAGCGGCCCCCGCTCTCGCGGAACGGTTTCGGACATGCGGATCTCCTGCTGGTCTCGTACGAAGGCTGGGCGTGGCATGAACGTACGGAACAACGGATCAACGCGATCTTTCCGGAATGCTAAGAATCTCTAACCTTATGCAGTGCGAAAATATGATGCATGCGGACAGCTATCTATTACAGATGTAATAGGCGCTATGGCACTAGCAGAGCTATTGATCGTGGAGGACGACGCCGACATCGCCTCCGAACTCGAACAGGCGCTGAACGGCCACGGGTACGCGGTGGTACGCGCGGAAACCGGCGCCACGGCCACGGCCGCGGCACTGCACAGCTCGCCCGACCTGATCCTGTTGGACCTTGGCCTGCCCGACGCCGACGGCGTAGCGTTGTGCCGCCGACTGCGCGCCTTTGTTCCGGTGGAAACGGTGATCGTGGTTCTCACGGCACGAACGGGGGAGTTCGAGGCTGTAATGGCGCTAGACGCGGGGGCTGACGACTACCTGACCAAGCCGTTCCGGCTCGCCGAACTGCTCGCGAGGCTGCGGGCCCATCTGCGTCGGCGCGCCGCGACCGCGGGACCGCCGGTGCTCAGGTTTGGGGACACATTCATCGACACTCTCGCGCGACGTGTGCACGTGGGCGGGCGACAAGTCGATTTGCGCCCCAAGGAGTTTGATCTGTTGGTCGTGCTGGCGAGGTCGGCCGGTGCTGTCGTCAGCCGCGAGCAATTGATGACCGAGGTCTGGGACGAGCAGTGGTTCGGTTCGACGAAGACACTCGATGTGCATGTCTGCGCCGTACGCCGCAAGCTCGCCGACGCCGACCCGGCGGGCTCCAGTCACATCACCACCGTCCGCGGTAGAGGTTATCGGTACGAGAAGGCTGGCTGACGCCACGGGCCAATGTGGCACGTCCCCCTCTCCGCAGGCAGATCGTCATTAGTGTCGCCACACGGCGATACTCCGTGCGATCCTCATCGCCGGCCACCGCACACCGGAAGCATCAAGCTGAATACCGGATGCGGTCCCGCCCGGCGCAGCAGCAACCTGCCGCCCTCCGCCTCGGCGAGAGAGCGGGCGAGTCGCAGCCCGATGCCGTGCCGCTCGCCCGGTCGTCGGGCTGCGTTGAAGACAATGTCGCCGTCCCGTGCAAGGCCGGCCCCCTCATCCCCCACTTCGAGGGCGATGCCCGAGCCCAGGTCAGTGGCGGTAAGCCGGATCTCACCCCGCCCATGGACCAGCGCGTTGTTGAGCAGTACGTCCAGAACCTGCACAATCGCCGCCTCCGAGGCCCGCACCGGGGGTAGATCCGGCTCGCAGCGGACGGTCAGGCGGCGTCCGGCGTCAGCCACCGCATCCCGGTTGCGCTGGGCAACCCGATCCAGGACGTGTGCGGCGTCAAACCGCTCATCGCTGTGGTGTGTCTCGCGGGCAAGGCGCAGCAGGTCGTCGATGGTTCCGCCGACGTGGTGGGCACGCCGTAGCGCGGTGTCCAAGGCCTGACGCAGTCCGCGCTCGTCGCGCGTCCGCGCCGCTTCGAGACCGAGTACGAGCGCGGTCAGCGGTGTTCTCAGCTGGTGGGACACAGCAGTGCTGAACGACCTCTCACGCTCCAGTACTTCACCAAGACGCCGTGC
Source organism: Streptomyces sp. 8L (assembly GCF_020176795.1). GTDB lineage: Bacteria > Actinomycetota > Actinomycetes > Streptomycetales > Streptomycetaceae > Streptomyces. Next base: position 10,677 of record NZ_JAIUKE010000169.1, read on the forward strand.
TGTCGCGGTAAGGGCGCGGCTTGCCGCATCGGCTTCCCGGATCCCGCTGCGCACCGGCTGGATGGTGAAGTCCCCGGCGCCCAGGGCGCGCGTAGTTTCGGTCAGCCGTTCCAGGGGGACGGCCACGCGGCGGGCAAGATGTCGAGCGAGTAGGGCGGACAGGGCCACGATCACAGTGCTCGCGACGGCCAGTACGAGCCACGTACTCGATCTTCGGTCGGTGATCTCGTCCCACGGCATCCACACTCGCATGGCAGCCTTCACAACCCCACCTTGTGACACCGGTGCGGAGACCACGAGGTCGTGTCCCTCCACCCCCTGGTGGAGCGCACCGTCGCGCGCCTGCGCAGCTACGCGTGAAAGCGAGGGTCCGCTACCCCCCAGGCGATGCCCGGACGGCGTGTAAAGCGCGTGAAGGACGCCGGGCGAGAGATGGTGGGGCGGAGACGAGGAGCCGCGCCCGAGTGTTTTATTCGGCGGAAGCCCAGCTGCCTCCCAGATGGCGTCCCGTTGGAGCCGTGCGACAGCGCTGCCGCGGAAGACGCGGTCCATGGACCAAGCCAGCGGCAGGGTGAACACCATGACCGCACAGGCCGTCACTGTCACAATCGAGATCAGCACTCGGCGGCGCAGCGGGCTCCCGCCTCCATCTTCCGCGTCCCTCGCCGAACCCATCCTCACGTCGTCTCCCTTGTCGCCGTTGGCCGTGCCTCATCGTTGGTGGTTCCCGCGAAGACCTTTCCGCGTCTTTCCCGATGCGTTGGCCGGGTTCGCCCGTCGGGCCGGTCACCCTCGCTCCACGATTTGGCCGCCTTTCGTTAATCGTCTACTGTCATGTAGACACATAGCGAATGCCGTTGTGGTGCGGCGCGTCGAGCCTCTCGGCGCTCCGACCCCTGGTGAGGAGAGTGGACGGTGCCAGTGCATTCCATGATCACGCTCGCCTATGACGGCTCCAGCATCGACGGCTCGCTATTCACCATCGTCACCGGTTTCGCACACGAAACCAGATGGCTCAACACACCGATCGACCTGTGGACCAATGCGGGTCTGGGTGTGTTCGCCGTACTGATGGTGATGGGGTGGTGGAGCGCCCGCCGCCGTGGCGCCCGTGACATGGCTCTCGCGCTTTCCGCCCCGGTCGCGGTCATAACGGCATTCGCCATCGCCGAGGTGGTCAAGAAGCTGGTGGCGGAGACCCGGCCCTGTTATGCACTCCCCCACAACTACTTCGTTGACACGTGTCCCGTGCGTAGCGACTACGCCTTCCCGAGCGGCCACAGCACGGCTGCCTTCGCGACAGTGGCGGCACTGTGCCTGCTCGACCGACGGCTGAGTGTGATCGCCGCCGTCTTCGCCCTGTTCGAGGGCTTCACCAGGATCTATGTCGGCGCCCACTACCCGCATGACGTGATCGGCTCCGCAGTCCTCGCCCTGCCGGTCGCGTTCGTCATGAGCTGGATACTGGGCAGGTCCGCCACTGCCACCGTCGCGCGGTTGCGACTGGGGGTGCTGCACCCGCTGCTGGACGCCCAGCCCTCCGGCGCCTCCACCGTGCCCTGAGCTTACAAAGAGATGCCCGAGAGGCACAGCCGGCTTCTTCCACGCGGGTGGCCCCTTCGTCCGCCGACTGCGTGCCCCCTGAAGGGTGTTCGGCTTCAGCCGGTGAGATGTAGACGGTGTACGTGCCGAGTTGGCGCGACGTCGCCATCCCGTGCGGGCTCCAGCTCCCGGCGTAGACGGGGACCGAGTGTCCTCGGGGGACGAGGACTGCGACAGGCCGGTGGCGGGCGGTCCTCATAATACTGGCGGCGGTCGTGTTTGCGTTGTTGCCGCTGGTGGCCCCAGAGGCGCAGCCCGCGGCGTACCCGATAGGGATGGCATTGGTGCCCGTTACGAGGCAGGGCGGTGTCACACCGAACTCGCGCAGGCCGTTGGCGATCCGAGCGAAGTCGTCGTGCGCCTGCTCGTTGCGTGCAACCGTACGAGTGAGCACGATGTTCTGGCTCACCAGTTGGCCCGCGAGCGCCAGGACCACGAGGACGGCCCCGGCCCTGCGGAGTCTCGGTGAGCCCGCACCGGCGGAGAGCCACACCAGGCACTCGCCGACCGGCAGAGCAAGCAACGCATAACTCGGCAGCAGGAAGCGCGGAGCCGCGTAGTTGATCAGCAAGAGATAGGGCACCGCCATCGACAGTCCGCAGAAGACGGGCACCAGCACGACTGCCTGACGTCCCGCCCGCCTGGCAACATAGAGGCCGAGCACGACCACTACGGGCACCGCCAACCACCACAGCGAGTCGGCCTTGTCTCGCCAGGGCACCGTGCAAGGCCTGCAGAGGGTGCGTCCAGCCAGCGCCTTCAGCTGGTCACCGAAGGCCAAGTTCCAACTGAGACCTCCCTCGACCCGCCCGGAGGTGTGGAGCCGTGCCAGGATGCCTCCGTAGCGCATGTACGACTCGACGACCCACTGCGCGCCTCCCGCGATGAGGCCGATTGCCAACGCCCAGAACACAGCGGGCCGTCGCCAATCGCGGACCACAAGTGAAGCGACGACCAGCGGCAGCACGAGCCAGAATCCGTCCGGCGGACGCACTTGGACGACGGCAGCCAGACAGAGCATGACGCCGAGCAACGACCCGTGGCCCGTGAGCCCGTTGCCTGTACCCATCCGCCAGCGATCGGGATCTGCCCGACCAGCATGGGCCGTGACAACCGACCGCAGATAGAAACCCACACTGGCGAGTGCACCCAACGCGACCCATAGGTTGGGCATCACCTGCGGTCCATAGAACTGGGTGATCCACAAACTCACGAATACCAGCCCCGCGACCGCGAGCGTGCGGTCGGACAGGAGGCGGCGCCACACCCACAGGGCCCCCAGCAGGCCGGCGCCGGAGAGCACCATGAGGTAGCAGCGCAATGCCGTAGTCGAGTATGTCAGCGCGGCGACGGGGGCGACCAGGAACGAGATTCCGCGGGCGCGCGGCGCACTGAAGAAGGCCGCCGGCGCGTGGGGGCTAACCTGGCTTGTGTACACCGACTCGTCGAAGCCGAGACCCAGATGGGTTGTCACGAAGAGGAACTGGCTGAGGGTGTAGGCCAAGGCCACGGTGATGAGCCACCCGAGACCGGGGAGAACAGCGCCTTTTGCGGGGCCTTCGGACGGCAGGCCGGCATCGCGTTCAGTCACATAGGAGCGTGTCACAGAGGCACTCTACCCAGATTACTACATGATGTAGGACTTGGTTCGAGCCAGCACGCCCAGGCGCCGCGCTTCGGGCTGCGCGAGAGCGCAGTGCGTGAGGAATGTCAGTGCGTGAGGAATGTCAGTGCGACGCCCTCATCATGACTACGATCCGTGGCAGGCGTCAGCCTGCCTGTCCCTGGTCGGCTCACACGGTCGGACGGTGCAGCCTGCCGCGCGCCACCAGCTCGATCGTCACGCTCGCGGGGGCCGGTTGAACGGCCATGAACACGATCAGGACGAACCACTGCACCGCTCCCGGCATGATCGGTGTCGCACCGCCCGACAACATCCCGACGAACGCGCTAGGTGTATTGACCCGTAGTGTTGTTCACTCGGCTGATGGGTGGCTGGCCGTTGAGTGCGGTGTGGCAGCGGTGGTGGTTGTAGGTGTGGAGGAAGTCTGTCAGGGCTGCGGTTCGCGCGCTGGGAGGCGGACGGGACCTGGGCCCGGCTGCTGGAAAAAGCCTAGGTCCGGGACGACTCCGTCGGAGCAGTGGAATGGACGGTGTCGGTCGACTCCACGATCAGCCGGGCCCATCAGCATGCCGCCGGTGCCCGGGAAAGGGGGCGGAGGCGGGGGACGCATGGGAAGATCCGGCACGCGCGGCGGCTCGCCAGGCGCTGGGGCGCTCGCGCGGCGGACTGACCACCAAGGTCCATCTCGCGTGCGACGGCCGGCGTCTGCCCCCGGCCGTCGTCGTCACGCCGGGCAACGTCAACGAGTTCACCGTCTTCGAGACGGTCATGGGCGAGTTGCGAGTGCCCCGAGCCGGCGGCGGGCGCCCCCCCCCCCCGCCCCCCGCGGTCCTCGCGGACAAGGCATACTCGTCACGGGCGACCCGCCGCAGCTTTCGCGAGCGAGGCATCCGCACCGTGATCCCCGAGCGCGCCGACCAGAAGGCCAAGCGCCTGCATCGCGGCCAGGCGGGCGGCAGACCTCCGGCCCTCGACCGCGAGCTTACGAAGCCCGCAACGTCGTCGAACGCTGCTTCGGCCGTCTCAAGCAGTGCAGAGCGATCGCCACTCGCTTCGACGAACTCGCCGACCGCTACCGTGCCCGAGTCCACCTGGCCGCACTCATCCTCAGGCTCCGCGAACCCACCCAAGGCCCTTTGCCAGACAGACCCCGGGACACACCGCCCGCGAGGCCGGTACAAATTCAGGGAGCCGCGCCCAAGGGGCCGGGCCGGGTGCCGCGCGCCAGGAACGCCTGAGTCATGCGGCTGGCGCCCTCACTCGCGTTCCGGCGCGCCTCTCCCCACCCGTTCGGCCGCCAGGCCTTGTTCCGGTTCGGGCTCGTCCGCCCGGCTCACCGCGAGCCAGGTAATCAGTGCGGCTATCGGCACCGCCAGCGCAAGGCTGACCGGCCCAGTGCCCCAGCCGAGTCCGCCGCGGCCGGTGCCCACACCCATCCAGTCGGCGAACGAGGCTCCGAGCGGTCGCGTCAGGATGTATGCCCACCAGAAGGCGACCACCGCGTTGAGCCCGAGGTAGCGGTGCGCAAGCGCAGGAAGCAGGATCAGTGCGGCGAACAGCAGGCCCGCCGGGAGATAGCCGAGGTGCAGGGTGCTCGCACTGAGGTCGCCCACTGCGGTGCCGAGCGCGAAGGTCGCGAGAACCGTGGCCCAGTAGAAATACTCCCGGCGGCGGGTGCGGACGGTGTGGATGGAGAGTGTGCCCTCGGAGGCGTACCAGGACATCAAGATGGCGGCGAGCATCAGCGCGAACGCGGCCGCGGAGACCGTGTACGGCACACCGGCGACGACGTGGACAACGTCGGCCGCCATGGTGCCGAATACGCTCACCATGACGATCGCCGCCCAGTACGTCCATGCCCGGTAGCGGGCCGCGCGGAACTGAAGCCAGAGCAGCAGCACCAGGCCTGCAGCACCGAGGCCGCCCGCCACGACGGGGCCGAGCGCCCTCGCCAGGAAGTCCGAGGCCGTCTCCCCCATGCCGGTCGTAAGGATCTTGACCACCCAGAACACGGTCGCGACCGCAGGGACCTTGGCCGGCCCGGCCGCGCGCTCACTCCTCGGCCTCGTACGCCTTCCTGCCCGGCGCCTTGACCGTAGCGAGCTCCCGCCACCGCGCTCGAAGCTCGCGTCCGTCCGCCGGTGCCTCGGCAGAGGCTCGGCAACCGTGCCCCCGCCCGATTGATCCGTCATAGCTGCCACCGTTCCGGCGCCGGGCACCGTCTTGTCTGCCGCTGTCTCCGCCGAGGGTTCGCGGGTGCGGTCACGTCTGGGATTGCGGTTATCGTCTACAGAACTGTAGACGAAAGCACGATCGGGTGCGAGCCCGATCCGTTCCGACTGCTAGGGTCCTGACCATTCTTCTACGTCATGTAGTAGCAATGGAGAGGAACACTGCTATGCCCCGTCCCTACATCCCTCGGCGCGTCACGGTCATCTCGGCGAGCGTAGGCGCGGGTCATGACGGCGCGGCGGCCGAGCTGTCGAGTCGGCTGGAGGCGATCGGGTTCGCCGTCGACCGGTACGACTTCGTGGACCTGCTGCCTGCCGGTCTCGGGCGCCTGCTGTCAGCCGCATACCACCGCCTACTCGTCCTCGCCCCGGCTCTTTACCAGCGGATCTACGCGGCGATGGGCAGCACAGGCCGCCCCGGTCTCCTGCTGCGCCCGCTGCTGCGCTGCGCCGAGCGCCGCACCCTGGCGACCGTCACCCCGGCCACAGCGGCCGTCGTGTCGACCTATCCGGCCGCCGGGCAGGTATTGGGTTCGCTGCGTGAACGCGGCCTGCTGCGGGTGCCGGTGCTCACATATCTGACTGACTTCTCCGTCCATCCGCTGTGGGTGGCCCCGGGGGTCGACGCCCACCTCGCCGCGCACGCCGTGCCCGCCGAGCAGGCGAGGGCGCTCGGCGCGCGCGGCGTGCTTGTCGCCGGTCCGGTGACCGGGGCCCGGTTCCGGCCGGTCGAAGAACAAGAGCGGCGTGCGATGCGCGAACGGCTCGACCTTCCGGCCGATGCCGTGTTGGCTCTACTGGTCGCCGGGTCCTGGGGGGTCGGGGAAGTGCGGCGGGCCGCACAGGAGATCCGAGATGGGGGCGCGGCCGTGCCCGTCGTGGTGTGCGGCGCCAACCGGACGCTGCTGCGCCGCCTGCGCGCCGACGGGTTCGCCCATGTACGCGGCTGGGAAAGCGACATGCCGACGCTGATGCGGGCCTGTGACGTCTTGGTACAGAATGCCGGAGGACTGACCTCGCTGGAGGCGTTCGCCACCGGACTGCCCGTTCTCAGCTACCGCTGCATACCCGGCCACGGCCGGACGAACGCGGCGGCGCTCGACGTTGCAGGCCTTGCCCCGTGGGTACGCAGTGTGACTGAACTGCATTCGAAAATAGCCGAGTTGGCGTCAGGTGCGCTCGGGGAGCGACAACGATCCGAGGGGCTCGCCCTGTTCCCGAAGGGCCCGGGGCCCACTGCTGTCATCGTGGCTGCGGCAGGCGCCACGAGTGGGGCAGCGCAACGACCGTACGCCGGCGGGGCCGTCCGCACCTTCCGTGCCGGCGGCGCCCCGGCCGCCTGGGCCGTGCGAATCGCCCGGGCCTCCCGCGTGCCGCGTCCACGCCGGACCTCCGTACTAGCCGCAGGCCTCACCCTGACGCTTGGGTTCGGGGTCGCCGCACCGCTTCTGGACACCACCGGGACATCCGTACCGGTACGACTGTCCCTCGCCGCCCACCGATTCCTGGAGAGGCACGAACTGTGACCGCCCCGTTCACCCCACCCAGCGTAGGACGAGGCGCGACCGGAATCCGGGGTATCGCCCGCGCGTCCGGCGCTCTCGCCGCTCTTGCGGCCCTCAACGCCGTCCCCGTCGTTTCCACGTGCGGGCCGCTGCGCAACCGATTCATGCCCGCGCTCGCGGGCCAAGGCCGTCCCGGACACATAGCGTTGACGTTCGACGACGGGCCGGACCGCCGCTCCACCCCGCACTTTCTGAAGGCGCTGGACCGCGGGGGCGTCCGTGCCACGTTCTTCCTGCTGGGGGAGATGCTGGTGCGCTCGCCGGGACTGGCGCGCGACATCGCGGCCGCCGGTCACGAGATCGGTGTGCACGGCTGGGCCCACCGCCCCGCAGTACTGCGAGGGCCCCGGACGATCTGGGCAGATCTGGCCCGCGTGCATGACCTCGCGGCCCATATTCTCGGCACGCCGCCCACACTCTTCCGGCCTCCCTACGGGATGTTCAGCACCTCCACGCACTTGGCGTGCCGTGCGCTGGGCATGCGCCCCGTTCTGTGGACGGCGTGGGGTGCCGACTGGCGCCGCGGCGCCACCCCCCAGTCCGTGCACGACACCGTCATGCGGTCCCTTCGCGGCGGCGGCACCGTGCTGCTCCACGACTCCGACTGCACGTCTGTTCCCGGTTCCTGGCAGGCAACGCTGGGCGCTGTACCAAGACTCCTCGATACCTGTGCGGAGCGCGGCTGGGAGATCGGGCCACTACGGGACCACGGCTCGACGGGGCTCTACAGGCCGTAGTAGCGTGTCTCGGTCCGCAGTCGTGTGCGGATCAGGAGAGAAGCGAGGGGGCGGATCAGTGTGAGCAAAAACGATATTGCCCCGCCGGCCAGGCGGGCACGGGGTCAGCTGGAGAGCGAGGTGCTCGGCGCCCTGTGGGCGGCGAGCGGTCCCGCGTCGGCGGCGACCGTCCGCCAAGAGGTTGACGGCGATCCCGCGTACACGACGGTGTTGACCATCCTGACCCGGCTGCACGAGAAGGGGCTCGTCACCCGCGAACGTGCGGGCCGCGGCTATCTCTACACACCGGTACGGGACGAGGCAGGACATACTGCCGCCGGCATGCGGGCACTGCTGGAGAAAGGCGGCGACCGAGCCGCGACGCTGGCACGTTTCGTCTCCGAACTCCCCGCAGAAGACGAGCGGTTGCTTGAACAGCTGCTGCGCGGAGATGTCGGCAGCTGACGAGAGTCGAAGAGGACGGGAACATGCGGATCGCTCTCTTCACGCCCCTGGCTGTCAGCTTCATTCTGACCCTGACAGCACCCGGCGTGAGCCGTCGCCTGCCTCCGCGCACAGCCGTGTGGCTACTGACCGTGGCGTGCGTGGTCGCAGGTGGCGGCTGGGCCGCTGCGCTGGGCATGCTCGCCTTCACCCTGATCGACCGTTTCCCCGACCTCGCCGCCGAGGGCGGCTGGTCAACCGGCGTGCTGGCCGCTCACACCCCCATCGGCTGGCCCATCGCAGCACTGAGTGCCGTGACCCTCGTGGTGTGCACCGCGTGGCTCACCGCCTCAGCCTGGCACAGGACCCGACTACTGCTCCTCGCCCGCCGCCACGGGCGGCTCCTGCCGCCCGGCGGAGAACTGGCGGTACTGGACGACTCGGAGCCGAGCGCCTACGCCCTGCCGGGCACACCAGGCCGCATCGTGGTCACCTCCGGCATGCTGCGCACGCTGAACGCCCGGGAGCGCGGCGCGCTGTTCGCCCACGAGCGGACGCACCTGCGCCACCGCCACCACATCTTCCTGCTGGTACTGCACTTGGCCGCCGCGGTCGACCCGCTGCTGCGGCCCGTCGCCACCGCAGGCGCGCTCTCCCTCGAACGCTGGGCGGACGAGGAGGCAGCAGTCGCCGTGGCTGACCGGTCACTCGTGGCCAGGGCCGTAGCCCGCGCCGCGCTCGCGACGGCACACCGCCCGGACCACGCACTCGCCGCCACGGGAGGCCCAGTCCCGCAACGTGTCCGTGCCCTGCTCGCCCCGCCCCCGCCCCGCCGGCACGACTTGGTCGTCGCCCAGGCCGCGCTACTCCTCGCGTGCTGCGCGAGCCTGGTCCTCTCCGCCCAGGATATGGACAAGATCTTCGACATGGCGGGCCCTGCGACCGGGACCACCGCATCCGCGCACCACATGGACAGGTGATGCCAGCACCCACGACCACGGCCCGACGTCCTCCGAGGACGACATAGGCGCAAAGGCTCTTGGGCCGAGGCCGGCTGGAGACAACTGCCAACGGTGAGATCTTCGAACCCGGACGACTCGTACCCAACCAACGACGAATCTCCGACTCACGTCACTAGCCAGTGCTTCCTCTGCAGGCGGGCCTTGAGAAAAACTTCCCGGCCAGGTAGAGCACCGCGTACTTGAGATCTGGCAGGCGAGGAGCGTCGACCTCCAAACGCTTCACGCCGCTCACGAAGTAGTCAGGCCATCGGCACCGGGGGAAAGTGCGGGGCAGCCAAGGACGTTGGGCTGCACGAGTCAGCTGTACGCTCCTGCGTTGCCCTGCCGAAGCCGGACATCAGTCTGCCGCAGACCATCGCGCGGGTCTCTGCCGCGCCCCGGCGTCGTCCCACTCCGCCCGGCCGACGGCGGGACACCGAGCAGAGTTGCGAGCCCACGGCTCCGGCTGAGCGAGGGGACGACCGCAGGAGGACAGTGAGCGGAGGCCCCTGGGGGCAGTCAGCACCGCGCATCGTCGTCGCCCGGGTCTCAGACTTCGGCAGGCCGGGCGCCCGCAGCAGGTAAAATGATGTCGCGCCTCCAGAATTCGCCGGGTCGTGGAAAGGGCAAAAAATATGGTCCCCCGACGTGGCCGTTCCCCCGGCGCCCTGGAGCAGAAGGTCATCGCCTGCCTGTCGGCGGCGGACAGGCCCATGACCCCGGCCGAGGTGCAGGAGGCGCTGGGGTCAGGACTCGCGTACACCACCGTGCTGACGGCGCTCTCCCGTCTGTACGCCAAGCAGGCATTGACGCGTGTCCCCAAAGGCAGAGGGTTCGCCTATCGAATCGTCGGGGTCGACGCCGCCGACGCCGAAGCGAGCATGACCGCCCATCGCATGCGCCGGGTACTCGAAGCGGGCACGGACTACTCCACGGTACTGGCTCACTTCGTGTCCGGCCTTGATGAGGAGACCACCGAAGTACTCCGCGCGCTCCTGGCCGAGTTGACTGACGACGACTCCTGAGGCGCCTGGCGCAGCGGAGCTGTCGCTCCGGCGCCGTCCGGCCGTGCAGCATTCCACAAGGTCGGCTCCGTCCCGGGAGGAGCCTCGACGACCCGCCTGCCCTGTCCGCCGCAAGCAGGGCAATCAGCGGCTTCGACGTCGGCCGCCGCAGTGTCAAGGACGCCTGGAGTGGTACGCGCCACGCGTTGCCTCGACGCCCCACTGTTCCGCCACAAGTTAGGTATGGCTATCCTTCTTGAACTACACCGCTTGTAGGAGAACGGACGGGAAGAAAAGTGGGCTTCACCGTGACTGTGGGTTACCGGAGCGTCCGGACACGCGCGAAAACGGAGGAGGGCGTCCGCCCGCTGGCCGCCCGGTCGCCGCAGGGCGAGTTCAGGGCTCGATCGTCCCGGACCGCCAGACTGGCAGCCGTGGCGCACCGTTCGGCTGACTGCCACGCGACGTGCTCCCTTACAAAGCCCCTCCACCGGGGCGGCAACTGATGGTCACCACCTTCGTGATCGGGTTGCGTGAGGGCCTCGAAGCCGTTCTGATCGTGAGCATCATCGCCGCGTTCCTGAGGCGCAACGGCATCCCCCGCTGGCCCATGTGGTGCGGGGTGAGCCTCGCCGTTCTGATCTCCATCGGCGTCGGCCTCGCCCTCCAGGCCTTCGAGCAGTCACTGCCCCAGTCCAAACAGGAGGGTATGGAGTCGATCATCGGCCTGGTCGCGGTGACGTTCGTGACAGGGATGATCGTCTGGATGGGCAAGAACGCCCGCGGGCTGAAAGCCGAACTCGAAGGGTCGGCCCGGGCGGCGGCGTCCAAGGGTACGGGCTGGGCACTCGCCGGCATGGCCTTCCTCGCGGTGGTGAAGGAGGGCTTCGAGACCGCGGTGTTCCTGTTGGCGACACTGCATGCCTCCGCCAGTGCGAGTTCCGCCGCGCTGGGCGCGGCCATCGGCATCCTGGTCGCGTGCGTGGTCGGCTACATCCTGTACGCCGGGGGCACCCGCCTCAACCTGGCCAGGTTCTTCAAGATCTCCGGTGTCTTCCTGGTGTTCGTCGCGGGCGGCCTGCTGCTGACCGCCTTCAGGACCGCGCGCGGTGCGGGCTGGATCGACATCGGCCAGCAGCACACCGTCGATCTCTCCTGGCTGTCGCCCATCGGATCAGTACGCTCCGCGCTCATCACCGGAGTGCTCGGTATCCCCGCCGATCCACGCGTGATCGAGGCACTTGCGTGGCTCTGCTACGTCATTCCCGTGCTGGCCATCGCGGTGTGGCCACGCCGGTGGCAGCCCGGCCCCGCCAGGGTCCCCACCGTCAAGTTCTCCCTCGCCGCGGTCGCCGCGCTGGCCGCCGTCACACTACCGCTGGCCGTGCCGACGGGCCGGCCCGAGGTTCCCGCCGCGATCGCGCTCACCACGGGGAAGGCCGACCCCCGGGGCACCTCGGCTCCCAAGGCGGCAACGGCCTCGCTGAGGACGCATGGCGGGTCCGCGACCCTCGTGGTGCGCGAGGGGGACACGACACGTAGCGTCACGTTCGCGGCCTCGACGCGTACGGCCACACGCCACCTGGGAGCGGCCGCCGAGAAGTGGACCGACCGGGCACGCACAGCGGACGAAGCCCACCCCTCGACGCTCACCATCGGCGAACTGGCCGGCCTCTTCGGCCGTGTCCCGGTCGGCATCTCCAACACCCAGAACCCCGGCCCGTACCACGCCGTGTGGAACACGACCGCGACGACCGCACTGTGGGTGGCCCACCACGGCATCCTCGACACCCGCCGGGTCGATCAGACCACTCTGACCCTGACGGGTGGTGGCCTGACCCAACCCCGCACACTGACACTGACCCAGCCCGCATGGTCCGTACCGGGTGGAGTGGCCAGTGCTGCGGGCGAAGCAGTGGCAGCCGGCGACGTCACGGCGCACGAGCGCCTGTTGTGGCGGGCCTGGCTGCCGGTCGCCCTCGCCGCGGCAGCTCTCGGGCTCGCACTGACGGGGTGGCGTACACGCGGCAAACAGGCCCGGGGTGAGACGCCCGCACTCGTGCCGGCCGGCACGGTGGGCATCTCCCCCGGCGCCCCCGACTCCACCAACACCGACGGTGCTCAAGCGTCGGCAGAACCTCCAAGGAGCACAGACCATGTTGACAACTGACCGCCATCTCAGAGCAGTTCGCCGGCGCAGCGCGATGGGCGCGGTCGGCGCGCTCACCGCCCTCACACTCGTCAGCTGTTCCTCGGGCAACTCCGGGTCGGCCGCGGCGTCCGGGCCGTCAGGCAAAGCCACGACCGGGGCCTCGGCAGGTGCTTCCGCCGTCAACGTGACACTCAAGAGCGGTGGCTCGGGAGACGTCTGTGAGACGGACGCGACGACGGCGAAGGCGGGCCCTGTGACCTTCACGGTGAAGAACGAGTCGGCCACGGGGATCATCGAATTCGAGCTGCTGCAACAGCAACGCATAGTCGGCGAGAAGGAGAATCTCGCTCCCGGCCTCGCGCCGGTCTCGTTCACGGCCACTCTAGGCGGCGGAAAGTACCAACTGTACTGTCCGGGCGCGGCGAAGGAGCTGACAGACTTCACCGTCACCGGCAAGCCCGCACGGGCAGCCAACGGCAGCACGGCGACGCTGCTCGCCGACGGCGCGAAGGGCTACGACACCTATGTCACGGCGCGGCTGAACGACCTGCTGAACGGCGCCAAGGCCCTCCAGACGTCCATCGATGCCGGCAACCTCAAGCAGGCCAAGTCCGATTACGCGGGCACACGGCAGTTCTATGAGAAGGTCGAGTCCGACGTGGCCGGCTTCGTGAAGCCTGGGTTCCAGCCGACCGACAACGCAGGCAACCTCGACTACCTCGTCGACATGCGCGCGTCCAATCTCGACCCGTCGGTCGGCTGGCACGGATTCCACGCCATCGAGCGTGACTTGTGGAAGGGCGGAACAATCACACCCTCGACCAAGAAGCTCGCCGCCGAGCTGGTGACCAACATAACCACGCTGAAGAAGCTGGCGCCGACACTCCAGTTCAAGCCGGAGGACCTGGCCAACGGAGCGGCCGGGCTGCTGGAGGAGGTGCAGTCCAACAAGATCACCGGTGAGGAGGAGGCATTCAGCCACATCGACCTCGCCGACCTCGCCGCCAACGTCGAGGGTGCCCGACAGGCGTTCGCCTATCTCCAGCCGGGCCTGAAGAAGATCGACCCGACGGTGACCACCACCATCCAGAAGCGGTTCACCGACGTCGACACCGTCATGGGCAAGCTCCGCGACTCCTCCGCGCTGGGCGGGTACGTCCCGTGGGACGCCACCACCAAGGCCGCGCACGCCAAGGAGATCTCGCAGTCGGTCCAAGCGCTGCAGGACCCACTGTCCCAGCTCGCGCAGAAGGTCGCGACCGCGAAGTGACAGCGCCTCACGACCGTTACGGGGAGGACGGCCCGAACGGCGCGCGTCCCGGCATGTCCCGGCGGGCCCTCTTCGGCGGCGGCCGCGCCGCCCCCGGAGCGGGTGCCGGCGCCTTCGCCGGTGTCGGAACGCTGCTGCACCACGAGTCCCAGCCCGCGCAGGTGCCGGGCGAGTCGATCGACTTGTCCAGGCGTCACCCGTTCTACGCGGCCGAGACCGCGTCCCCGCAGCCCGGCATCGAGACGGAGCCGCAGCGCTACTGCGTGTTCATGACCTTCGACCTGCCGTCAGCCAGCACCGCCACCGACCTCCAGGTGCTGCTTGCCACCTGGTCGGCCTCGATCGCCCGGCTGCAGGGCGGCGACACCATCGGCGTCGTGGAACCGGCGCACGGCACAGGGGTCGGTGGAGACACCGGCGAGGCCCTCGACCTCGGCCCCGCCTCTCTGACCGTCACCCTCGGGCTCGGGCCCGGCGTCTTCGACGAGCGCTTCGGCCTCGCCGGGAAGCGGCCGGCGAGGCTCGCCTCCTTGCCCGCCCTGCCGAGCGATCACCTCAGCGAACCCCTGACTGGCGGGGATCTCTCTCTGCAGGCGTGTGCCGACGATCCGCAGGTGGCCTACCACGCTATCCGCGACCTCGCCCGCGTCGCACGCGGCAGGGCGGCCGTGCGCTGGACCGTCCTCGGCTTCGGCCGGGCGGCTGCCGGCCCTCACCAGGCGACCCCCCGCAACCTGCTCGGCTTCAAGGACGGCACGCGTAACATCCAGACCAGGTCCGACTATCGGCGCTGGGTGTGGGCGGGGGGCGACGAGGGGTGG
>NZ_JAIUKE010000170.1:0-9509 GCF_020176795.1 Streptomyces sp. 8L
AACACTTCCTCGCCTTCGCAGGCATCGCCGCAACTCTCATCTGCTACCGACGCCTCACCAAATGAGATGACTTCTAAGAGCGCCGACGAACTCCGGCGTCGGATCGCGGAGCGCGTATGGGAGCCGGGGGATCGCCTGCCGTCCCGCGCCCAGATCGGCCAGGAGTGCGGAGTGGGCGAGAACGTGGTCCGCCGGGCACAGGAATTGCTGATCTCCCAGGGCGTGCTGGAAGGACGAGCCGGTTCGGGCACGTACGTCGCCGAGCCCCGGCAGCGGGTGCGGGTCGTTCGGTCGTCGGCGCGGGAGCAGCCGGGCGCGTCGCCGTTCCGGGCGGACATGAAGGCCGTGGGCAGGCAGGGCGATTGGGAGAGCCGGACCGACGCCAAGGTGCCGGCGCCTGCCGACATCGCTGCACGGCTCGGGATCGCTGAGGGCGAACTGTGTGTCCGGACGGTGTACGAGTTCCTGGCGGACGGCAGGCCGGTGCAGTTGTCGACGAGTTGGGAGCCCTACGACCTCACAGCCGGGTCGCTCGTCGTCCTGCCCGAGGGAGGGCCGCACGCAGGCGCCGGTGTCTTGAACCGCATGGCCGTGATCGGTGTGACCGTCACCCATGCCGTAGAACAGCCGGAGCCCAGGCAGGCGACTGCCGAGGAGGCCTCGCTACTCGGCATCCAGAAAGCCGCCCTCGTCACGCACATCCGGCGGACCTACTACAGCGACCAGGGGCAGCCGGTCGAGACGGCGGACATCGTGGTGCCTGCCGCGCACTGCGAGATCGTGTACGAGATTCCGATCAACCGGTAGTCGGCGGACGGCCGGTGCACGTCTTTGATCTTCGGATGACGTGCCCCCCACGTGCCCCATCCGTGCCCGATAGGGCGGGAAACCAGGGGGAGCAGCGGTGCCGGACGGGTACCGGGCATGGCGACGGCCCCCGAGCGTCTTGGCTGGTCAGGGGCCGTTCACCTGCGGTGGGTGTGGGATTTGAACCCACGGTGACATCGCTGCCACGACGGTTTTCAAGACCGTTCCCTTAGGCCGCTCGGGCAACCCACCTCGCTCCGCCTCGCCTGCCGCGGAACGGGCTACAGCGTACCGGTTGCGGCACCCGCCACGAGGGTTGGTCTGCTTCCGACCTGGTGCACGGGTGTGGGGGCGCTCTCGCGCCCCGCGCACGCCCCCGGTCCCGTGACGGTACTTCCGCATCGTCCGACGCTGGGGCGCTACGTGTTCTCCGGAACGCGGCGCAGGCGGGGGAGGCTTCGGGCTGGCTGGCGGCGACGCGTTCCGGTGGCGGGGAGTGTTCTTCAGGCCCGGGGCCGTGGGTCGGGCTGGTCTCGCCGCCCCCGCCGGGGCCGGTCGCGCCTGGAGGCGGTCGGCCCCGTGCGGGGCGTTCGGACCCTGCCGGCCCGGTTGGGTGGGGCGGATGTGCGCGGCGCGGGTTACTTGCCCGAGCCGACCGGGTCGACGGTGATGGTGGGGGTGGAGTTGCTGTTCGCCGGGATGTTGATGCCGGTGTGGATGGTGTGCGAGTGGGTCTCGTTGGGGGGCGTGACGATCAGGCTGGTGAAGGTGACGCCGGAGCCGCCGGTGTTGTTCTCCGGGTAGTGCAGGGTGAAGCGGGTCTCCTCTCCGGCCGCCAGCTTGACGTCGGGGGCGTTGATCTTGGTGCGGGTGGCGCTGACGGTGCCGTCGCGGCCCTTGAGGTCGACGCCGGGGAAGCCGTGCATCGTGCAGGTGCTGGAGCCGGTGTTCTTCATGTTCACGATGAGCTCGCCCTCGGCCATGCCGCCCGACGTGGTGAAGGACAGGTTCGCGGTGCGGCAGGTGCTGCCGGAGGGGCCGGCCGGGGCGCCGGGGTCGGTGCCGGTGACAGAGGCGGTGCCGGAACCGGAGGTGGACCCGGAGCCGGAGCCGGAGCCGGAGCCCGAGCTCTTGGAGAGGCTGGTTCCGCTGGCGGCTCCTGCGGCGGAGTCCGTCTTGGTCTTGGCGGAGGCGCCCTGGTTGTCCGCGGTGCTGGAGCTTGAGCTCACCGAAGCGCTGCTGTTGTCACTGCCCTTGTCACAGGCCGTCAGTGAGAGACCGGCGGCCACGGCGACGAGGGTGAGGACCGAGATCTTCTGAATGCGCATGGTGTCTCCCGAGGTTCCGTTGGGCTGCGTGCCCTGCTGGGCAAGCCGTTCTGCTCTACTCCGATCCGGCCCCTGCCCAGGCAGTTCATGGCCAAGGTGCCCCGGGACATCCCTGTGACACTGCGGTACGGCGGCCGTGACATGCGGTTCGGACGTATGCGCTGATATCCGTTCCATCCGGGCCCCTGTTCATTCGGGCGCCACGGGATGGCCGTGGTGGCCGTGGTGGCAGCCGTGCCCGCGTGCGTGTGTGCGTACGGCACCGTCCGGCCGCGCCCCCCAGCCGGTGAGTGCCGTCTTGGCCGGAGGGGCACGCCGCGTTCGCGTGTCGATTCATCCTCGGCGCGGTTGGTTCGGTGGGGGCGGAGGCCAGGGTTCAGCATCCGAGCCGAGCCGATTCGTACCCGCGTTGACCTGGTAAGACACCCGGAACCGCAACGGGAGCGGAGACCCGGGAGAAGGCCGGGGGAGGTCTGCGAGGAAGCTCTCTCCGTGATGCGAAGGGCAGATTTCTTGCGATTAATGCCGTTCTGATGGGTTTTGAAGCGGGATGTGGTTACCCGGTGCAGGAACCGCGAACCAAGGAGGGAACGCGATGATCACACAGGAACAGATCCCCGCGGTCCTGGACCACCCCGTCTACGATTCCGGCGGGAACAAGATCGGCAGTGCGAAGCACGTCTTCTACGACGACGCCACGGGGAATCCCGAGTGGGTCACCGTGAAGACCGGGATGTTCGGGTCGAGCGAGTCGTTCATCCCCACGCATGACGCCAATCTGGTGCAGGACCACCTGGAAGTCCCCTACGGGCGGGACCAGGTCAAGGACGCTCCGAACGTCGACATCGATGCCGGCGGGCACCTCTCCGAGCAGGAGGAGCACCGGCTCTACACGTATTACGGTCTCGACGGCGAGGCTTCGTCTCGCGACCAGGGGATGGGCGGCAAGGACGCCAAGTCCGACGTCGGGCCGGGCGCCGCGGGCGGCGTCGGCGCGGCGGGTGCCGGGGCCGCGGGTATGGCCGGACGGCGCGACACGGGGACGGCCGCGGACGAGGACGCCGCGATGCGGCAGTCGCGCGCGCCGATGGCCGGCGGCGCTCCGGGCCTCGACAAGGATCTCGGCAAGGACACCACGGCCGCGGCCCGGGGCGGGGACACCGGCGAGGACATCGCGATGACCCGTTCCGAGGAGCGGATGCACGTCTCCACCGAGCGCCACGACGCGGGCCGGGCACGGCTGCACAAGTACGTCGTGACGGAGGAGGAGCAGCAGACCGTCCCCGTGCACCACGAGGAGGTACGCGTCGTCAGGGAGCCCATCACGGACGCCAACCGCGACTCCGCGAGGGGGGGCGTGGACATCTCCGAGGCCGACCGCGAGGTCACGCTGCACGAGGAGCGCCCCGTGGTGGAGATGCGCACCGAGCCCGTGGAACGCGTCCGGCTGACGACCGAGGACAAGGTCGAGCAGCAGACGGTCAGCGGCACCGTGCGCAAGGAGCGCATCGAGGCCGAGACCGAGACCGAGGACGGGACCAAGGGTGCCCCTCGCGGGCGGGGTGATACGCCCCGATCCTGACACCGGCGCCGCCGGTGGCGAGAACCGGCGCTCGGCCGACGGGTCGCACCGTTCGTCAGAGCGGTGGTCCGGCGGTCCGCCGTCGTCGCCTTCGCCCTCGCCGTACCGGCGGCACTGGGCAGACGTGGCGCATGCGTCATGCGGCGCGATATCGGCCTCGTGCGCGGTGCACGCGTCGTCCGCGGTACCTGCGTCGTCCGCGGTGCGTGCGGTGACTGCGGTACGCGCGTGATTGCGGTACCCGCGGTACGAGCGGTAACTGCGGTGCGTGCGGTGGCCGCGGTACGAGCGGTAACTGCGGTGACTTCGGTAAAACGCGGCAGGTCTGCCACGTGGCGTCGTCCGGTGCTCCGGCACCGGGCGGCGCCATGTGTCTGCTCCGTCCGGCACCGTGGAGTGCCGGAGGCGCCACGTGTCTGCGCCGGCACCGGGCAGTGTCACCGCATCGCAGTGTCACCGCGTCCGCCGCGGAAGCGGTCCGACGCCACGCCATGCATCGTCCCCCCGGCCGGTCCCGGGCCGGACCCGGCGTCGGCGTGCGCGCCTCAGCGTTCGCGTGTGAGCCGCCGGGCGGAGGCGACGGTGGCGCGGGCCTCCTGCTCCGTCAGCCCGGTGTGCAGCGCCGCCTCCACCAGCGTGTCCGCGAGCAGTTCGCCGAACCCGTGCTCGTACGCGCGGCACGCGGCCCAGAACAGGCGGGTGTTGCGCTGCCCCTCGTGCGCGGCGAGCACGAACTGCACCAGTCCCTCGCCCTGTCGCCCCGGGCGCCCCGGGCGGGCGTGTGCGGCCCGGGCCGGGGGAGCGAGAAGGCGCAGCAGTGCGCGCGGGCAGGGCGCGGGGGCGGCGAGGTCGGCCGTTCCCGGCGCCAGGCGGTACGCCCCGCGCGCGGAGACCGAGCCGGGACCCACCAGGTAGCCACCGGTGCCCCGCACGTCGATGCCGGGCGCCAGCCGGCCCGCCGAGTTGGGCACGACCACGTTCGCCGGGCCGCTCAGCCAGATGTGCCGGCCGCCGCTGGGCGTGAGCACGGTGACCGTCTCCGGCAGCGTGAACAGGTGCTCGAACGCGATCTGCTGGAGCGCGGCCACCGAGTCGGGCGTGTTGCCGACCGCGGGTTCGTGGCCGCTGATGTCCAGGTCGATGCCGATCAGGTGGTACGGGGGGCGCCCGCAGGCGATCCCGTATCCCGTGGCCCAGGGGGCGGCGTCGAACAGGGCCCGTACGGCGACCGGGTCGGTGGTCGCGTCGTACACGCCGTGGCCCGGGAGCCCGCACTCGCCTCTGCAGAGCACCGGTCCCGGCTGGTCCCGGTGCGGCGATCGCAGGGCCGGGAGCTTCGTGGGGGACAGCGGGAAGACGGGAAGTCCCCGCTCGGCGGCGGAGAGCGCGTATGCGAGAGCCAGGGTGGCGGCGTGCCGGGCGGTGGTGGCCATGAGGTCTATTTTCGCACACTCGTTCGATGGGACGGAAGAGAGATTCGATTACGCGTTCGAACGCATGAGTCGATCCGAGGCCACGGCACGCCGTGCCACGGGTGACGTGCCGGATATCAGCGGGAACGATTCACCTCTTGCCCCGTCTGGTCCGTGCTGTCCCGCGCGCCCCGCAAAGTTCGCTTCAAGTCATGAAAAGGGTTTATCGACAAGTCCTCACGCTTGCGAGGGAATGGGTGCCCTCGGGCTGGTTCGCCGGGGACGCGGTGGGCAATTCTGATCTCGCGACGTCGAGAACACGACCGAGGCGGCCGGCCAACCGCCTTGGGCAAAGCCGCAGTTCAAGCTGTTATGCAGCTGCTCGAAGCTGTACATCTGGTTCTCTGGAGGAACAAGACATGGCAAGCATCCGTACCGTCCGCGTCATCGCCGCTGTTGCTGCTCTCCCCCTCGCTGCTGCGCTGTTCACGGGGGTTGCCACGGCTGACAACGGTGGTGCCGCGGACCACGGATCGAACGCGACGGTGGCGACCCTTGCCGGCAGCGGCGTCGGTCACAACAACTACGGCAACTCCACCACCACGCAGCAGGTGGCGACCGGTGCCGGTGCGTCGAACCAGAACAACACGGCCAATGTGGTCGGCTCGGCCTTCACGGCCATCGACCAGCACAACGAGAACGTCTCGGTGGCCTTCCACCACCTGTGGTGACCGGTTCGGCAGGGGCTGGGGAGCCCGGGGAACCGACTGAGCGGTGACAGGAAGCAGCGGCCCGCGCGAACGGTGCGAGAGCACCCCGCGCGCCCCGCTGCGCCGTGTCCGTTGGTGGTCGCCCCACCCGGAGCCTTGCTCAGGGCTCGTCCCCAGGCCCTCCGTCAGGGCTCGCCCGAGGTCTCGGTCAGGGCTCGCCCAGGGCGTCGCGGGGCCTCACCCAGGGACGACCCTGATGCCGTTCACCTCGCGCCGTCCACCCTCAGGAGGTGGGGCCTGCCGGAGCCCTACACCCTGAGGGGGAGACGGCTTCGGGACCTGGGGCCGATCCCCGCGAACGCACACACTCCTAGCGTTGAGGACATGACCACGCCTGTGTGCACGAGCGCTTCCAAGGCCGTGAGCCACGGCCACGCGCCCTACGCCTCGTTCTCGTCGTACGTACGGGCGCGGGGGCCCGTACTGCTGCGAACCGCCCGCTCCCTGACCGCCAACCCGCTGGACGCGGAAGACCTGCTCCAGACCGCGCTGACCAAGACGTATGTCGCCTGGGAAGGCATCCAGGACCACCGTGCCCTGGACGGCTACGTCCGCCGCGCGCTGGTGAACACGCGCACGTCGCAGTGGCGCAAGCGCAAGGTCGACGAGTTCGCCTGCGAGGAACTGCCGGAGCCCGCCGCGGCCCGGGGCGACGACAACGACGTCGCCGAGCACCAGGTCCTGCACGACGCGATGTGGCGCGCGGTCCTGCGTCTGCCCGACCGGCAGCGCGCGATGGTCGTCCTGCGGTACTACGAGGACCTGAGCGAGGCGCAGACCGCCGAGGTGCTCGGCGTCTCGGTCGGCACGGTCAAGAGTGCGGTGTCGCGGGCGCTGGCCAAGCTCCGCGAGGACCCAGAGCTGGCCCCCACGCACTGATCGCGTGCCGATCGCGCTGACCGCGGGCATGATCGCGGTCCCGGCGGTACGGGAACCGGCCCGCGGCCGAACGCGCCGCAGCGGCCCCTCGGGGGACCTGGCCGCCTGTACGGCGGGACGGCGCGGCGGCGCGAGCGACCGGGGACGGCGGTCGGGGGAAAACCAGGGCCCGGCCCGTAGGGGGAAGAGAGAGGGCGGGGAAGTCTTCGCGCGGGGCGGGGACGCGGAAGTACGCGGGGGTGCGCGCCGCGGGCAGAGTGCGGGCAGCGAGACGGGCGGGTCGCGGAACCGCGCGATGCGGAACCAGGGCGGCGCGCAACCACGGCGGCGCGCGACCACGGCGCCGCGCAACCACAGCCGCGCTGAACCGTCGAGACGCTCGTGTACTCCTGGGTAGTGACTTTCACGCCGCGGTCCGCGCAGAATCCAGACATCCGCAGCAGCCGCCACCGCGCGCTGGGAACCGCCGCTCTCGGGAGGTCGCCGTGCTGAGCACGATGCAGGACGTACCGCTGACCGTGACCCGCATCCTTCGTCATGGCATGACGATGCACGCGACGTCACGGATCACCACCTGGACCGGAGAGGCCGAGCCCCGGCGCCGGAGTTTCGCGGAGGCCGGCGGGCGGGCGGTGCAGCTCGCCGCGGCGCTCAGGGGCGAACTGGGGGTGTGCGACGACGAGCGCGTGGCGACCCTGATGTGCAACAGTAAGTCTGAAACACTCGCGGCCTGACCTGTGGTGATACGCGCGACGCCCCCGGCGGATGATCGCCGGGGGCGTCGTTGCGCCGCCAAGAGCTCTACGGGCGGATTGCCGCCATGACCCGCGAGCGCAGCGGCTCGGCCGTCAGCATGTCGGCGAACTGCCAGGAGTAGGCGGTCACCTCCTCCTCTTGCAGCTCGACCGTGTCGGCAGTGGTGCGGAACAGGTACCGGAAGTCGAAGTGCTGGTGTGCGTCCTCGCCCTTGTCAGGGTTGGCCGGGATCGGATGCACGTCGACGTGAAGCGGCGTGCCGCTGTCCGGCTCGACCTTGTCGGGGCTGATGCCGGTTTCCTCCGCGAGCTCGCGGAGGGCGGCGTCGAGCAGGGTCGAATCGGTCTGCTCAACGTGTCCGCCGGGCAGCAGCCACTTTCGCAGGGCGCGATGCTCGATGGTCAGGACGCGGCCGTCAGGGCGGAGCAGGGCGGCGCCGGCCGTGACGTGTCCGCGAAACTCTTTCCGCGAGGCGATCGAGTCGCCGGCCTCGTCGAGCACCTGGGAGAGGGCAGACAGGCTGTCCTTCTCGTCCGGGTGTCTGGCGAGGTAGGTGTCGAGGGTGTCGCGGACATGCTGTGCCGTGATCGGCATGGGGTGCTGTCTCCTAGCGGTTGTAGTAGTCGAGCCACGTTCCGGCGATGGCCGCGCGGTCGGCAGCGTCTACCTCGTGCATACCGTGTCCGAGGTCGCCGTGGGTGAGCATTCGGACGCCCGCGAGTATCTCCGCTTGCACGAGGAAGATGAACGGCCCCACGCTGGCGCCGTGCAGGAAGTTGACGGCGTTGCCGCCGTTGAGCAAGTAGAAGTAGTGGCCGGTTGTCTGGTACCGGGTGACGTGCTCGCCGTTGGGCGTTCGCTGGTAGACGTTCGGCAGGGCGGCGAGGTCGAGTTCGTCCTCGCTGCTGGTGACCGTCGCGACGTAGGCGCCGTTTCGCAGGGTGGAAAAGTCCTCGCCGCGAAGGGAGACGGCGCCCGTTGCGCACAGGACTAGGCCCGCGCCGTGCAGCGCGGCGTCACGATCGCGTGCCACCGTGAATCCCTGCGAGAGGGCCTGTGTGCGCCGAACGGGGTCCACGTCGTGAACGGTGACCTGTACACCCTTTGCGTGCAGCAGGCGGGCGATGCTGGAGCCGAGCTTGCCGAAACCGATCACCAGCGCGGGCCGGCCGTGAAGGATGTCCCCCCGGCTGCGCATGAGTGCTTCGGTGGAGAACACGACGGATTGACCGACGAGAAAATCCTCGGGGTCTTTCAGCGGCGAGCGGGCGACGGAGACGACGGGACATGGCAGCTTGTCGCGTTCGGCGTAGCGCTTGTGCCCGTTCTCGGTGTCCTCTACGACGCCAAGGATTCGGCCGGAAAAGCGGTCGCACAGCGTGTCCAGGGTAGGGGCGAAGTATCCGCCCACATCGCAGAGAACGACGTTCTCGCCGGCTGCTCGCGATTCGACGTAGTCGACGGTGGCCTCGGCGTCCTCGAACAGCTCGCGCGACAGGATGTCGCATTGCGTCGTCCTCTCGATCTCCCGGCGTGCCGCGGGATCGATGGACTTCGGCTTGGGCAGGACCGCCCGCAGCTTGGTCCCGATCCCGACCGCTCGAACGAATGACGGCCGCTCGGGCAGGAGATGTGTGATCAGGAAGGACGACGGTCGGTCGACCGGCGCGAACGCTGCGGCGATTCGTGCGAAGTAGGAATCGAGGCGTGCGCGCTCGAACTGTTCCATGGACTCTCACTTCCCTTGGTGTGGGGGCGTTGCGACTCCGGACAGGCGGTGCGGTGTCGCTCCTGCGTCGGGGTTGGGACACAGGGGCGGCGATCATCGGGCGGCGTGGCGCGCCCTCTGCTTTCGGTGGAGCCCCCGGGGCGCCGGGGGGGGGGGGGGGGGCCCGGGGGGGGGGGGGGGGGGGGGGGGCCGGGGGCCCCGGCCCGGGGGGGCCCCGAAAGGGGGGACGGGGGGGGTGTGCGGGGT
>NZ_JAIUKE010000170.1:9518-25103 GCF_020176795.1 Streptomyces sp. 8L
GCCCCGGGGGCGGGGGGCGGGCCCCCCGGGGGGGCGGGGGGGCCCCCCCCCGGGGGGGGGGGGGGGGCCCCCCCCCGGGGCCCCGGCGGGGAGCTGCGGCGCCCGGCGCACGCGCAAGGGGTACGCGCAAATCGCGTAACGGGCGTCATAGTCCGTGACGGTGAAGATGTACGGGTTGCCGGCGGCAAGATGCGCAGGGCCCGCTCGAAGCTGTGATGCGGCCACGCGATCAATTCCTCGTCGGGGCGCGGGCACTCTGCGGCGACGGGGAACATCGGCGCGTCGCGTACGCAGTCGGCCGACGGTTGAGGGGCAAGCCGACGGGCGAGGCGGTCGGCTTCGGTCCTCAGCCACCTGGCGGCAAGGCGCGGCGAGGTCGCGCGGTAGTGGCCGAGGATGACCTCGCACGTCTCGGCCAGGTTGTTGGCGGTGGACTCGCAGCGATACGCGATGATCGAGCGGCCCGGCATCCCCGCGCTACTGGTGGGCGGGTACGACAAGAGAGCCGCGTTCACGGCGTGCGCCTCCGCTCCTCTTCCCTGCGTGCGATGAGCCTTTCGAGCTGCATGCGGTACAGCTCGACTTGCGCGGGCGTGAGGATGAGCACCGACTCGGACGTGCCGCCGTCCTTGTGGTGGATCGTGATGGGTAGGGCGGCTTGCTCCGCCCGGTGGTCGTAGAGCACGTCCCGTTTCTGCGGCGTGACGTGCGTGACCGGCACCATGACCGGGCGCAGGGTGGTCCCGTCTGCTCTCGCGCGCCAATCGCCCCCGCCACCGGGCAGACGCAGGTGATATGACTTCACACTTTCGCCCGGCACCTCGACGACAACGCCCACTTGCCCGCTCTTGGCAAGGTCGAGGGCGAGGTCGCCGAGCCGCGGTCGGAACGTGGTGGCTGCGCTTAACCCGGCGCCGGGAGCGGGGAGTTGCTTCGAGGTATGTTCGGCCATGCGCCGAAGCTAGGGGGGTGCTACAGGTCGAATATGAACCGGAGGAATATGGCTGTCATCCGTCGAGGTGAAAGCGGTCTGACATGCGGCGTAGCTTCTCGCGGGTGGCTGCTCGTTCGGCGTAGACGATGCTGCGCAGGGTTGACCGCGCGATGGGGTGGTTGCGGATGAGCTGGGGCGCGATGCGCTCGGCCGTTTCCAGTTCCTTCACCGCCTTGTCGCGGTTCCCGTCCCAGAGCCATGCGCGCGCGAGGTCCATGTGATGGTGTCCCTGACGGGAGTTGGGGAGCGTGGCGACGAGGCTTCGGGATGTGCGCCGGTTTATCGCCAGTGCCTTGCGCTGCTGGTGCATCTCCAGTGCAACGCTGATCGCATGAATCTGCACGTTGCCGGGCGAGAACGTGAGGGAGTGTCGGTCGTAGATCGGCGGCCCGGCGCCCAACCGGGCAGCGGCGGACTGGGCGTGTTGAATGCGGTCCTCGGCTTCCGCGCTGTGTCCGGCTCGTGCTGCGGAGACGGCTGCCCGGAGTTGGAGCGATCCCCACGCACGCACGGCGAGGGGGTCGCCCTGGTCGTACTGCTCCTGAACGCTTTGAATGGCTCGGTCGGAGAGGGCGATGGCGTCTGACCAATCGGCGGTTGCCCACATGTCCCATACGCGCATCCAGTCGGCCACGGCGGGCATGACAGAGTCGCCGGACAGACGAGCTGACCAGGCGGCTCGTTCGCATGCCATGGCGATCAGTTCGGGGTGCCCGAGGGCGTGCCCGGCTGTGTGCGCGAATTTGCAGCACACGGCGTAGATGGCGAAAGCTTCTTCGCGTTCATGGCCGGTGGAGACTTCGGCGAGTGCGCGGGTTTCGCGCAGCAGGTCGGGAAGTACCTGCATGATCGCTACGTTCGCGGCGGCGTCGCGTAGGCGGTGAAGACGGGTTGTCTCCTGCCACAGTTGGCCCGTCAGCCGCGGGGTGCCATCGAACACGGGGGCGAGGTCGTATCGGCGCAGCTCGCGCAGGATGGAAGACGCGGCAACCTGCCATTGGTTCTCGTCCGGCGAACTATTGTACGGCCGGCCGATCAGGTCGTTCGGGTGTACGTGCAGCTCGGCGGCAACCTGGTTCAGCAGGCCGACGCGGTCGAGTTCGATCCGGCCGCTCTCCATCTTCGAGACCCATCCCTGAGACTTTCCCAGGGCGAGGGCGAGGTCTGCCTGTGGCATTCCGAGACGGAGCCGCGCACGTCGTACACGGCTGCCGATCTCCTCGGCTTCCTCCAACATCGTCACTCCGTCCCTTGGTAGTCCTGTCTCAGACGGTACCGAGGGTTGAGCGCAAACGGGGCCCGAAGGGGGCGCACAACGAAAAAGGCGCCCCGCCTCGCCCCCGTCATGCACGGGGGCGGGGCGGGGCGTCCTCGTCACTCAGGGTCGGCGAAATGCTGCTCGACACGGTCGAGGGCGTCCCGGAGGCTCGACCCGCTGTTCGGGTGTAGTTCGTGCTCGATGCGCTCGACTCGCGCGGCGGTGGTCGCCCCCTGCCGCTCGATCGCGTCGAGCCGCGCCATCACGCCGGACCGGCCGGGCACGCCCGGACGGGACTCAGTACCTTGCCAGTCGTCGGCGAAGTCGTCGATGCGGTGAGCGAGGCGGCGCGCTGCGCGGCCGATGCGCCACAGCAGGGCCGCCCCGCCGGACAGGGCGACGACGGCGCCGCACCAGACTGCCGCGGCATCGATCGATGCGACGCCGGTCGTCGCGTCACTCACTTGCCAGTGACCTCCGCATCGGTGAGGCCGAGGCCGACGCGGTCGAGCAGCTGCTCGACGACGGGCAGGGCCATCACGCGGGCGAACCCGGCTGACACGGCGAGGACGGTAGCGACGCCGGCGACGTGCTCGATACCGGCGGCCTGCACGATGAGCGGGAGGCCCGCGGCGAGGCCGACCGCGGCCTGTATCGCGGTGCGGATGGTGTGGCGTGCGGGCACAGAGAACATGGGTGCTGACCTCACTTGACGTTGACGACGTCGCCCGGGTGGATGACGTTCGGGTTGTGAATCTGAGGGTTGGCGGCCTCGATCGCGGCGAGGGTCATCCCGTGGTCCTTGGCGATCTGCGAGAGGGAGTCGCCGGCCTTGACCTTGTAGGTCTTCGGCTTCGCGGTCGTCGGCTTCTTCGGCGGCGTGGGCTTGGCCGGTGCCTTGCCGTCGACACCCGGCCAGTGGGACACGACCGAGCTCACGTCGTACCCGGGCGTGCTGGTGTGCTGCTTGGCGACCGCGCCGGCGGGAATGGCGGTGCTGCCGTCCCAGTCCGCGACCCAGAAGTTCGGCAGGGACACACCCGCGGCCCGGAACGCGGACTTCACCGCGCCGACGGTCGAGGCGTTGCAGTAGATCGTCAGCTCGCTGTTCGGCGTGTCCGCCATGGTGTTCGTGCACCAGGTGACGGCCGTCTGCGGGGAGGCGTCGCCCGGCTCGACGTCGAGCACCTGAGCGCGGGTGTGGGAGGTGACTGCGATCGTGACGACGGTCGCCTTCGGGAACCGCTTTCGCATCTCGTCGACGTTCGCGAAACTGCCGTCGACGTAGCCGGCGACGAGGGTCGCGCCGGCGGGGATGCGCGACGGAGTGACAGCGTCGTACATGGTGCGGGTCATGTTGGGGCTCTCCTTGGGCATGGCTGTGACCCCGTTGCGCGGTGCGTACGGGGTGGGATGGAAGGAAGATCAGGCGACGCCGGCCCAGAAGCGGTTGGCGCCGTTGTCGATCGACGCGGGCGCGATGCTGGTCGGCGCGGTCGTCGGGACGGTGGCGGTGTAGACGCCGAAGCGCTTCACGCTGTTCAGGCCGAACACGTTCGGCGGGGCGCCGGCGGCGTTGTCGAGGGCGAGAAGTTCGGGCCCGTCCGACGCGCTGTAGCGGAAGACGTAGGCCACGTAGTAGACGCCGGGGGCGAGGCTGACGGACGCGGTCAGGGGAACGCCGACGGTCGCGCCGCCGGCGTTGTGCACTCCCGGGATCACGGCCGTGCCGGCGAGGTCGGCGGTCGTGGCCTTGCGGGCGCCGGCCGCCGTGTAGATGGCCGCCCACGATCCGGTGTTCATGGTGCCGGCGTACCCGCCGATGTGTAGGGCGATCTTCGAGACGCTGATGGTCTGGCGGACCACGAACGCGGTGAAGCGCAGCGACCCGTTACCGGTGAACGCCACGGTCGACATGGACACCACCGGGTCGTATGCCCATGCCTTCAACCCGAGGTCGGCCGGGGCGAACTCGGAGGGGATCGCCACGTCCGGGAGGTTGGCGAGCGGCACGTCGCTGGACGCGTCGAGCGGGGCGACCCCGGACGCTGCTCCCTTGGCCGTAGCGTCGAGGGCGCCGACGTCGCCGGCGTCGAGGACGACCGCGCCGGTCTGCCCATTGACGGATGCGACCGTACCGCCACCGGAGGTGTCCGGTAGCTGGGCGGTCGGGACCTTGCCGCTGTCGTCGAGCTGGGCGACTCCCCCGGCGACTCCGGCCGCGGTAATCGGGATGGCCCCGATGTCGCCGGCGTCGAGGTCGGGCAGCTGCTCGACAGGCAGTTTCCCGCCGCTGTCGAGCTGGGCGACTCCGCCGGCTGCCCCCGGCGCGGTGTATGGCACGGCGTGAACGTCCTCGGCAGCGAGGACTACCTCGGCGGCCGACTGGCCGTTGACGGACTGCACGACACCCGGGGCGCCCTGCGCGCCGGCCTCGCCCTGCGGGCCCTGCTCGCCCGTGGCGCCGGCAGCCCCCCGCGGGCCTTGCTCGCCGGTGGCGCCGGCCGGTCCGACGAGCGAGGCGAGCCACTGCTCGACCGTGCCGACGAACCCGGCCTCGATGGCGAGCTGATAGGCGCTCTTGCCGTCAACGGCCACGTAATTCGGCGTGCTGGGGTCGGTGGGGGCGAGGTCGGCGAGATCGACGACGGGGTGATCGGACGGTAGGAGTACCTGGTACACGCGGTTCGTCGGTACACCCGTGAGCTGTTCGGCGACCGTGTACGACCAGCCGGAAGGGTCCATGTCGGGGGCGTCGGTGGCCGGCAAAGCCACCACGAACGCGCCGTTGGCGTCGAGGGGCGCGGTCACGGCACCGGACACCATGACGTCGGAGTCGGGGAAGGTGAGCAGCGCGGGGGCGCGCCACACGATTTGCCCGGACAGGGCCTTTCCGTCCGGGGAGAGGTAGCGACCGGTGACGGTCACGGTGGGGATGTCGTCGGGCAGCAACGCAGCTCCTAGTTGGCTTCGTCTTCGGTCACGGTGTTGACGCCCCACAGGCCACGTACGCGCAGGGCGCACGTGCCGGTGCCGGACGTTCGGCGGGCCCACATGACGACGGACGTTCCCGTGCCCCACGGGAAGTCGTTGGCGGGAAGTGGGACGCGTTCGTTCACCTCGGCGGTGGTCGCCGAGCTCGACAGGGTCCATGTGGGCCCTACCTGGTTTTGGCCGAGCCGCATGTAGACCTGCGCGGCGGTGCCGGCGGGGCCGGTGAGTTGCAGATTCACCAACAGCACCTTGTGTTGCGTGAGCAGGTAGCCCGAGTGCAACGGGGTGTCGTCGTCGTTGGTGATGGACATGAACGGCGAGCAGGGGATGGGGACCCACGGGCGGCCGAGGTATCCGTCGGCGAAACCGTCGTCCATCGCGATCACAGTTCCGGAGCGGCTGTGTGTCCGAACCATCTGTCCGCCGGTCTCGACGTCGTAGCCGACGGTGAGGGCAGGGGCGCCGTTCTCGCGGGCGAGGCCGACACCCCAGTCACCTTCGGGGGTCTGGCCGACGACGAATGTTCGGGTCCCGGTCGGAGTCTGGGCAATGAGTTGTCCGCCCTCGCCGATCACGACGTCGCCGGCGAGTACCTGCGTAAGAGCCGGGCGGATCGCGGCGCGTCCCGTGAGCTGCCGTACCTGCCGTTCGAGGGCGCATATGCGGTCGAGCAGGTCCTCGGGCACGTACGTCACTGCGGTACCTCCAAGTACAACGTGGCGGTTTCGGGGCGCCCGCGCTCCGGGGGCGTGATGGACAGGCCGACGACTCGAAAGCGTTCGTCGAGGACGTCGGGATGCCACAGGTCGCGGATGCGGACGCGCACAGTGGTGCCGAGTAGGGCCGGGGTGACGTTGTCGCCGAGTCGTACGGTGATCTCCGGTATGGCGACCGGGCGGCGGGCCGCGGCCCAGTCCGCGCGGGCGTGTGCGTCGAGGGTGGCCTGTTCCTCAACGGTGCTGTAGTCGCTGCTGCCGTCGAGGCGCGGCCAGCCGGCCGCGAGGTCTTCCTCGTCGACCAGTACCGGCGACATGAGCGGAACAGAGTCCGCGGCAAGGTTGGCGTTGATGGACGCGCCGCGGGACTGCCACGCGTTGGCCTTCTTCGTCGCGTCGACGGGCCACGTGTACGACAGGATCGGGCCCGGGTGGTCGAGGACGACCTCGGAGGCGCCGGTCCGGATGATGGGGGAGCCGAGTTGCAGCCGCTTGACGCGGCGGCCGTCGCTGTCGCGGAAGCTCGCGATGCGCCACTCGAACCCGTCCTCGACGGCGGCGAGGTCGTCGAGCAGGTCGCCGACCCATGCCATGTCGTAGCGGGAGTACGTGCGGTCGCGGGGTATGCCCGAAACGTCGGTGTCGTAGGTGATGCCGATGTCTCCGCCCGGCGTGTTCTGCACGTAGTCGACCAGGCCGCGGGCAATGTCGAGTTGGTCGACCTGGGCGGCGGTGAGGCCGTCGAGGAGCTGGCGCCGGTAGAGGTAGGACTCCCATCCGCCGGCTTGGATCTGCGCGCCGAGCATGCCGCGCGCGTCGCTGGCGAGGCTGAGTGTCCAGATGATTCCGCCCCACCAGATGTCGCGCCCGCGCTGGACCCACACGCCGGTACGGCCTGGCAGGATGGCGCGGCGGGCCCGGTCGGCGATGGCGCGGTTGGGGATCGGCACGGTTGCGGAGAGAGAGCCGGTCTTGCCGATGTAGTCGTCGAGGGACAGGCCCTGAACAGGCAGCGCGTCGAGCAACTGGTCACTACGCACGTCGCAGAACAGCAGCCGGTACGGCCGGGCTACCGCAGTCATGCGAGCGCGTACGTGCTGGTGAACCGCAAGGTGCGGTCCGGAATGAGTGAGCCCCCGGTCGACCACGTCCGCAGCGTGAGCGCGCCGGTCGTGCTGAGCCGTGCGGTGCCGCCGCCGAACCCGTCGGACACGGCGAGTTCCATGTCGCGCCACGGGCGCCACCCTGGGGGAACGGTGCCGATCGCTTCGTCGGCGATGTTCCCGCCGGTGCCCGCGTCGAGTTGCGCCTTTCGCTGGACCTGTAGCACTACGGTGCCGATGCCATGCGCGCCGCCGAAGCGGCTTGCGTCGTAGGTCGTGAGGGTGTAGCCGCTCGCGATGGTGAATCCTGCGGTCACGTTCTCGACGAGCAGCGGGGCCCGGTAGGTCTCCCAGTCACCGACATCCGCGTTCCAGCGCTCCAGAACGCCGGCCATGTCGCGGTACTGCCCGTCGTAGGCGCCGACGTCCGTACTGGAGCCGCGCGGGATGATCCCCCCGTAAGCGGCCGTGTAGACGCGCCGGTCGGTCAGTGCAGAGGTCCAGTCGATCCCGCCCACGCCGGCGGACGCCCCGGCGGAGATCTTCACGTCCCACAGGGCCAGGAACCCGGGCGGTACGAGGGGGGCGTCGGCGGTTTCGGTCGCTTCGCCGACGATGATTTCGACCGCGGCGAGGGTCTGTCCGCTCGTGTCGAACAGGGCGTCATACACGTGAATACACACGGTGTCGGTGCGGGCGAACTGGGCGTCGCCGTCGCCGAAGGTGAGTACCTGGGGGGCGTCGAGGGTGATCGGGTAGGCGCCTTGCGCGTCGGTGCCCTGGACGACCGCGCGGCCGACGCCTATCTGTAGGTCCATGGCGCCCGCTCCGGTCGCCGCGAACGGGTCGCCGCCGGCGATCACGCCGGCGCGGGTACGGATCTCGGACTCGGGAGCCATCGTGCCCAGTGGCGCGAGGCGGGTGTCTTCCCGCGTCTGGCCCGGTGAATCGGTGCCGCCGGGCAGTAGCCAGGCCGAGCGCACGCTCACGGTGGGGTCTCCTTACCAATAGGCCGAGCGGTACCGCACGGTGGCGGACGAGCTCGGGTCGCTGCTGCCGGGGGCAGCGCGGAAGATCAGCGGTGTTGGGCCGGGCGGGAACGTGAACGTCTGCTCCGGCACGCTGCGGGCGGTCGCGGTGTAGATCCGCGAAGCGGTCCCGTTCAGGACGACGGTCCCGGCGCTGGTGTCCACGGTCAGGACGTCGCGGGCGGTGAGCGGGAGGTCGTATTCGAGGACGTCGCCGCTGGACACGTTCGTCAGGGACGGGCGCGCGACGGGCCCGCGGAACTCGATCACGGGGTGCGTCGGCGCGTTGCCGTCGTTCGCCGCGGTCAGTGCGCCCGTGCTGCCCGGCGTGCCGAAGCTGAGCGGCCAGGCGAGGGGCCAGGCGAGGCCCGGCTCGGCCACGGGGAGGCCGCCGGCGGCGGTGCGCTCGACCATCTCGTAGCGGCGCGGGTCGGTGGCTTCCCACTGGATCGCGCCGCCCGTGATGGTGCCGGCCCGGTATCCCCTGCCGACGGGGATCGCGCGGCGGGTCGCGCGGGCCCGTACGAGCAGCGGACCGCGTTCGTCGAGCCACGCGACGAGCGGTAGCTCGTCGTCGACCGGGACGGTCGCCGTGCTCACGGCGGCGATCGCGGCGCCGATCGAATCCCGCCGTGCCCGGATGATCAGGCCGTCGAGGACGACGGTTCGTGTCTGGGCGAGCAGTTGCCCCGGGAAGGCGCCGTGCGCGTCGGCGCGCAGCACCGTCCCGGAGTCGAGGCCGGGCAGGTCTTCCCACCCGGTGAGGGACTGCCACCGGTACGGGGTGCCGGGGCCCATGAGGAAGTCCCCGTACTGGACGTGCCCGGGGCGGGTGACCCTGTCTCCGGCGGCCACGGTCACCCCCTCGCCTTGGAAAGCCAGTTGAGCGCCTGGGCGTTGTCCTCTGGACTGCCGTTCTCGGCGGCGTGCCAATGCTCGATGTGCACGGTCGCGCCCCCGCCGGCCATGGCGAACCCGGCTTGCCCCGGCAGCGGCCCGAACGCGGGCACGTCCGGCGCGGTGACGAGATTCGACATGGTCTTTCGCAGCTGTTCCTTACCGGAGAGCACGCCCTTGACGACGCCGGCGGGAATCCAGCGGCCCACCTCGCGCGCCATGACCTTGGAGGGCGAGCCGATGCCGAGCGCCTTTGCGATGGGGCCTGGGATCATGTTCCGGGCGAAGGACATCAACTGATTTTTGAGGTAACTACCCATGGACTTAACGCCGTTGAGCAAGCCTCGAACGATGTCCATTCCCTTGCTATGGAGAAGGTTGTTCAGGCTTCCGAGCGCCGATGTGATGCGCCCCGGGAGTCCCCGCACCCAGTTGATGAGATCGGTCGCTTTCTTGACGGTCCCTGTCTTGATCTGGTCCCAATGGGAGATCACAATTCCGACGATGGCCCATTTCAAGAAGAATCCCAGCAGCATGCCAGGGATGCCCTCGACCCAATTTACTATGGAATTCCAGACAGATTTGGTTTTGGTCCATATCTCATCCCAATGTGAGATGACGATTCCGACTACGGTCCATTTCAGGAAAAAATCGAGGATGAATTTCCCGATGGCCTCAATCTTCGACCAGACCCAATCCCAGACCTGGGCTGTCTTGGCAGAGATCGTGTCCCAGTTGGCGACGATCAGCGCGACGAGCGCGACGACCGCGGCGATGATGAGCGGGATCGGCCCCATGGCGAGCAGCCAGGCCGCGGCCATGCGGGCGCCCTGGGCGAGGCTCTGCGCCCCCATCAGGACCCACGTCGCTACGACTCGCGCGCCCTGCGCGACTGCGGCGGCGCCCTGGGCGATCCAGCCGGCGACGATGGCGGCGTTCGCTGCGACGGTCTCGGCTGCGCTGGTCGCGGCGGCCGTGCCTTGCGTGATCCACCCGGTGACGACTTCCGCCGTGGTCGTGGCGGCGGTCGTCCCCAGCGCGATCAGGCTGGGCAGCATGACCAGGGTGATGATGCCGGCGGCGACGCTGAACGCCGTTCCGTGCTCGCTGACGAACCCTGCGGCACTGGCCATGGCTTGGCCGAACTTGTCCAGCCACCCGCCGGCGGTGACGAGAGCGGGCACCACGGCGCCGCCGAGGACGGTCACCAGGCCCTGTTGCAGGGAACGTGTGAACTGCGTGAGCTCGGTCGACGCGTTGTCGCGCATCGTGTCGCCGGCCGCTTTCGCCGCGCCGGAAACCTTGCCGAGCGAGCTTGCGGCCTTGTCGACGTTCAGGGAGAAAAGCGCGGCTCCCAAATCCTCGCCGGGGCCGCCGAAAAGCTGTTGCACGGCGCTCGCGCGCTTCGTCGAGGCGGGCATTGCTTCCAGCGCGGTAAGAACCTTGCCGAGTGCTTGCTTCGCGCTGTCGCCGCCCGCGGCGACGTCCTTCGTGATCTGCTTTCCGCTCAGGCCGATGCTGTCGAATACCTGCTCGACTGCGGCCCCGCCCTGTCCGGCGGCGAGAGAGAATTCCTTGAGAGCGTCGGCGACCTGGTCGGAGTCTCGCGCGCCGCCCTGTAGGCCCTGCTGAATAAGGCCCATAGCGGCCTTGCCGTCAAGGCCAAGATTCTTGAATGCGACCGGGTACTCGTTGAACGTGTCGAGCAAATCCTCGGCCTTATTCGCGCCGAGTTGCGAGCCCCTGACGAGAATGTCGAGTGCATCATTTGCGTTCTTCGCCATCCCCGTTTTGATCATCTGGCCGACCGCGATGGAGGTCGGCCCGACGTCCTCGCCGAGGATCTTCGATACCTGCGTCAGGCGTCCGCCGATGCTGGCGATCTGTCTCGACGTGGCGTCGGCCGGCACAAGGCCCTGTTGCCACAGGCCCTTAAGCGCTTCGTTCGCTTCGTCGACGCTGTCTGTGTAGCCCTTGGCGTACAGGTCGCCGGCGGCTTTGCCGAGCGCTGCGGCCTGGCTCTTGCTGGCGCCGAGCTGCGCGGCGAGCAGGTCGTTTCCGGCCTCTTGCTCGATCGCACCCGTGACGCCGGTCATCAGGGCCGCGCCGATACCGGCACCGACGGCGGCCCACCCGAACGTTTCGAGCAGCTTCCCGAGAGCCTTGGGCGCCTCGGCGCCGCCCTCCTCGGCCCCGTCGCCGATGCCGTCGCCGAGGGCGTGCCCCGCGCGCTGCCCGCTCTGCTCGGCCTCCCCGGCGATCGCGTCGCCGGCGGACCGTACCGCGCCTTCAACGCGGTTGAGACCCGACTCGGCCTCGCTGTCGTCGATGGCGACCGTCGCCATCAGTTCGCCGACGGTGAGGGACACGGCGTCACCCCCCGTCGGTTGGTTCAGTGCGGAGGTATGCCGGTGATGGCGGCGATCTCGGCGGGATCGGTGACGGTGCGAGGCGTACGCGACCAGGCGCGGGCGAAACGTGCCTCGCTGTCGAGGCCCGACACGAGAACGAGGAACCGGCGCGTCGAGAGGGCGGCGAGCTCAGCCGCGGGCGTGCCGTAGACGCGGGCGAGGTCGCCCTCGACCGCGGCCCAGTGCGTCAGGACCGCGAGCCAGAACTCGCGGTCTTCTTCTTCGCGGGCTTCTTCGTCGCCCGGCGCGCCGCCCTGTTCGCCGGTGCTGGCGCTTTTCCCGCTTCCTGCTGCTCGTACATCTCGGCGGCGCGCTCCATCGAGACGCTGCCGGGCCGGCGGATGTTGGCTGCGGAGTAGATGAGCACGATGCCGAGTTGCCGGTCGGTCATGCCGCGCTCGGCCCACAGGTCGAGGACGTCGGCCCCGTAGAGGATCGCCAGCATCTTGCGCACGTCGTCGGGGTCGCTGGAGTGCTGCACGCGTTGCATCTGGAGCGTGAACATCAGCGGCAGCGACTCGGGAAGCACATATTCGGTGCCGTAGAGGCTGACCCGGGCACGGGGCCGGGTCTCGGACTCCTCGGCGAAAAACGCGTCGAAGTCTGCGGCCTGGAGGGCGAGCGCGGGGGCGTCCTCGTCGAGCTGGGTCTCGTCGCTCATGCGGCGGCCTGCTTCGGCGAGAGGGCGGCGACGTTGCTCGTCAGGGCCGCGCCCTGCGTGCCGGTCGGGGTGACCTCGGCGGTCGTCGCGGCGCCGCACTTGGTGATGGTCGCCGACCACGACGTCTTGTCGTTCGTGCCGCCCCCCTGCTCGCCCGGTGTCACCGTGGCGTCCCACACGGCCCATGTCGTCTGTGACTTGTGGCGCCACCTGATCGTGTTGTGCGAGTCGATGCCGAGTCGTGCCGACCAGTTCTGATCGATGTACGCCTGCCCGGGGTCCTGCTCGCCCGTGGTCTTGTCGATGCGGTACTGACCCTCGATCGTGAGCGTCGCGCCGCGCTGCATGACGTCCTGGTTGTACTGGCCTTCGTCCTCGAAGGCGGTGATGTCCGCGGTCTCTTCGTTCTCGCCGGGGGCGTGGGTGAACGTGGTGAGGCCCATGACGGGCAAGAACGTCTTCTCGGTGGCGCTCTGGTCCTGGACCTCGAAGATCCAGCCGCGGGCGTCAATCGGCCTGCTGGTGCCGCTCATCGGCGGTTCCTTCCTGGGTGTCGTTGTCGCCGGCGAGCTGGAGGTCGAGGTTCACGACGTGCTCGTGTCGGCCGTTGCTGTCGGGCCCCATCGGGGCAGGGGTGGCGCGGGCGGTCGCGAGGACCAGCCACGTCCCGTCGTCGAGCCGTACGCCGGCGAGCCCGTGCAGAGCTCGATACAGGGCCGTACAGCGGCGGCGGGATGTGCGCGGGTCGGGGCCGCCGCGGACGCGGATTTGCAGCCGCGGAGTGTCGGTGTCGTCGCGGGAGTCCGGGGCCGCTCCGTCGTACAACGTGAGGGAGATTGCCGCGTCCGGCCTCGGGGGCATGGCCTCGATGTAGAGGTCGCCGGTCGTGCCGGTCGGGTCGTACGTCGCCATGCCGGCGGCGTGCAGCCATCGGGCGATGCCGTCGAGGGTGTCAGCCACGAAGCGACCTCCGGACCTGTGCGGCGATGATCTCGGCGGCGGTGTTGGACTCGTCGGTGACCGCGGATTCGAGGTACTTCGCGCGGCGGCCGGGGTCGTGCCGGGCGGTCATGTCCTCGTGCTGGCGGACCGCGTACGGGGTGTCGTAGGCGACCGCGGCCGTGAGCGAGGACTCGTCGACGGTGGCAGTGCCGGAGCGTTCGAGGGTGCCCTCTTCGATCGGTACCCGCTCGTTGGCCACCTGTAGGACGTGCTCGGCGGCGAGCCGTAGGCCGAGCGTTTCCGCGGCCCGCAGCTGCGCAAGTACGGCGCCCGTGTGGAGTCGTAGGCGGTAGCGCTGCGTCATTCGCACATCACCTCCGTGGACTGGGGGACGGGCAGGCCCGGCGCGGTGTGCGGCGACACCGTGAGCGCGCGCGTGGTGCGTCCGTCGGGCAGCGTGATGCGGGACTCCGCCGGACAGTCGAGGTCCGGCGCGGTGATGATCTGCGCGGTGGCGGTGACCTCGCGTCCCTGCGGGTCCCGCACGGTGCGCACGGTCGCGGCGACCATGGCGGGAACGCCGGCGACCGGGGCCCGGTAGGTCGGCCCGTACGCGCTGTCGCCGGCGTACGCCTCGACGGTGATCCGGTGCGGCAGCAGCCACCCGGGCACATTCACCAGATCACCCCCGGCAGCAACT
This sequence comes from Streptomyces sp. 8L, assembly GCF_020176795.1. Lineage (GTDB taxonomy): Bacteria > Actinomycetota > Actinomycetes > Streptomycetales > Streptomycetaceae > Streptomyces. Next base: position 23,223 of record NZ_JAIUKE010000170.1, read on the forward strand.
CGGCCCGCTTCAACGCGCGGTGCGCGCGCGGGGCGAGGTCTACGTCGGACGCGTCGCCGGCGCCCTGCTGGCGGCCGGACATGGACACGGGGCCGATGCTCACGGAGTCCCACTTGCCGGCCGCGCCGGTACCGTCGTCTCCGCCGGCGAGCTGGTACTCGACCTGCGCACATACCGCGGCCGTCAGCGCGGCCCGTACGCGCGGGCTGACGGGCATGCCCGCGGCGTCGGTCCGGTAGACGGCGGTCAACAGCGCGTCGTCGATGTCCTCGCTCGCTCGCGCGAGCAGCCGGTCGGCGTCCGCCGGGGCCGGCTTGCCGAGCCACGCGGCGAGCTGTTCGGGGGTGGCGTAGACGCGCACACTCACCCCCGAACGGCTCGCCGCGCCCGCGGCGCGGTCATCAGATGACCTTGATGTTCCGCAGCACCGCGGCGGCGCGGGTCGCCTTGAGGACGACCGCGACGGGCCCCATCTCGACCTCACCGGTCTTGACGGCGCCGGACGTGGTGAAGTCCGGGAGCCACTGAGAGACGATCTGTCCGCCGACGGTCGACACGGCGTGGAACCCGTCGAGGCCCATCCGCACCGCGTACAGGTCGGTGAGTCCAGTCTCTTCGGCCGCTCCCACCGTCCGGTTGGTGATGGGGATGATCGGGTCGTTCGTGCCGGCATTGGCGCCCGGGTCGGCGAAGAGGATGTTGCCGTACATCTCGCGGGTGATCGGGCGGCCGTTCGCGCCGACCAGGCCGTCTACGGGCGGCTGGTTGTACATGTTCGCCCGGCGGGCCGCAGCGCGGACGCGCGCGAGCGCCTTGCCGTTGCCGAGGATGAGCGTCGGCGTGCCGTCGAGCAGCGACAGGAACTCGTCGATCGCGTCGAGCGCCTTGTGTTCGGCGCGGGTGTCGCTGTCGAAGTCGGACCAGTCCGTGACCTGGTCGGCGCGGAACTCGGTGGAGCTCCCCTTGAGCGCCTTGTCGAGGCCGTCGAATCCCTCCTCGTCGCCGGCGTCCGACACGTCCCCGTTGATCACCTCGTCCTGAAACCGGGTCTGGGCGGCCTTGATCTTCTGCTGCATGTTCAGCGTGACGGCGCCCGACGCGGCGGGCCCGATCTTCGCAATCACGCGGTCGACCTGGAAGCTACCGCCGAGGACCGCGAGGTCAACGGAGTACTTCTGAGTGCTGACGTTCGACGGCGCGTACTCGCTGTTGAGCGCGCGGAAATCGGCGGTCGGCTGGGTGATGAGACGGCGGTAGCCGTACGTGAGCGTGGCGCCTCCGCCGGCGGGGTTCACGACGTCGTCGAACTGCAAGGCGTCGAGGATGGTCGACTCCTTGCGGAACTCGTCGATCACCTGAACGTCGACGTCGTCGGTCGCGTTGTTGGCTGCCTCGGCCAGAGTGACGGCCATGGGTGGGGCTCCTGTCTGTGTCAGCCGCCGAGCTTGGCGGCGATGGCGTCCTGAAGGGTTGCGGCACGCTTCTCGCCCTGGGCCGGTGGTCCGGCGAACTCGGCGCCGGCGCGGGCCGGTCCGGTGGGCACGGGGGCGACGGCGAGTCGCGGATTCGTGGTTACGGCGGCGGTGATCGCTGCGGTGATGGCGGTGGAGTCGGACGGGTCGACGGCATCGAGTGACGCCATGAACGAGCGGGAGTCGAGCAGTGCGGCGGCGTCCGCTCCGGCCGCGCTCGCGCCGTGGTAGATCGCCGACTGAACGGCGGCGGTCCGGGCCGCGGTCTGGCTCTCTGTGATGACGCGCTGGGCCCACTGCGGCAGGCGGGAGAGGTCTCCGTCGACCTCGGGGAGCGGCGCGACCGCGGGCGGCGCTGCCGGTGCGGCGGGTGCCGCTTCCGGGGCGGGGGGGGGGGCGGGGGGGGCGG
>NZ_JAIUKE010000171.1 GCF_020176795.1 Streptomyces sp. 8L
GGGGGGGGGGGGGGGGGCCCCCGGGGGGGGGCCCCCCCCCCCCCCCCCCCCCAAAGGGGCCGGGCGCCCGCACCCCCCGGTCCTGCGGGCCCCGCGGGTCCGGCGGGTTGTGCGTGGCCCGCGGCTTGTGCAAGTCCTGCGGGTCTCGCGGGTTCGGTGAGTTGTGGGGGTCCTGCGGGTCTCGCGGGTCCTGTGGGTTGTGGGAGTCCTGCGGGGCCAGTGGGTTCTGTGAGCCCTGTAGGCCCTGTAGGTCCCGTAGGCCCTGTGGGTCCTGCGGGTCTTGGAGGACGAAGGCGTCGTCGTCCTCGGGGTCCGGGAGCGCTGTGCCGCCGTCCCCGGCCCGCAGCGGGGCCTGGCCCTGCGGGGGCGCGGCGGGCGGAGCCCAGACGGAGAGGTGCCGGTCGTCCTCGGGCGAGCCCATCGGGTGCTGCATCTCCTGCCACTCCGTCTCGTGCGACCGGGGTGTTGCCTACTGAACGGTACCGCTCCCGGCCCCCGCGCCGGGAACGGCGTTCAGGCCGTCAGTTCCTCGGCGAGCGCGCGCAGGGCCAGCCGGTACGAGCCGATCCCGAACCCGGCGACCGTGCCGCTGGCGACGGAGGCCACCACGGAGTTGTGCCGGAACTCCTCGCGCGCGTGCGGGTTGGAGATGTGCACCTCGACGAGGGGCGCGGTGCGCTGGGCCATCGCGTCCTTCATGGCGTACGAGTAGTGCGTGAACGCACCGGGGTTGACCACGACGGGCAGCTTGCCGTCGGCCGCCTCGTGCAGCCAGCGGATCATCTCGCCCTCGTCGTTGGTCTCGCGCACCTCGACGTCGAGCCCGAGCTCCTTGCCGAAGGTCTCGCACGTGTCGACCAGGCCCGCGTACGTCGTCGCGCCGTAGATGTCCGGCTCGCGGGAGCCGAGCCTGCCGAGGTTCGGGCCGTTGAGCACGAGCACGCGCCGGGTCACTGCGCGACCTCCCCGAACGCGGCGACCAGGAACGCCGGGTCGGGGCCTTCGAGGACCGACGGCTTGGCGAGTCCGTCGAGCACGATGAAGCGCAGCAGGTCACCGCGCGACTTCTTGTCGACCTTCATCGTCTCCAGCAGCTTCGGCCACTGGTCGCCCCGGTACGTGAGCGGGAGGCCGACGGAGCCGAGGACCGCCTTGTGGCGGTCGGCGGTCGCGTCGTCGAGCCGGCCCGCGACCCGGCCGAGTTCGGCCGCGAAGACCATGCCGACGGAGACGGCCGCGCCGTGCCGCCACTTGTAGCGCTCGTTCTTCTCGATGGCGTGGGCCAGCGTGTGGCCGTAGTTGAGGATCTCGCGCAGGCCGGACTCCTTGAGATCGCTGGAGACGACCTCGGCCTTCACCCGGATCGACCGCTCGATCAGCTCGGCCGTGTGCGGGCCGCGGGGGCTGCGCGCGCCCTCGGGGTCGGACTCGACGAGACCGAGGATGGCCGGGTCCGCGATGAAGCCCGCCTTGATGATCTCGGCCAGGCCGCTGATGTAGTCGTGGGTGCCGAGGGACTCCAGCGCGGCGAGGTCGCACAGCACCCCGGCCGGCGGGTGGAACGCGCCCACGAGGTTCTTGCCCTCTGCGGTGTTGATGCCGGTCTTGCCGCCGACGGCCGCGTCGACCATGCCGAGCACGGTCGTCGGCACGGCGATCCACCGCACCCCGCGCAGCCAACTCGCGGCGACGAATCCGGCGAGGTCCGTGGTGGCGCCGCCGCCGACCCCGACGATGACGTCGGTGCGGGTGAAGCCGCTCTGCCCGAGCGCCTTCCAGCAGTACGCCGCGACCTCGGCGGTCTTCGCCTCCTCGGCGTTCGGCACCTGGACGGCGATCGCCTCGTAGCCCTGCGCCGAGAGGTCGCCGCGCAGCGCCTCACCCGTCTCGGACAGCGCCTCGGGGTGGATCACGGCGACGCGCCTGGCCCGGCCGACGAGCCCGGGCAGCTCGCCCAGCAGCTGGTGGCCGACCAGCACCTCGTAGGGGTCCGTGCCGGCGGTGCCGGCGACCTGGATGCGGGTGACCGCCTGGTCCGCTGTCTGCTCCGTCATGCCTTCCTCAGTTCCAGTGCGTCCACTACGGCGTCCGCCACCTCTTCAGGGGTGCGCTCGTCGGTGGCCACGACCACGCGGGCGACCTCGGTGTACAGGTGGCGCCGCTCCTCCATGAGCCGCTTCCACTGCTGGCGCGGGTTGACCACGGTGAGCAGCGGGCGGGCCGCGCTCAGCCCGGTGCGCCGCACGGCCTCCGTGACCTCCATCGACAGGTAGACCACGGGCAGTCCGCCGAGCAGCGCGCGGGTGCCGGCGTCGAGGACGGCGCCGCCGCCGAGTGCCAGGACGCCCGGGTGCTCGGCGAGCGCGGCGGCGACCGCCGCGCGCTCCAGGTCCCGGAAGTGCGGCTCGCCGTCGTCCAGGAAGATGTCGGAGATCTCCTTGCCCTGGGCGGCGACGATGTCCGCGTCCGTGTCGCGGTACTGGGCGCCGAGGCGCTCGGCGAGCAGCTCGCCCACGGTCGACTTGCCGACCCCCATGGGGCCGACGAGCACGATCAGGGGCGCGGTCACCGGATCGCCAGGTGCTCTAGGTACGACTCGACGTTGCGCCGGGTCTCGGCGACGTTGTCCCCGCCGAACTTCTCGGCCACGGCGTCCGCGAGCACCAGCGCGACCATCGCCTCGGCGACGATGCCGGCGGCGGGCACGGCGCAGACGTCGGAGCGCTGGTGGTGGGCCTTGGCGGGCTCGCCGGTGGCGACGTCGACGGTGGCCAGCGCGCGCGGCACGGTCGCGATGGGCTTCATCGCGGCCCGCACCCGCAGCAGTTCGCCCGTGCTGAGGCCGCCCTCGGTGCCGCCGGAGCGGCCGGAGGCGCGCCGGATGCCCTCGTCCGTCACCAGGATCTCGTCGTGGGCCTGCGAGCCGGGCACCCGCGCCAGCTCGAAGCCGTCGCCCAGCTCCACGCCCTTGATGGCCTGGATGCTCATCAGGGCGCCGGCCAGGCGCGCGTCGAGCTTGCGGTCCGCGTGGACGTGCGAGCCGAGGCCGACCGGCACGCCGTACGCGAGGACCTCCACGACGCCGCCGAGGGTGTCGCCGTCCTGGTGGGCCTGGTCGATCTCGGCGACCATCGCCTTGCTGGCGTCCGCGTCGAGGCAGCGCACCGGGTCGGCGTCGAGGCGCTCCACGTCCGACGGCTTCGGCAGGACGCCGCGCGGCGCCTTGGCCGAGGCCAGCTCCACGACGTGGGAGACGATCTCGATGCCGGCCGTCTCCTTCAGGTAGGAGCGGGCGATCGCGCCCAACGCCACGCGCGCGGCGGTCTCACGGGCGCTCGCGCGCTCCAGGATGGGCCGCGCCTCGTCCAGGCCGTACTTCTGCATGCCCGCCAGGTCGGCGTGGCCGGGCCTCGGCCGGGTCAGGGGCGCGTTGCGCGCCTGCTCGGCGAGCACGGCGGGATCGACCGGGTCGGCCGCCATGACCTGCTCCCACTTGGGCCACTCGGTGTTGCCGACCATGACCGCGACCGGGGAGCCGAGGGTGCGGCCGTGCCGCACGCCGCCGAGGAAGGTGACCTCGTCGCGCTCGAACTTCATCCGCGCCCCGCGCCCGTACCCGAGGCGCCGGCGGGCCAGGTGGTCCGCGACGGCGTCCGTGGTGACCGGGACGCCGGCGGGAAGACCCTCCAGCGTCGCGACGAGTGCGGGGCCGTGCGACTCCCCCGCCGTCAGCCAGCGCAACCTGCTCAACGGTGCTCCTCATGTCCGCGCCTGGAACTGCTGCGACGCGACCGGGCGGGCGGCCCGGTCTGCCGTGCTCCGATCCTCCCACGAGCCGGGTGTGGCCCCGGCCGCCGGTCCACAGGACGGACGACTCGTCCGGTCAGATGACTGACCCGATCATCGGATGACTGCAAGAACGACGGGGCCGGACGGGCCGAGCGACCCAGACGGGAGCGGCCGGCCCCCGCCGCCCCGGTCACCGCCGGCGGGCCGCCAGTGCCTCTTCGCCCGCCGCCCGCATCGCCGCGAGCGGGGCCTCGGGCAGCCCCGTCATCAGCCGGACCTGGAGGACGGCCTGGTGCACCAGCAGGTCGAGCCCGGAGACCACATGGCCGTCCCGTGCCGACCAGGCCGCCGCGAGCCGCGTGGGCCACGGCTCGTACAGGACGTCGAACAGCGTCCCGGGGCGGGCGGGCACCCGCTCGGCGAGCTCGTCCGTGGCCCCCGCGGGCGTGGTCGCGATCACCAGCCGCGCGTCGAACGCCTCGACCGCCCTCGCCCACGGCTCCGTCCGTACGTCCACGCCGAGCCGCTCGCCCCAGCCGCGCATCTCGGCGGCGCGCGCGTCGCTGCGCACGTACGCGACGACCGGGTCCGTGCACACGGTCGCGAGCGCGGCGAGCGCGGACGACGCGGTCGCGCCGGCGCCGAGGACGGCGGCCGACTCGACGGTGTCCACCCCGCGTTCGGCGAGCGCGGCCACCATGCCCGGGATGTCGGTGTTGTCGCCCTTGGTGTACAGCCCCTGGCCGAACGTCACGGTGTTGACGGCCTCCACCGACGCGGCCGTGTCGCTGATCTCGTCGAGCAGCGGGATCACCGCCCGCTTCAGCGGCATCGTCAGGGAGAACCCGGCCCATCTCGCGTCCCCGGCCTCGTCGGGAAGGCTCTTGAAGAAGCCGGGCAGCGCGGCCTCGTCCACCTCGTGGCTCTCGTAGCGCCATTCGGTGAGGCCGAGTTCCGCGTACGCGGCGCGGTGCAGCACCGGTGAGAGCGAGTGGCCGATCGGTGAGCCGAGGACGCCGGCATGGTGCGGCCCGTAGGGGCTCCCGTCCTCCCGTGTCATCCGCCGAGACCTTCCTGCTTGCTGTTGAACTTCTGCTTGAGCTGCTGGAACTCCGTGTACGTCTTGGCGAATCCGGTGTTGTCGTCACCCGTCGCCACGAAGTAGAGCCACCCGTCGTGCGTCGGGCTTATGGCGGCGGCGAGGGCGTCCTCACCGGGGTTGCCGATGGGTCCGGGCGGCAGGCCCTTGCGCGTGTAGGTGTTGTAGGGGTCGTGGTTGCCGTTGACCTCGGCCTCGCTGATGTTGATGTGGCTCTGGCCCTTGAGGTAGTTGTACGTCGAGTCGAACTGGAGCCGCTGCTGCGTCTGCTGGTTGGCCGGATCGAGCCGGTTGTAGATGACCTCCGCCATCTTGCGGAAGTCGTCATGGGTCTTGCCCTCGGCCTGTACCAGGCTGGCCACCGTGAGCAGTTGCCACGGGTTGTCGAGCCCCACGGACTTCGCCTTGTCCTCCAGGCGGTACTTGTCGTACTCGGCGTTCGCGCGGGCGACCATCTTCTTCAGGACGTCCTCCGGCTTCGAGTCCTTGGCGACCGGATAGCTCGCCGGGAAGAGGAAGCCTTCGAGCGGGTCCTTGATGTCCTTGGCGTCGTCGGCCCAGCCCGGCAGCCCGAGGTTCTTCAGCTGGGCGGCGGCGACGGACCTGGTCGTACCGGCCTTCAGCCTCAGCTGTTTGTCGATCATCGTGTAGACCGTGGCGTCGCGCGTGCCCTCGGGGATGATCAGGGCGTTGCGGCTCTTCGGGCTGAGCATCAGTGCCACCGCGTTCGTGCCCGACATCCGCCGCTTCAGCGTGTAGACGCCCGCCTGGATGGTGTTGCCCTTGGGGTTGTGGTTCTGCGCGGTGACGAACGCGCCCGAGCTCTTGACGACGCCGCTCTTCACGAGCAGCGCCGCGATGTCGGACCCGTTCGCTCCGTCGGGGACGGTGATCTGCACGGTTCCCGCCCCGGCGCCCGCGTAGTCCGGTGGCGGGCCGAATCTGTGCTGGTAGAACGTGTAGCCGAAGTATCCGGCGCCGCCGACGCCGCCGACCAGGACGACCGCGACGACCAGGCAGGCCGCGCCGCTGCGGCCCTTGCGCTTCTTGCCTCCGCCGCGCGACCCGTCGTCCGTCCCCCGGTCGTCGGCGTCCTCGTCGTCATCGGCGTCGTCGTCATCGTCATCGCTGCCCGAGAGGCCCCTGCTCGACCGGCCGCGTCCGGGCAGGGGCGTGTCCTCGCCCGTGAAGAAGGGATGCGTCTCCTCCTCCGGCTGCTCGTCGTCCCAGCCGGAGGGCTCCGGCTCCGGAGCGGCCGCCGGAGGCTCCTGGGCCGCCGGCGCCTGGTAGGACGCGGGCCGTGCGGGCGCCGCGTAGCCTTCCGGGGACTGTCCCCCCGGGGGGTACGGGATGCCGCCGCCCCCGCTCCCGTCGTGCTGCCCGGGGCCCTGCCCGTAGGCGCCGGGCTGCTGCTGGTATCCGACGGGCTGTATCGCGCCCGTGTCGTAGCCGCCGCCGTACTGGGGGTCGTACTGCGGCTGCTGGTAGGGGTCGTGGCCCCCTCCCGGATACCCGCCGCCCTGCGTCCCCTGCGCGTAGCCCTGCTGCTGCGGGAACTGCTGAGGTTCCGGCCGGCCGTAGCCGGGCGCGTAGCCCTGGCCCGTGCCGTCGTACTGCGGGCCGGGCCGGCCGGAGGGCTGCTGGTACTGCTGCGCGTACTGCTGCTGCTCGGGGTAGCCCTGCTGCTGGTACGGCCCGCCGGGGTACTGCTGCTGCGGGTACGGGCCGCCGTCGTATCCCTGCTGCTGATACTGCTGCTGGTACGGGTCGTGGCCCGCCCCGTACGGCTCCTGCGGCTGACCCTGCTGTCCGTACTGCTGCTGCCCGTACTGCTGCTGCGGCCCGCCGTCCCGGGGCGCGCGGCCGTCGTCGGCCTGCTGCGCCCCCCACCCCTGGTCCCCGTACAGGGGGTCCTCGGGGTGCCACGGTTCGGAGCCGGAACCCCGGCCATAGTCGGTCATCGATCCCCAAAAAGCCGCGAGGGGGACGACCAGGTGCGGGGAGCTCCGTGGTCGCGTTGCCTCTTTGTTCTGCGTCAGCTGTTCGAACGCCGCCGCATCGCGCGGAACGTTACCGTACCGCGATCAGATGGCCACCTCGACGGCCTCGCCCGGAACCTCGCCCGATGTGCGCTCCGTCTCCAGCGCGCTCTGCAGGATGACGACGGCGGCGGCCTGGTCGATGACCGAACGGCCCTTCTTCGACGTCACGCCGGACGCCCGCAGCCCACCCGCCGCCGTGACGGTGGACATGCGTTCGTCGACCAGGCGTACGGGTACGGGCGCGACTCCGCGCGCCACCTCGCGGGCGAAGGCGCGCACCTTGGCCGCGGCCGGGCCCTCGCCGCCGCGCAGGGAGCGCGGCAGCCCGACGAGCACCTCCAGCGGCTCGTACTCCTCGACGAGCGCGCGCAGCCGCCGGTGGGCGGCCGGGACGTCGCGTCCCGGCACGGTCTCCACCGGCGTCGCGAGAATCCCGTCGGGGTCGCAGGCCGCCCCCCCGATCCGGGCGTCGCCGACGTCGATCGCGAGACGGCGTCCCCGCCTCACGAGGTCTCGGCGACCAGACGCTCGACGGCGGCCATGGCGTCACCGATGGCGTCGGCGTTCTGCCCGCCGCCCTGGGCGACGTCGGGCTTGCCGCCGCCACCGCCGCCGAGGGTTCCCGCGGCCGTACGGACCAGGTCGCCGGCCTTGAGACCGCGCCCGCGGGCGGACTCGTTGGTGGCGATGACCGTCAGCGGGCGGCCGTTCGCCGTGGTGAACAGGGCGACCACGGCCGGCCGGGAGGCCGGGATGCGGCCCCGCACGTCGAGGACCAGGCGGCGCAGGTCGTCGGCGGACGTGCCGTCCGGGACCTGGCCGGTGACGAGGGCCGTGCCGTGTACGTCCTTGGCGCCGTCGGCGAGCCCGCCCGCAGCGGCGAGGACCTTCTCGGCCCGGAACTTCTCGATCTCCTTCTCGGCGTCCCGCAGCCTGCCGAGCATGCCGGACACGCGCTCAGGCAGTTCGTCGGAACGGGCACCCTTCAGCAGCTCCTGGAGCTGGGCGACGACCGTGTGCTCCTTGGCGAGGAAGCCGTACGCGTCGACGCCGACCAGGGCCTCGATGCGGCGCACACCGGAGCCGATGGACGACTCCCCGAGCAGCTTGACCAGGCCGAGCTGGGCGGTGTTGTGCACGTGCGTGCCGCCGCACAGCTCCTTCGAGTAGTCGCCGATCGTCACGACGCGCACGCGCTCGCCGTACTTCTCGCCGAACTCGGCGATGGCGCCCTGCTTCTTGGCCTCGTCGATGCCCATCACCTCGGCCTGGACGTCCAGATCGCGGGCGAGCACCTCGTTGATCTTCTGTTCGACGTCGGTGAGGACCGTGCCGGGTACGGCGGCGGGCGAGCCGAAGTCGAAGCGGAAGCGGCCGGGGCTGTTCTCGGACCCGGCCTGGGCGGCCGTCGGGCCGAGGGCGTCGCGCAGCGCCTGGTGCGTGAGGTGGGTGGCGCTGTGGGCGCGGGCGATGGCGCGGCGCCTGTGCGTGTCGATGGCGGCGAACGCGGGCGCGCCCACGGTCACTTCGCCGACCTGCACGCTGCCCTTGTGCACGTACACGCCGGGCACCGGCTGCTGTACGTCGCGCACCTGCACCACGGCGCCGGTGTCGAGCTTGATGCGGCCCTGGTCGGCGAGCTGGCCGCCGCCCTCCGCGTAGAACGGGGTGCGGTCGAGCACGATCTCGACGTCGTCGCCCTCGGAGGCGGCCGGCGAGGGCACGCCGTCCACGAGCAGGCCCACGACCGTGGACTCGCCCTCGGTCAGGCCGTATCCGGTGAACTGCGTGGCACCGTGGGCGTCGGCGACCTCGCGGTAGGCGGACAGGTCGGCGTGGCCGGACTTCTTGGCCCTGGCATCGGCCTTGGCGCGCTCCCGCTGCTCCTTCATGAGGCGGCGGAAGCCGTCCTCGTCCACGGACAGCCCCTGTTCGGCGGCCATCTCCAGGGTGAGGTCGATCGGGAAGCCCCAGGTGTCGTGGAGCAGGAACGCCTTGTCGCCGGAGAGCACCGAGGCGCCGGCGGCCTTGGTGTCGGTGACGGCCGTGTCGAGGATGTTGGTGCCGGCCTTCAGCGTCTTGAGGAAGGCGGCCTCCTCGGCGAGGGCCACGGTCTCGATGCGCTTGCGGTCCGTCTCCAGCTCCGGGTACTGCTGCCCCATCGTCTTGATGACGGTGTCGACGAGCTCCTGGACCACGGGCCCGGTGGCGCCGAGCAGGCGCATGTTGCGGATGGCGCGGCGCATGATGCGGCGCAGCACGTAGCCGCGGCCCTCGTTGCCGGGGCTGACGCCGTCGCCGATCAGCATCACGGAGGTCCGCATGTGGTCGGTGACCACGCGCAGCGACACGTCCGACGCGTGGTCGGCGCCGTAGCGCACGCCGGTCAGCTCCGTGGCCTTCTCGATGACGGCCATCGACGTGTCGATCTCGTACATGTTCTGCACGCCCTGCAGGATCATCGCGAGGCGTTCGAGGCCGAGGCCGGTGTCGATGTTGCGCTGCGGCAGGTCGCCGAGGATCTCGTAGTCCTTGCCGCTGCCCTCGCCGCGGATGTACTGCATGAAGACCAGGTTCCAGATCTCCACGTAGCGCTCGTCGTTGACGGCGGGGCCGCCCTCGACGCCGAAGTCGGGGCCGCGGTCGTAGTTGATCTCGGAGCAGGGGCCGCAGGGGCCCGGCACTCCCATGTCCCAGTAGTTCTCCTCCTTGCCGAGCCGCTGGATGCGGTCGGGGGAGACACCGACGACCTCGCGCCAGATGCGCTCCGCCTCGTCGTCGTCCTGGTACACGGTGATCCACAGCCGGTCGGGGTCCAGGCCGTAACCGCCGTCGTCCTGCGGCGTGGTGAGCAGTTCCCAGGCGAACTTCGCGGCGCCTTCCTTGAAGTAGTCGCCGAAGGAGAAGTTGCCGCACATCTGGAAGAACGTGCCGTGCCGGGTGGTCTTGCCGACCTCTTCGATGTCCGGCGTGCGCACGCACTTCTGCACGCTCGTGGCGCGGTCGAAGGGCGGCTTCACCTCGCCGAGGAAGTACGGCTTGAAGGGCACCATGCCCGCCGGGACCAGCAGCAGAGTCGGGTCGTCCGCGATGAGCGACGCCGAAGGGACGACGGTGTGCCCGCGCTCCTCGAAGAAGCTCAGCCAGCGGCGGCGAATCTCAGCCGACTCCATCAGTGGTCCTCATTCCGGTTGTGTTCGTTGTTCCGGTTGTGCTCGTTGGAGGGGCGGTCGGTCCTGCCGGGGCCGTGGCCGGGTCCTGGGCCCCGGCGGCGGGACGCGCTCCCGCCGCTCGCACGGCCCGTTTCGACCGCACGGGCGGGACGGGGCCCGGCCGGGGGGAGAGCGCGTGCGGACGGCGCCTCGATGCCGAGCGCCTCGCCGAGTTCGGCCTCCCGCCGGACCATGCCGGTCCTGACATCGAGGGCGAAGTCCTTGAGCCGGTGGCCGGCCTCGACCGCCTTGCCCGCCGCCTGGGCCGCGAGGCTCTCGGGCGTGAGCTGCTTGATCTTCTGGTTGACCTTGGTGGTGGCCCACACGCCGGCCGCTGCGCCCGCGGTGAACCAGAACGTACGGCGGAACATCGCTGCGTCAGCCCTTCTTCCTGCGTCGTGCGGCGGGCACCGTGCGTCCGACGATCACCCGGCGGCGTACGGGCTCCGGCCCTGGCTCCGGCACGCCGCCACGGCGCGACATGGCCTGGCGCACGCCGTAGCCGAACGCGGCGACCTTGACCAGCGGCCCACCGAAGGTGGAGGCCACGGTCGAGGAGAGCGCGGAGGCGTTGGAGGTGACCTCCTGGACGTCGGACGCGATGGAGTCGACCCGCTCCAGCTGGGTCTGCGCCGTGCGCACCGTCGCGGAGGCGTCCGCGAGCAGCGGCACCGCCTGTTCCGTCACGTCCGCCACGAGCTTGGTGGTCGCCTTGAGCGTCTGCGCGAGCCTCACCAGCACCACGGCGAGGAACGACACGAGGATTGCCCAGAACACGGCCACCAGGACCCCGGCCACCTCTCCACCGGTCACACCGCACCGCTTCCTGCTTGGTCACGGACACCCGACGGGGTCCGAAGAGTCGTCCTCCGACCCTATCGCGCCGGCACCCGCGGCCCGAACCGGATAAGAGGCGGGGAGCCCGGCCGCCGTCAAGGCCGGTTGTACGGAACGCTGTCACCTCGGTACGCTCTGTGTCCCATGCATGGCACATCCGGCGCGGCCCCCGCCTCAGACCCCGAAGGGCCCGCCCCCGGCGGCCTTCCCGCGGAGCTGTCCTCGTTCGTCGGGCGCACGGGCGAGCTGGCCGGGCTGGCGGCGCGGCTGGAGGGCGGCGAGGACCGGCTGGTCACGGTCGTGGGCGTCGGCGGTGTCGGAAAGACCAGGTTCGCGGTGCGTGCCGCGCGCGAGGTGTGGGGCTCAGACGCGGGGCAGAAACGGTACTGCGATGGGGTCTGGCTGGCGGAACTCGCCCCGGTGCGCGACCCGGACCTCCTCGACCACGCCCTCGCGCAAGCGCTCCGGCTGACGGACCAGAGCCCGCGCCCGCCGCGCGAGGTGCTGGCCGAGTACCTGGCCGGCCGTCGGCTGCTGCTGGTGCTCGACGGCTTCGAACACCTGGTGGAGGCCTGCGCCGGAGCCGTGCGCGAGCTGCTGCTCCGGGCGCCGGGACTGCGTGTCCTCGCGGCGGGCCGCAGGCCGATGGGGATCGAGGGCGAGCACACGGTGCGGCTCGCGCCGCTGCCCCCGGCGGACGCGGAGGAGCTGTTCCTGGCACGCGGCGCGGCGCGGGTGCCGGGCTTTGAACCCGAGGGCCGGGAGCGGGCGGCGGTCGCCGAACTGTGCGCGCGGCTCGACGGCATCCCGCTGGCACTCGAACTGGCGGCGGGCCGGCTCCCCGCGCTGTCGCCCGAGCAGATCGTCGCCCGGCTCGACGACCGCTTCCGGCTGCTGACCGGGGGCGAGCGGGGCGCGCCGCACCGGCACCAGACCCTGCGCACGGCCGTGGGCTGGAGCCACGAGCTGTGCACTCCGCGCGAACGGCTGCTGTGGGCACGGCTGTCGGTCTTCGCGGGCCCCTTCGATCTGGACGCGGCCGAGTACGTGTGCGGCGGACCCGACCTGCCCGCCGACGGCGTGCTCGACGTACTGGGCTCGCTGATCGACCAGTCGCTGCTGCTCCGGGAGGAGACACCGGCGGGCAGCCGGTACCGGATGCTCGCGACCGTGCGCGCGTACGGGGCGGAGTGGCTGGACGAGGTGGGCGACACGGAGCGGGTGCGCGCGCTGCACCGCGACTGGTACGTGGGGCTCGCCACCTGGTACGAACTCGACTGGTACGGGCCCTGCCAGGCGGAGGTCGCCGCGGGCACGGAGAGCGCGATGCCGAACCTGCGCGCCGCGCTCGACCTGTGCCTGGGTTCACCCGGCGAGGCGCACATCGGGCAGTACCTCGCCGGGACCCTGTGGTTCTACTGGGCGGGCTGCGGCCGGCTCGCGGAGGGGCGCTACTGGCTGGACCGCGCGCTGGGCCGGGAGTCGCTCCGGTGCGACGGCGCCCGGCTCAAGGCCCTGTGGGTGCAGGGGTACGTGTCCGTGCTCCAGGGGGACACGGCGACCGCGTCGCGCGCGCTGCACGAGTGCCGCGAGGAGGCCCTGCGTACGGACGACCGGCTGGCGTACGCGTACGCCGTGCACCGGCTGGGATGCCTGGCGCTGCTGACGGACGACATGCCGCGTGCGGAGCACCTGCTGCGCGCGGCGCTCTCGGTGTACCGCGAGCTCGGCGAGCTGAACAGCAACGTGCTGATGGCGCGGGCCGAGTTGGCGATGTCGCAGGCGTTCCAGGGCGAACTGGGGCGTGCGGCCGTGGAGTGCGCGCAGCTGCGGGAGACGTGCGAGGACAGCGGGGAGCGGTGGGCGCGCTCGTACGCCCTGTACGTACTGGCGTACGCGGAGTGGCGGGACGGGCGCTACCGGCGGGCGCGTGAGCTGCTCGGCGAGAGCGTGACCATCAGCCACACCTTCCACGACCTGGTGGGGCTGGTCCTCGCGCTGGAGCTGGTGGCGCTGGTGGTGGCGAGCGACGGCGACCCGGAGGAGGGCGCGGTGCTGCACGGGGCGGCGCTGCGCATCTGGGGCTCGGTGGGCCCGCCGCTGTTCGGCTCGCGCTCCTTCGGGGCGCCGCAGGCGCTGTGCGAGCAGCGTGCCGTCGCCAAGCTGGGGCGGGCGCGGTACACGGCGTGCGTGGAGCGGGGCCGGGCGCTGACGGCGGACGAGGCGGTGGACCGCGCGCTGCCCGCGCCGCGCGCCCCCGAGGCGCGGGAGCCGCTCGGCGAGCCTGCCGCGGCGCGGGAGCGCTGACGGCACGTCGCACACGCCCGCCCGGGCCGGGCGCATCGCGCCTGCCACGGGGCTGGGCACCTCGCGCCCTTGCCGCGGGCCGGGCGGATCGCGCCGGAGCTCACATACAGCAAGAGTCCTCGTAAAGCAAGGCCCGAATCGCGGCAGAGTTCGGCCACGGCAGGAGCCGGGATCACGGCAGGGACCGGATTACGGCAGGGACCGGATTACGGCAGGGACCGGATTACGGCGAAGGGGCGCCCCCCCCCCCCCCCGCGGGGGGGGGGGGCGGGGGGCGCGGGGGGGGGGCGGCGGGCGCGGGGGGGGGGGGGGGCGGGGGGTGG
>NZ_JAIUKE010000172.1:0-8531 GCF_020176795.1 Streptomyces sp. 8L
CTGGCTGTGACGGGAGTCCGGCAGGGACCGGATTACGGCGTAGGCCCGCCCGCTCCCGCCGGGAGGGCGGGGACGGGCGGGCCTGAAGAGGCGCGCGCGGCGCGAGTGCTGCGTCCGGTCAGCGGGCGTAGTACTCGACGACGAGCTGCTCGTCGCAGATCACCGGAACTTCCTTGCGCTGCGGGTCCCGGTCCAGCCGGAAGGCCAGGGCCTTCAGGTTGACCTGGAGGTAGCGCGGGGTCTCGCCCTCCGTGTCGTTGCCACCCTCGCGGGCCACCTGGAAGGGGACCTTGGAGCGGCTGCGCTCGCGGACCATCACGACGTCGTCGGGACGGACGCGGAACGAGGGCTTGTCGACCTTGTGGCCGTTGACCTCGATGTGGCCATGGACGACCATCTGGCGGGCCTGGTAGATGGTGCGGGCGATGCCGGAGCGCAGGATCAGCGCGTCCAGGCGGCGCTCCAGCTCGATGACCAGGGCCTCGCCGGTCTTGCCCTCGGCCTTGCGGGCGCGGTCGTAGGCGCGCGCCATCTGGCGCTCGCTGATGTCGTACTGCGCGCGAAGGCGCTGCTTCTCCAGCAGACGGACCTTGTAGTCACTGTTCTGCTTGCGGCCGCGGCCGTGCTCGCCCGGCGGGTAGGGGCGGGCTTCGAAGTACTTGACGGCCTTCGGCGTCAGCGCGATACCGAGCGCGCGCGACTTCTTGACCTTGGGACGCGACTGGTTAGGCACGTTCTCCAGACCTCCGTTGTAGGTTAGGTTAGGCTCACCTTACTTAAGGAGATCGCATGTCTCGCCCTGGGAACACCACGCGCATCACAGACGGCCCCGACAAGAGGCGGGGCACCGAATCGACGGAGGTCCGATCAGCTCATGGTCAGCCGCGTCCCTGCCGCGACCGCGAGGCGAACAGCGAACCGGCCGGCGAACCGGACAGTGAACTGAACGAACACGGGCGCCACAACGGGCTGGAGATCGCCCGGATGCCGTCAGCAGCCGAGCGCACACGAACTCTCGTACAGAGTACATGCTCGTCGGTACTGCTCATCCCCGGTCTCGAACAGGCCCCGCCGTACGCCCTGGTACCCGGGGGCAGGGCCGTGGGGCAGGACGGCGAGGTCCTGCTGGTCTTCCCCGAGCGCTCCCCCGCCGTACGGGCCGCCGCCCCCGCGCACGACGACGAGCTCAGCGCCGTGCTCGAAGTCACCGACGTCGCCCCCGTCGCCGTCCCCCACCGCATCCGCGGCCGGGCCTGGGTCTCCGGCTGGCTGACGCGGGTACCCGGCGGGGACCGGCCCGGCAGCGCCACTCTGCGGCTGGAGACCGGAAGCGCCTCGGTGGACGACCTGTGGGGCGCGGAGTCCGTCGAGCCCGAGGCCTTCGCGGCCGCCCGCGCCGATCCGCTCGCCGACCACGAGGCCGAACTGCTCCAGCACCTCGCCGCCGCGCACGGCTCCGAGGTCCAGCTGCTGCGGCGCCTGCTCGACGGGCACACCGGCGCGTACTCCGCCGCGGGCACCGCCGCCGTGCCTCTCGCCCTCGACCGGTTCGGGCTGCGGGTGCGGTTCGTCGGCCCCCGGACCTTCGACGCGCGCTTCGACTTCCTGGAACCGGTCGAGGACATCGGCGGGCTGCGCAGGGCGATGCACACCCTCTTCGAGGCGGCGGCGGGCTGAAGGGCGCGCCCGTGTCCGCCTCCACCGCCACCCCGGACCGCACGGCGCGGGCGCCCGGCGGCAGGGCCGTCAGGACGCGTCGCCGCGCAGCCGCTCGCGCACCTTCTCCACGACGTCCGCGTACCGCGCCTCTGCGCCGTACCGCGTCGGGGCGTAGTACGTGCGGTCCTTCACGCCCTCCGGCAGGTACTGCTGCGCCGCGATCCCGCCCGGCACATCGTGCGGATACACATAGCCCTGCGCGTGTCCCAGCTTGGCGGCGCCCTGATAGTGCCCGTCGCGCAGATGCGGCGGGACCTGGCCCGCGGTGCCCTTCCTGACGTCCTCCAGCGCGGCCCCGATCGCCAGCGTCGCCGCGTTGGACTTCGGGGCGAGCGCCAGCGCGATCGTCGCGTGGCTCAGTGTCAGCGCCGCCTCCGGGAAGCCGATCATCGCCACCGCCTGGGCGGCGGCCACCGCGAGCGGGAGCGCCGCCGGGTCGGCGAGGCCGATGTCCTCGCTCGCCGAGATCATCAGCCGCCTGGCGATGAACCGGGGGTCCTCGCCCGCGTCGATCATGCGGGCCAGGTAGTGCAGGGCCGCGTCCACGTCCGAGCCCCTGATGGACTTGATCAGGGCGCTGGCCACGTCGTAGTGCTGGTCGCCGTCCCTGTCGTAGCTGACCGCGGCGCGGTCGACGGTCTCCTCAAGCGTCGCGAGGGAGATCTCCGCCTCGCCCTTGTCGATCGCGGCGCCCGCGGACGCCTCCAGGGCGGTGAGCGCGCGCCGGGCGTCCCCGCCCGCGATGCGCAGCAGGTGCGACTCGGTGTCCTCGGGCAGGGCGACCGCGCCGCCGAGTCCGCGCTCCTCGTCGAGCGCGCGGCGCAGCAGGGCGCGCAGGTCGTCGTCGGTGAGGGGTTCGAGCGTGAGCAGCAGCGAACGGGACAGCAGCGGCGAGATAATCGAGAAGTACGGGTTCTCCGTGGTGGCCGCGACCAGGGTCACCCAGCGGTTCTCGACGGCGGGCAGCAGCGAGTCCTGCTGGGCCTTGCTGAAGCGGTGGATCTCGTCGAGGAAGAGGACCGTCTCCTTGCCGTACCCGCCGGAGGCGCGGCGGGCGCCGTCGATGACGGTCCTGACCTCCTTGACGCCCGCGGTGATCGCGGAGAGCTCCACGAAGCGCTTGTCGGTCGCCTTGGAGACGACGTACGCGAGGGTGGTCTTGCCGGTGCCGGGCGGGCCCCAGAGGATCACCGAGGACGGCCCGGCGGGGCCGCTGCCCTCGCCGACGAGGCGCCGCAGCGGCGAGCCGGCCCGCAGCAGGTGCTGCTGGCCCACCACCTCGTCCAGGGTGCGCGGGCGCATCCTGACCGCGAGGGGGCTGCTCGAAGGATCTTTCTCCTGGCGGTCTTCCGCCGCTGCGGTAAAGAGGTCGGGCTCCACGCTGGAAAGCCTAAGCCTCACCACTGACACCGCGGTGACCTGTGACCGGCCGTCGATGGCCGGTGACCGGCGGTCGCGGGGCGGCGGGGGCGGGCCGGCTCAGCTGGTCCAGAAGTCCCACCAGTTGGTCAGGATCAGCAGGCCGATGATGGCGAGGTGCAGCGTGGGCAGAATCCAGGTGAAGTCGGCGAAGAAGGAGCGCAGCCAGCGAGGTGCCGGGATCACGCCGTTGCGCACGTTGTGCGACAGGGTGTACCAGAACATGATCACCGTGCCGACCCAGGCCAGCGAGCACCACAGGCACAGCGCGTGGATGCGGTAAAGGGACTGGAACTGGAGCCAGGTCACGAAGCCGACTCCGAACAGGGTGCCCGCCTGGAGCCCCACCCAGTACCACCGCTGGTGCTTGGCGCCGGCAAGGACGGCGAGGCCGATGGCCATGACGACCGGGTAGGCGGCCAGGCCCAGCATCGGGTTGGAGAACCCGAAGACATGGGCCTGGTCGCTCTTCATGACACTGCCGCAGGACACGACCGGGTTGAGGCTGCAACCGGGCACGAAGTCCGGGTTCTTCAGCAGTTTGAACTCGTCCAGGGTGATCACCCAGGCGGCGAGGAGTCCCGCCGCCCCGGTGAGCACGAGCAGCACTCCGAAGGCACGGCTGCCGGCGATCGGCGCGCCGCCGAGCCGTTTCGTATCCCCGCGTGAGGAGACGCTGTCCAGCGTGGTCGTCATATCCCTGTCCGGTCGCTAGGAAGGCGTTGTGGGCAGGGCCATTGTGCCGCACCGGAGTTGCCCCGCACCGTTCGTACGGGATAAGGGCCGGCTGTGAGAACGGCCCCTCTCGCCGTTGACCGCCACCGGCGCTCCGGCCGCGACCGGAGTACCGGTCAGCCCCGGCCGAGCAGCGCCCGCAGCTTGTCGGTCACGGCGTCCAGCGCCACGGCCTCCTGTTCCCCGCTCTCCATGTCCTTGAGCTGGGCGACGCCCTCGGCGAGGTCGCGCTCCCCCGCGACGAGCGTGTACCGCGCGCCCGACCGGTCGGCGCTGCGCATCGCGCCCTTGATGCCCCTGCGGCCGTAGCCGAAGTCCGCGGCGACACCCGCCCGGCGCAGCTCCGTGACCACGGAGAACAGCGCCCGGCGCGCCTCCTCGCCCAGCGGCACGGCGAACACGCTGGTCGCGGGCGGCAGTTGGAGGGTGATCCCCTCCGCCTCCAGCGCCAGCACCGTACGGTCCACACCGAGCGCCCAGCCGACCGAAGGCAGCGCGGGGCCGCCGATCATCTCGGAGAGGCCGTCGTAGCGCCCGCCGCCGCCGACGGCGGACTGGGAGCCGAGGCCGTCGTGCACGAACTCGAAGGTGGTGCGCGTGTAGTAGTCGAGGCCGCGTACGAGCCGCGGGTCGTCCTCGAAGGCGACGCCCTGCGCGCTCAGCAGCGCGCGGACCTCGTCGTGGTAGGCGCGGCACGCCTCGCACAGGTAGTCGCGCAGCAGCGGGACGCCGGTCAGCTGCTGCTGGATGTCGCGGCGCTTGTCGTCGAGGACCCGCAGCGGGTTGATCTCGACGCGGCGGCGCGTGTCCTCGTCCAGGTCGAGGCCGCGCAGGAACTCCTGGAGCGCCTCGCGGTAGACGGGGCGGCACTCGCGGTCGCCCAGCGAGTTGAGCAGGATGCGGAAGCCCCGCAGCCCGAGCGAGCGGTACGCCTGGTCGGCCAGCACGATCAGCTCGGCGTCGAGCGCTGGGTCCTCGGCTCCGATCGCCTCGGCGCCGACCTGCGAGAAGTGGCGGTAGCGGCCCTTCTGCGGGCGCTCGTAGCGGTAGTACGAGCCGGAGTACCAGAGCTTGACCGGGAGGTTGCCCGCCTTGTGCAGATTGGCCTCCAGCGCGGCGCGCAGCACGGACGCGGTGCCCTCGGGGCGCAGCGCGAGGCGGTCGCCGCCCTTGGTCTCGAAGGCGTACATCTCCTTGGTGACGATGTCGGTGGACTCGCCGACGCCGCGCGCGAAGAGTTCGACGTTCTCGAACCCGGGTGTCTCGACGTAGCCGTAGCCGGAGCGCCGGAGCGGCTCCGCGAGGGCCTCCCGCACCGCCAGGTAGGTGGCGGAGGCGGGCGGGAGCAGGTCGTAGGTGCCCTTGGGGGCCTGGAAGGTACTCATGGGGATCGCTGCGTTCACATTCCTCGTCGCGGTGGCGCGTCCGCACCCGTCCCGTACGCGCGGGCGTTGGCCGCCCGGCGGAGGTAGGGGTTGGCGGCGCGCTCCTGGCCGATGGTCGTCTGGGGGCCGTGGCCCG
The DNA here is from genome assembly GCF_020176795.1 of Streptomyces sp. 8L. Taxonomy (GTDB): domain Bacteria; phylum Actinomycetota; class Actinomycetes; order Streptomycetales; family Streptomycetaceae; genus Streptomyces. Next base: position 5,395 of record NZ_JAIUKE010000172.1, read on the forward strand.
AGAGCACCACGGTCTCGTCGTCGAGCGGGAGGCACACCCGGCCGAGCGAGTCGAGCAGTTCCGCGGTGTCCCCGCCCGGCAGGTCGGTGCGTCCGGCGGAGCCGGCGAAGAGCAGGTCGCCCGAGAACAGGACCGGCGGGATGTCGCCGGCCGTCGTCGTGGGCAGCCCGAAGGTCACCGACCCCTTGGTATGGCCGGGCGCGTGCGCGACGCTCAGGTCGAGCCCGGCCAGGGACAGCCGCGCGCCGTCGGACAGCTCCCGGACGTCGTCGGGCTCGCCGACGGTCAGCTCGCCCATCAGCTGCGCGCCGATCGACCGCCCGAGTGCCTTCTCCGGGTCGCTCATCATGTAGCGGTCGGCGGGGTGGACCCAGGCGGGCACGTTCTGCGCGCCGCAGACGGGCACCACCGAGGCGACATGGTCGATGTGGCCGTGGGTGAGGATCACCGCGACCGGCTTGAGGCGGTGCTTGGCGACGGTCTCGGCGACTCCGTCGGCGGCCTGGTGGCCAGGGTCGATGATCACGCACTCCTCGCCCGCGGCGGGGGCGACCAGGTAACAGTTGGTCGCCCAGGCCCCGGCGGGGAACCCGGCAATGAGCACGATCGTCCTTCATGTCGGTCGGGCCGGCGGACGCGCCGATGCGGCGGTGGCCCCCGGGCGGACGCCACGGCGGGCGTCACGGCAGATCACAGGCTGCGCACAGAGCGTACCGGGACCGCGATTTCCACAGCGAACCCATATAGCGTACGGGGTCAGTCTCGCGGGACGGACACGAGATCCGAGGATATGGGGAGTGGAACCGGTGGCCAACAACGACCAGCGGCGGCGGCAGCTTGCCAGGGAGAAGTTCGAACGGCAGCAGCGGCGCAGGGTGGAGGCCCGCAACCGCGCCAGGCGCCGCAACATCATCATCGCCTCCGTGGGGGCGGCCGTCGTGGTGATCGGCGGCGGCAGCACCGCGTTCGCGGTCATGGGCGGCAGCGACGACGGCAAGAAGGCCGACGCGGCGGCCTCCCCCGCGGCCACCCCGTCGCCGTCGGCCTCCGCCTCGGCCCCGCCCGAGCCGAAGATGACCATCGACAAGACGGCCTCGTACACGATGGACTTCCGGACCAACAGGGGCACCGTCAAGATCGCGATGAACGCGGCGAAGACCCCGCACACGGTCAACTCCTTCAAGTACCTCGCGGACAAGAAGTTCTTCGACAACACCAAGTGCCACCGGCTCACCACGAGCGGCATCTACGTGCTCCAGTGCGGCGACCCGAAGGGCGACGGCACGGGCGGCCCCGGCTACACGATCCCCGACGAGAACCTGACGTCGCTGGGCAAGGCGGGCGCCGACGGCTCCGTCACGTACAAGGCGGGCACGGTCGCGATGGCGAACACCGGCCAGCCGCACACCGGCGGCAGCCAGTTCTTCCTCGTGTACAAGGACTCGAAGCTCCAGCCCAGCTACACGCCGTTCGGCACCATGGACAGCGCGGGGCTGAAGGCGGTACAGGCCGTGGCCAAGGCGGGTGTGGCCGGAAGCACCGCGAAGAAGCCGGTGACCGACGGCGCGCCCAAGGACGCGGTGACTGTGGAGAAGGCCACCGTCGACAAGCAGTGACCTGCTGTAGCGGCCAATGAATTTCGGCCGCCCGGAGTGCGGACAGCCGGGTGGCCGTTCGCCTATGTTGGCGTTATGCAGGGCGGGCGCTGCCCGCCCCGGGAACCGTGGAAGATGCCGGAGGGCCGGGAGCCTTCCGGGCATCAGCTGGAGGAGGCGCTGTGAGCAGCGACCCGTGGGGCCGTGTCGACGAGAGCGGCACCGTGTACGTGCGTACGGCCGAGGGGGAAGTGGTCGTCGGGTCCTGGCAGGCGGGATCGCCGGATGAGGCCCTGGCCTACTTCGAGCGCAAGTACGAGGGCATTGTCGTCGAGATCGGCCTCCTTGAGCGCCGCGTGAAGACGACCGATCTGTCCGCGAAGGACGCGACGGCGGCCATCGACCATCTGCGCGGGCAGGTCGAGGAGCACCACGCCGTCGGCGACCTCGACGCGCTCAGGAAGCGTCTCGACGCGCTCGTCGCGACGGTGGACGCGCGCCGCGAGGAGCGCAAGGCGCACCGCGCGAAGCAGACGGACCAGGCGCGGCAGTCCAAGGAAGCGCTCGTGGCCGAGGCCGAGGAGCTGGCGCAGAGCGAGCAGTGGCGGTCGGCGGGCGAGCGGCTGCGGGCGCTGGTGGACACGTGGAAGGGCCTGCCGAGGCTCGACCGCAAGTCCGACGACGAACTGTGGCACCGCTTCTCGCACGCGCGCTCCGCGTTCTCCAAGCGCCGCAAGGCGCACTTCGCGGCGCTGGACGCGCAGCGCGAGGAGGCCCGCAAGGCCAAGGAGCAGCTGGTGCGGGAGGCCGAGTCGCTGTCGGGGTCCAGGGACTGGGGCGCCACGTCGGCGCGCTACCGCGACCTGATGACGGCGTGGAAGGCCGCGGGCCGTGCGCAGCGCGAGGCGGAGGACGACCTGTGGAACCGCTTCCGCGGCGCCCAGGACATCTTCTTCGCCGCGCGCGGTGAGGTGTTCGCCGAGCGGGACGCCGAGCAGTCGGACAACCTCAAGCTCAAGGAGGAGCTGGCGGCCGAGGCCGAGCGCCTGGTGCCGGTGCGGGACCTGAAGGCCGCGCGGGCCGCGTTCCGCGCGATCAACGAGCGCTGGGAGGCCATCGGCCATGTGCCGAGGGACTCCCGCCCCAAGGTCGAGGGCCGTATGCAGGCCGTCGAGCGGGCGCTCCAGGAGTCCGAGGACACCGAGTGGCGCCGTACGAACCCGGAGGCGCGGGCGCGTGCCGCCGGTCTCACGGGACAGCTCCAGGCGGCCGTGGACAAGCTGCGCGGGCAGATCGACGCGGCGCGCGCGGCGGGCAACAACTCCAGGGCGGACAAGCTGACGCAGGAGCTGGAGGGCCGGCAGGCACTGCTGGACCAGGCGCAGAAGGGCCTTCAGGAGTTCGGCGGCTGAGGACGGGAGTCCACCGCACAGCGGAGGGGGGGGGGGGGGGGGGGGGGGGGCGGGGGCCCCCGCCCCCCCCGCCGGGGGGGGGGGGGGGGGGGGGGGGCGGCCGCCGCCCCCGCGGCGCCCGCCGCGGGAG
>NZ_JAIUKE010000172.1:8537-11158 GCF_020176795.1 Streptomyces sp. 8L
CACCCCCCCCGCCCCCCGCCCCCCCCCCCCGCCGCCCGCGGGCGCCGGCCCCCGCCCCCCCCCCCCCCCCCCCGCCGGGCGGCGGCCCGCGCCCCCCCCCCCCCCCCCCCCCCCCCCCTCGCGCGCGGTACGGGGCTTCGCGTGCGGTACGAGGCCCCGCGCGCTACGGAGCCTCGCGCGCGGTACGCGGCGCCGCGGTACAGCGCCCCACGTGCGGTACGGGCCCCTGCCGGGTGAGGCTCGCCCGCCGGCACCTGGGCCCGCCCGGGTCAGGGTCTGCGCGCTGAGGTGACGCGGTAGACGTCGTAGACGCCCTCCACGCCCCGCACGGCCTTCAGGACGTGCCCGAGGTGCTTGGGGTCGCCCATCTCGAAGGTGAACCGTGAGGTGGCGACGCGGTCGCGGGAGGTCTGGACCGCCGCCGACAGGATGTTCACGTGCTGGTCGGACAGCACGCGGGTGACGTCCGACAGGAGCCGGGACCGGTCGAGCGCCTCGACCTGGATCGCCACGAGGAACACCGACGACTGGGTCGGCGCCCACTCGACATCGAGAATGCGTTCGTGCTGTTGCGACAGCGAGTCGACGTTGACGCAGTCCGCGCGGTGCACGGAGACGCCGCTGCCCCGCGTGACGAAGCCGATGATCGGATCGCCCGGCACCGGGGTGCAGCACCGTGCGAGCTTCACCCACACGTCGTCGACGCCCTTGACCACCACGCCGGGGTCCGCGTTCGACCTGCGCTTGCCGCGGCTGCGCGCGGGCGGCGCCGTCTCCTCGATGTCCTCGGTGGCGGCCTCCTCGCCGCCGAGGGCCTGCACGAGCTTGTGCACGACGCCCCGCGCCGCGACATGGCCCTCGCCGATCGCCGCGTACAGCGACGAGATGTCGGGGTAGCGCATCTCGTGTGCGAGGGTCACCAGCGAGTCGCCGGTCAGTATCCGCTGGATCGGCAGGTTCTGCTTGCGCATGGCCCGCGCGATGGCGTCCTTGCCCTGCTCGATGGCCTCCTCGCGGCGCTCCTTGGAGAACCAGCCGCGGATCTTGTTGCGGGCCCTGGGCGACTTGACGAAGCCGAGCCAGTCGCGGGACGGGCCCGCGCCCGACGCCTTGGAGGTGAAGACCTCCACCAGGTCGCCGTTGTCGAGCGTGGACTCCAGCGGGACGAGCCGCCCGTTGACGCGCGCGCCGATCGTGCGGTGCCCGACTTCCGTGTGCACCGCGTACGCGAAGTCGACGGGGCTGGCGCCGGCCGGCAGCGCTATCACGTCGCCCTTCGGCGTGAACACGAAGACCTCGTTGCGGGACAGGTCGAAGCGCAGGGACTCCAGGAACTCGCTGGGGTCCTCCGTCTCCTTCTGCCAGTCGAGCAGCTGGCGCAGCCACGCCATGTCGTTGACGGTGTCCTGGCCGCCCTTGGCGGAGCTCCTCGGCACGTCGGTGCGCACCTTGGAGGCGCCGGCGACGGCGTCCTGCTTGTACTTCCAGTGCGCGGCGATGCCGTACTCGGCGCGCCGGTGCATGTCGAACGTGCGGATCTGGAGTTCGACGGGCTTGCCGCTCGGCCCGATGACCGTCGTGTGCAGCGACTGGTACATGTTGAACTTGGGCATCGCGACGTAGTCCTTGAACCGGCCGGGCACCGGGTTCCACCGGGCGTGCACGGTGCCGAGCGCCGCGTAGCAGTCGCGGACGGTGTCGACGAGGACGCGGATGCCGACCAGGTCGTAGATCTCCGCGAAGTCCCGGCCGCGGACGATCATCTTCTGGTAGACGCTGTAGTAGTGCTTCGGGCGGCCGGTGACGGTCGCCTTGATCCGGGCGGCCCGCAGGTCGGCCTGCACCTCGTCGGTCACTATGGCGAGGTACTCGTCGCGCTTGGGCGCGCGCTCGGCGACGAGCCGGACGATCTCGTCGTACATCTTCGGGTAGAGGATCGCGAACGCGAGGTCCTCCAGCTCCCACTTGATGGTGTTCATGCCGAGCCGGTGGGCGAGGGGCGCGTAGATCTCCAGCGTCTCCCTGGCCTTCTTCTCCTGCTTGTCCCGCTTCAGGAAGCGCATCGTGCGCATGTTGTGCAGGCGGTCGGCGAGCTTGATCACCAGAACGCGCGGGTCGCGGGCCATCGCGACGACCATCTTGCGCACGGTCTCGGCCTGCGCGGCCTCGCCGAACTTGACCTTGTCGAGCTTGGTGACGCCGTCCACCAGGGCCGCCACCTGGTCGCCGAAGTCCTGGCGCAGGGTGTCGAGCCCGTACTCGGTGTCCTCGACGGTGTCGTGCAGCAGCCCCGCCATCAAGGTGGCCGGGTCCATGCCCAGCTCGGCGAGGATGGTGGTGACGGCGAGCGGGTGCGTGATGTAGGGGTCGCCGCTCTTGCGCTTCTGGCCGCGGTGCCAGCGCTCCGCGACCTGGTAGGCGTGTTCGATCTGCCGGAGCGTGGCCGTCTCGATCTTGGGGTCGTTGCCCCGGACGGTCCGCAGCAGCGGTTCGAGGACCGGGTTGTACGGGGACGAGCGCTGCACGCCCAGGCGCGCGAGCCGGGCCCGTACCCGGTTGGAGGAGCCCGTGCGGGAGGGGCTCGCGGGCACCGGCTTGGGGGCCGTGGGCGGCGTGTGGTT
>NZ_JAIUKE010000173.1 GCF_020176795.1 Streptomyces sp. 8L
CCACCACCCTGGCCGCCCGCGGCCGCGCCACCCCCTGGCCGCCCCCGCGCAACGCCACCTGCTGGTGCGGCTCGGGCAAGCCCTACCGCTCCTGCCACGGCGCGACCTGACGCAGGACGCGCGGCCCGGCCCCCCCCCCCCCCGCGCCCGGGGGGGCCCCGGGGGGGGGGGGGGGGGCGGCCCCCCGCCGGGGGGGGGGGGGTGGGGCGTTTGGGGCCGCCACCCGACGCCCCACGGCGCCGGGGCGGCCCCGTGTCATTGATTCCACGTCTCCCAAGCGCCGGCATGGCTCTGTACCATCGTTGCCGCACAACTCCGCGGCCACAATAGGGCGGTCCTGCACAGAAGCTGGCATAGCAATAGGGGGAATTTCGGCAAATGGCCCATCTTGTTCTGCAGAAGCCTGGGGAGACCTGCACGAACACGGACACCGGCGAGCACATACTCATGGCTCCAACCGATGACCTGGAGCTCCAGAGCGTTTGCGATTGGTTCCGTAACTATCCCGTTGCGGACCTGTACACGGAAGCCATCAGAAATTCGATCGACTATGTCCTCGATGGCGGAAGAACCGGACGTTTCGATCTGATGTCCCCGGAAGTTCACCCGGGGGAGCGGGCATCCGTAGGCGCAAAACTGGAATATGAGGTCCTGCGCGCCTTCGACCTCCAGAAGGCAAAACCGCTTGACACTCTGATCGTCAACGCACCCGTCGACATCAAAGCGACCGTTGGCAGTAATTGGGCGATTCCCACTGAAGCTCACTGCAAACTTTGCCTGTGCACTCAGATACAGCTCAAGAAGAACAGGCATCGTACATGGCTCGTACGGGCCCATCGTTCCTGGCTTTACCGCGGAAAAGGAAACAAGGACGGGAAGCGCGGGCTGGCAGTGGAAGCGCGTGACCTCTGGAGCGTGCCGCTCTACGACTGGAGCGCGCTCCCCGTCAATCCTCTGCGCTACCTAACGGAGGACCAGGCAAATGAAGTTCTGGCCAAACGCCCCGGCCAGGTCAAGCGGCTACTCAGGATGTTCGAATACCTGGAGGGCCATGTAATTCCACGGAACACCATCCTCACCGTCGGCGCAGGAAAAGACGACCCTATTCGGCGGGCTCGTGAAGCCCGAGAGCCCGCAGCGCGTGAAGGGCGTATCCTCCTATGTGGCGACTGGGTAGAGTCACGGGACATCGCAGCAGCCAGGGGATTCACTCTGCGCCCTGGAGAGTGGCTAGCCCTCGATGCGGACAAGGTGCACGAGGACTACAATCTCTCATCGACACCAACCAACCTACCGAACGCAGGGAATCAACTCTTTTGACTGAGCTATTCCTGCGCCGCCAGAGGAAGCGCAACGGTGCCTGAACCAGAAGCCTGGACGCCACCAGAAGGATCATGGGCATCCTCTGCCGCGAGGCGGAGGAATATGCAAGCCATTCGAAGCCGTGACACCACTCCAGAACAATTGATCCGGAGGCTGGTGCATGCGCGTGGCCTTCGTTACCGAGTAGCCGCAAAACCACTGCCCGATCTGCGCCGGACAGCTGACATGGTTTTCCGTCCCGCAAAGGTCGCAGTGTTCATCGATGGCTGCTATTGGCACGGCTGCCCTGAGCACTACGTCGCCCCAAAGACAAATCCCGGTTACTGGTCGGAGAAAGTCGCAAGGAACATTGCCCGCGATCGGGATACCAATCAGCGCCTACTAGACGCTGATTGGCTTGTCCTGCGCTTCTGGGAGCATGAGGCATCAGACGCTTGCGCTCTCCAGATAATCAGCGCGGTCCGCGACCGCCGGAGCTGATTCGACCAGATGGTCGACCAGTTTGAGCTGGGCCGCCTTAGCCGATTCTGCCTTCTCCTTTGCCGCCAGAAGAAGCTGGAGGATCTGCTTTCCTACCGCCTTAGCTACAGGAGGCGGGAAGGCATTTCCCACCTGCCGATATTGAGCTGTCTTTCCCCCTGAAAACTTCCACTCGGGGGAGAATCCCTGAATGATTGCCGCTTGCTTGACGGTAAGCATTGGGCCAGCGGCGCCCAGGAGATCCCTCTCCTGACTCCTCTTCGCTACGCATACTTCGTGCTGGTTAGCCACGCCAAGCCCTGAAACACCAAGCTGCTCCCAAGCGGCTTTGGCACGGCTTGGACCTAGATCTGCACCACCGTGCTTCTTGGAACCCCCGACAAGAGTGGGTGCAATCCCTCCATTTCCGCCATCCTTTTCTGCTTGCGCTTTCGCTTTGCCCCTCCAGCGCTTGAGAGCTTCGGCGTACTCCTCACCCTCAAATTTCCCGTATCGATCCGCCATGCTCTCATCAAGCGCCTCGGCCACGCTCACAGGAGACGGAGAAGTTGGTTCCGGCCAGCGAAACTCCAAATCACCAAGAATATCACGTCGAATCGCGACAAGAATGGCCCGAGGGCGAAGCTGCGGCACTCGGAATTTGCTAGCTTCAAGAACTTCCCATCCGCATACTTTATAACCTAGGCTATCCGGAGCCGCTTCATCCAGGCGCCCCCCCAACGTAGTTTCGATCAACCGCCTGTAGTCGTCGAACTTCGGGTCCATGATCCCGCGCACGTTTTCAATCATCACCGCTTTAGGGCGCAATTTATCCACGAGCCTAAGCATCACCGGGAAGAGATCCCGTTCGTCGTTCTCGCCGAGCTGCTTGCCGGCGTGCGAAAATGGTGGGCACGGGACACCACCCGCCAGAAGATCCAGGGATTCTGAGTTCGATTCTGCATCCAGCCCGAGAGCCTTTAGCTGCGGGGAGTCCCAGTAATCTTTGACATCCATCTCAACAACAATTTCGCGCGGGTCACCCCATTCTTTGCTTCTTTCTTTAATATTCTCGCGCAAAGTCGCACAGGCATGCTTGTCGATTTCCACCAGGGCGAGGTGCCGGAACCCTGCTTGGTGCAGGCCAGCAGCCTGCCCACCGGCCCCGGCGCAGATCTCGATCGAGCTCAGCACGCGTTCGCTGGAACCCACGACTCCTCCTGGTGTAGCTGATGCAGGAGCCAAGTGTCGCATCTACCAGACCAAGGAATCACGCTGCACGACAGGTTCGTCTGCCGTGCCTAGCTCTCCAGCAGCTTCCATAGGTCTCGCTTGACCTCGTCACGTACCGCAGCCGGAAGCTGCCTGTACATCCCCCAAGCCCGCTCCGCGGGACTCAGCGGACGGACGTCGCCTACCATCCAGGCAAGCAACTCCCTCTTATATCGGAGAGGAAGCTGCCCTACACGGTCCCAGACCTGCTCCCGAGTCATCTGAACGCCTGTCAGGTTCCTCACACTCTCATTGCACCGCGCACACTCCGTGATGAGCTCTTCCGGACTTGACCCACTCCCCGACGCATGCGGCCTGATGTGACCGAGTGTGAGTCTGGCGTGCGATCCAGGATCATCCGGGTAAGCCTCAGCTGCCCCGACGCCGCACCGACGGCACATATGCCCGTCGCGCTCGTAGACGAAGCGGCGGGTCTTAGCGCTGATTTGGCGCAGCCCGGCGGCCCGGTGCTCCCGCTCCCAGATGGGCAGTCCCATCTTTTCGAGATACAGCCGATCCGGCGCCAGGCTCGGCATGTCCCGGTTCGTCCTGATAATCCAGCCCGCCGGCCGCAGATCGCGCATACGACGGTCAACTTGTTCGGCACCAGTAATCGCGGTACGGAGCTCCGCCTTCGAAAAAGTCCCCCCCAACCCGACCTCATCGCGAAGCCAGAGCGCTACCCGCACCCTCGCGCCCAGCCCAAGATCACGCCAGTCGGGATCGTCGGCTACTGACATCAACGTCACACTCCTTCGAATCTGCATGCGAGGTATGAGCACTTCGAGTGACGAGACTAGCTTGCCGCCACTTGCCGCGGCAAGTGGCGGCAAGCTGTCGTCCAGGCCGATGCCCACCGGCCGCAGGCAGAAACGAAGAGGATTCCTAATGGTGACCAGGCATGACATCCCGAGGCTCACATGTGTCGAGGTCTGCGCCGGGGCCGGAGGGCAAGCGCTCGGACTCGAACGAGCCAGCTTCGCTCACACGGCTCTTGTCGAGACCGATTCCGACGCTGTCACTACGCTCCGCCGCAACCGCCCCTCTTGGGAGGTCATTCACGCGGATGTCCGCGGCCTCACCACTGACCAGCTGCGCAACAAGGACCAAGAGGTCTCGCTCCTAGCTGCTGGCGTGCCCTGCCCGCCGTTCTCACTGGCCGGAAAGCAACTCGGGGCAGCCGACGAGCGCGACCTCTTCCCCGAGGTGCTGAGGCTTGCAGGAGAGCTTCGTCCGAGAGCCGTCCTCGTAGAGAACGTCAAGGGCATCCTGCAGAGCAGATTCACGGCGTACCGACTGACGGTGCTCCGGCGCCTTGCCGTTCTCGGTTATCACACCGACTGGCAGCTGCTGCGCGCCTGCGACTACGGCGTAGCCCAGCTGCGCCCCCGTGCCGTTCTCGTGGCCCTGCGCCCCGCAGCCTTCGCCGGCTTCCGCTGGCCCGCACCCACTGCCTGCGAGAAGACGGCCCCTCCGGTAGGCAATGTGCTCTACGAGTCCATGGCCGCACGAGGTTGGGAACTCGCCTCCTCCTGGGCCGACGGCGCTGCCCGTATCGCACCGACGCTGTGCGGTGGCTCGCGTAAGCACGGCGGGGCGGACCTCGGCCCCTCCCGGGCCCGGCAGGAGTGGGCTCGGATGGGCGTGAACGGCTCAAGCCTTGCCGATGAGCCGCCGGGTCCCGGCGACCCCTTGCCGGTACGCCTCACCGTCCCGCAAATGGCTCTCCTCCAGGGCTTTCCTGCCGACTGGAGATTCGCTGGAGGCAAGACGTCGGCCTACAGACAGGTCGGGAACGCATTTCCGCCTCCGGTGGCCGAAGCCGTCGGCCGCAGCATCGCGGATGCGCTCCTGTCCACAGATGTCCCCAGTGCTTCAGCTCTCATTCCCCAGACAGACCTCTTCGGCATCACTGAGGCGGACATGAACGCACCAGCGTGAGAAAGGCAGATGCCCGGCATCAGTACTGCCGGCGGCACAACAAGCCGGGCTGGCTCCCACCGCGCATTCACTGACTGATCACTTGGGACGACTGAGCTCAGCCATTCCCGGCACACCGTGGCAACGCTCAGCGCGTCTCTCTCCGCCCCAACGAGCACCGCGATCATGGACCATTGCATATCTGTCCGCATGACCTCGTACTCGTGACGTGTGAGGTGGACTGTCAGACGTGTCGGGTCGGTCGTGGACTTGACCTCTAAGTGCATCGCGGGCGATGCCGGTGAGGCGATCTCGATGTCGTAGCCAAAAGCATCCGAGATGGCTCATACATGCCGGACCCCAGGAACACAAGCACGCCTGAGCAGCGTGAACAGGGCCAATTCGCCGACAGCTCCGGTCCTCGCCTTGGCATCCGCTGTCTTCTGGTCTCACACGACACGCGGCACGGCTGCGGCCTCCAGCGAGTCAGCGACTTCATCGGCACCCACGGACACAGTTGGGTGCCTACCCCCATCGACCAGATCCATCCTCCTGAGCCATGCCAGGGCGTCGGCGTACTGGTGCGGGGTGAGATCCCCGTACCGCGGGTGATGGGTGAACAGCACCCGGACGTGTGGAATATCCGCAAAACGCAGATGCATCAGCCAGCGAAGGGCCGCCGTGCGTGTGCCCTCACCGGCCAGGGACAACATTGACGTGCTCCAGGAAGGCCCTGACGTCGCCCATGTCCATTCCGGCCGCGGCGGACGGCTCTTCCTCAAGGTCGGCCAGTTGCTGCACCGCTGGATCGTCGAGTATCCGGCCCATGAACTCAAGTTTCTGCTCAAGCCGCATCGCCACCACCTCATCGATGGTCCCCTCGGCAGCCAGGACAGTCACGCGTGTATCCGTGCCCGGCGCCAGGCCCAGCCGGTGGATACGGTCAAGGCTCTGCAGAAACCGGCCGGCCATGAAGTCGCGGTCCACGAAGACCGCGTCATGACAGACCTGGTGCAGGCTGATGCCCTCGCCGAGCGTGGCCGGGTTAGACAGCAGGACATGACAGTCCGGTTCCTCACGGAAGCGCCGCAGCTGTTCCTCGCGATCAGGGGTACCGCCGTGCACCACAGCCGGCCGGTAGGCCGAGAACATGCGCTCCAGCGTCGTAAGACTGCGCACGAACGTCGTCCAGACCAGGGTTTTCCGGCCCAGGGCCGCGTTCTCTCCGACGATCTTCACCGCTTCCTTGTACTTGGGCGAGAGCTCGTGATCAGGCAGCCGCCTCATGAGCGAGAACAGCGATTCGTTCTGCGGCACTTCGAGCGGCGGAACCTGGTACACCAATGGTTCGTAGCGGCTGGCGCCCTCCACTAGGAGAGCCGGGCTGGTCGCTGCCATGAGGAGGCGCAGCATGGCCTTGCCGAGTGCGTCGAAGTCCGACCTCACCGCCTCAGCGCGAGCCGAGAAACGCCCTACCAGCGCGTCGTAGATCTCGCGGTGCAGCGGTTGCATCTGCAGGTATCTGATGCGTGGCTGGAAGGGTGGCAGACCTAGTTCGTTCTTTGTCGTCCGGGTGAACAGCGGCCGGAGCACAGCGCTCGCGTGCGCCAGGTCCCCTCCGTCGACAGCCTGGGCGACAACGCGACGGCCATGCCCAGGCCACACGAAGGCCAGGAGACTCTCCAGGTCCCGGGCTCCGTTAGGTGCTGGCGTGCCGGTCAGGATGAGACGCCGTCGGCTCAGAGGGCCAAGAGCCATGCAGGCACTGCCGTAGGTCCCGCGCGTACCGAGCTTCATCCGGTGTGCTTCATCAAGAATGACCATGGACGGCACCGCCCGGAGCCACGAGGCGAGCAAGGGCAGCATCCTGTCCAGCCGCTCGTAGTTGACGATGAGGATCTCAGCAGTCACATCCGGACTCTTATCCGTCACCACCGTCACCGGTGGCTCCTTGAAGCAGTGCTCACTTTCGTAGAGCCAGGACTCATAGGCAGACTTCGGGCTGACTACCAGAAGCCGCCGGGCATGCTCTCGTTCGCGCATCGCCGCATACACCGCGAGGCCGACACGTGTCTTCCCCGCTCCCGGCACACTGAAGTTAGCGCCATGCTGCATCGAGAGCAGATGAGCGATGTCCCGCTTCTGGAAGCCCGTGAGTTCGGCGCACCAGTCGCCTCCGAGCGCCTCCATGACCGCCACGTCATTGAAGTCTTGACCAGCCTGGGGTCCTTGCTTGAGCCGCTGCTCTGCTTTGTCCGTGTCATCAAGGACATCACCCACCAGAGCCATGAGCTCTGGTTCCCACTCGACCGAGTCCGCGAAAGGCCATCCAGCGAGTTCGTCAACCCCGGTCAGGAAATCATCGAGTGTGACCTCAAGGGAGAGCGGCCCCCGCTGACCGGCAGCTGGGAAGCGGGCCGCCAGAGCCGTCAGTTCGGAGCGGCATGATTCATCGGCGCGGAGCAGCGCTTTGGTCCGCGTCACGTCGAAGCCCAGGCGCAGTGACGGTGTCCCCGGCTCTGTCACGACGCCTCCGGCTGGAGCGCGCTCAGCAGCCAGGCAACGCCGTCACCAGGCACGTCAATGCCTTTGGCGGCGGCACGGGCCAGCCCTCCCAGGCTTGTCTTCAGCTTGAGAACGGCCTCTTCGAGGGCCTCCTCGTCCAGGCTGTTGGAAGCCCGTGCGAGCGTCATGTCCGTGACGCACTGATCGATGTCACTGCACGCATCGTGAATCCGGTCAGGAGCGGCCTGTTTCCGCTTTCGCACCCGCGCATCCTTACCTGCCGGCTCCAACGCCTCCTCGACCACATCATGAGCCTGCTTGAAGAGGGCGCTGGCCTTGTCGAACTCAGCCACAGGGACCTTATCCGCAGCGCGCATGACAGCCTTCGCCCGGAGAACCACATCGGTCAGCGCCCGAGCGGACGCCACCGACGGCACCGCCTTCACCGTACGGTTCAGACCCGGAATCCTGCGCTCGGACTCCTGGGCAGGGACAGCTGCGAGGCCCTGTGGCAAACGCTGCTCCAGGTAGCGCGAGCGGAACTCCGACTCGATGAGCCGCAGGTCCGTCTTGGAGAACTCCAGCACGATCGCGGCGAGGCGGTTCTCCTTCAGCAGGTCCGCTGCCTCCTTGTTGATCTTGGATGCCTTGGTGTAAGCCCGGAAGAGCTCCCGGAGCTTCTCCTGGGCATCTTCGAAGTCCATCAGACGCAGCTGCACGCCGCCCGACTTCGAACGCTCGGCGAGGTCGCGCAGGCAGGCCAGCACCCAGAGATCCTGCTCGGCTGTCGTGGTCCTGATCCTGAACTCCCGGGCGATATCGGCGAGATCCCGGCCGGCAGAGAGCTCTTCGTCGATGGTCAGGATCTGGTTGATGTACGAGTACTCGCGGCGCGTGTCATGCCGCAGCTGGAGGGACAGCTCAACTTTGTTGATGTCATCCCAGGTGCAGGACTCGGGCAGAACACCGACCCGGATGTTCCCCACGGCGAGCTCCCGCAGAGCGACCGCACGCGTATTGCCGTTGACGAGAACGCCTTCGCGGGTGATGAGCCCGGGCTCGTTCTGCCTGAAGTCCTTCAGGCTCTGCTTGAGCTCCTCGAAGTCCTTGTCACGCCTGGACGGGTCAGAGGGCTCGGCTTGCAGCAGGTGCGCAAGGTATGCCTGGCTCCCAGACTTCCACGGGTCCTCGTCCAGGAGCTTGTCCTGGGCAGGGTCGTAGGTACGTTGTGCCCGGACCCGGTGGGTACCAGGGTTGTAGTAGAGCGAGTCCAGAGGCATGTCGATCACACTGACCACCAGCGGCTTGGTACGCCACTCAATGGTCAGGGTCTCCTGGAGGCCGGCCCCCTCGGCGGCCTCCTTGAGACGCCGCTCCACGATCTCCCGGTTTGCTTCAGCGAGCGGCGGCGAACCGAGTTCGCTAGCCATGTGTGTACTCCTCAAATCCTTGGTGGGTGCACAGGTGCGTGCGTTGTGCTGCCGGGCGGCGAGCCGGGCCTGCGGCCCGGCTGTCCTCAGCTGAGGCCAGTTCAGTCAGCCAAGCCCGAGAGAGCCTCCGCGACCTTAGCCCTCGACTCGGCGGGCAGCGTGCGGTAGTCCGCCCAGATCCGTTCGACGGTGCTGAACTCACGCTTGTCTTCGGACACCCAGCCGGCGAGCATCTTCCGCTCCAGGCTTCCCAGGCCCTTGATCCCGGCAAGAAGCCCGCCCAGGTCCGCTGCCTGACCGCGCCCGCCGACGCGGCAGCGGTTGCACTCCGCCACCAGCTCAGTCTTCTCGCCGCCGGACGGTTGCTTCACCGTACGGCGGGCGATGTCCAGCTGCGCCGACTCATAGGAGCCGGCGTACATCTCCCCCGGAGCAATCCCGCAGGACCGGCACAGGTGACCGTCCCTCGCGAGCACCTCACGCCGCTGGGTCTGGGTCAGCGCGGTACTGGTCTTCGTGGCCTTCCCCGGCTCCCAGACGGGCACACCAGCCTTCACGAAGCGCTGCTCGTTCGGTCCCAGCGTCAGGTCCTCCCGCTGGGTGTCGATCCGCCAGCCGTGGTCGCGGAGGTCGCGCACCCGCCTGTCGGCCTGAGCGACGCCCGGAAACGCCTCCTTAATGTCTTCCTTGGTGAAGGTGCTCCCCTCACCGACGACCGCCACGAGCCACAGAGCGGCGCGCTTCATGGTGCCGAGGCTGGAATCCGTCCACGACGGCTGAGTCATCGAGTCCCCTTACATGCGAGAAAGCACTGCTGCGCAGGCTGCGCCAGACCGGCCGATCCGGTTCTGGTGTGCATCCAGGTTTACTTGTGTGCCTGCGGTTACGCCAGCGAAAACGGCGTTTCGAGGGGCAAGCGAAAACTCCAATGTCTTTCGCATGAAGGGGTACTGACGGAGAATCGTGGGTGCTCCTCCGCGTTCCCGTTCATCTTTCCAGGAGACCCGTTGACAGCCGAAGTGCCTCACAGATGGAAAGAGCTTCCCCCTGGCACCAGCGAGCCGAAGCGCAGGTTCTTGACTGCCCTCCGACGACTACGGGAGTGCAGCGACCGGAAACAGGAGGACATCGCCAAACGGGCACACCAGGCGGCATCGACGCTCTCGAACCATCTGAACGGCGGCCGGGTGCCCGACCCCCCGCTCCTGAAGGGCTTCTACGACGTAGTCCGAGGCGATGCCGAGGAGCAGGACAGGTCTATGCCCTACACGCTGGCTGAGATGTTCGCGCTGCGGGAGGCAGCAGCGAAGAAGCACTGCGACTGCTGTGAGGTGGGCTATCCGACCGATGCAGCACCGCAGCGACGTCAGCACCAGTCGCCGGCCTCCCGCGCCGCCCGGCTGGCCCGCCGTCGGCAGAGGCTCCTTCGCCGCGGGCCCAACGCCACACCATTTTCCGGCGCCCCGGAACAGACAGGGGCGCCGGGGCCCCCCACAACAAGGGGGCCGCCCCCCGAAGACCCCAAACACCCCGGCCGGGGGGGAAGAACCCATAGGCAGGGCGCGGGGGGGGGAGGGCCGGGGCGGGGG
>NZ_JAIUKE010000174.1 GCF_020176795.1 Streptomyces sp. 8L
CCCGCCCCCCCCGCGCCGCCGCGGGGGCCGGGGGGCGGGGCCGCGGCCCCCCCGGGGGCCCCCCCCCCCCACATTTTCCCGCCCCCCCGAAACCCCCGGGGGCCCCGGTCCCCCCTTCAGAAGGGGACCGGCACCCTGAAGACCACATCGACGAGGACTGGTCTGAACTTCCCATGCTCCTGCGCTACGAGTCGGAAGGCCGGGTCCGGGACGCACACATGATGCTCTGGGGCGCTGCCACGCTCCTGCCGGCGGAGGATGTCCTGAAAGTCGTCTCTGCCTGCCATTCGGCGGGGCTGGACGACGAAGCCAGCACGGTTCTTAAAGGCGTCGGCAGCCGTGACGTACACGCAGCTGTGGCGATCGCTGCGGCTTTCTCCGAGAAGAAGCTGTACGTCGATGCCGGCGTGATTCTCGAGGCACTCGCGCAAGGCGAGCGTGGCAGCAGCTGAAGCCTCAGGCCACCTCCGCATCAGCTTCTGATTCGAAGCGCATCACAATCCCGTCAAACAACCCCGCCGGGGTCTCCGACTCTTGCGCGGCCCCAGTGAAGCAAGTCGATGCAACTGTGGAAGGCAAGCTGCATGAGCGCGCGGCGGGCGCACCCACACCCACCGAGAGAGCGGACACCCTTCCCACGCATGTCGCGCCAGAGCTCTGAGCCCTCGGCCGGTTCGCAGCTATGGGCCCCCGAACCTCGACGCTTGAGCCTCGGGGGTGCTGGTGGGTGGCTTGGCGGGGCGTCTGCCTGGGGTTTCGCGCGGGAGCGGGGGGTCGAAGCTCAAGCTTCGGGGGTCGAGCCCTGTTTGTAAGGATTGGTTGGTTTGTTGGTTCCCACCCACCCTCCCTACCTGTTGTGATGACTTTTCGTGATCGTGTTGCGACGCGGGGTTATCTGCGTTTAATGTGCCGTCAGACAGACACAACGGCCCCCAGCAGGTGCGGCAAACACTTGCAGGGGGCCTGACCATCGAGATCAGAAACGTGATCCCCATGGCTGACAGCCAGTTTACTGACGTGCCCCGCGCAGAGCGTGCAGCCGCGCATCCGATGGCCGTGCCCGGCTACGGGAAGCGTTCGGCGTCCGGTCAGGCGTCCCGCACACCCGCCGACTTCATGCACCTCCCGGCCCGCGAGGCCGCCGTCGCGTCGTACATCGACCGGCTGCCCGAGGGCGCGGACATCTCCGTGAAGACGCTGGCCAAGGTGCTCCCCTACGGCCAGTGCGCGCTGCGCACGGCGCTGAACTTCCTCCAGCGGGCCGGGCATTTGCGGCGCGGGCGGGAGGGCGTGCACACCGGCTGCGACGGCATCCGGTGGGTGACGCGGACATGGTTCACTCGGACCGCGCGGGACGACGGCTGGTGGGCCGCCTACGCCGTGGGCGCCGCCGCGTCGGAGGAGAGATCCGAGGCCGCTTCCGTCCCCCTTGTGGAGGACGTTTCGGCTGGTCCCGCCATCGTGGCCCCAGCACTCGCCCGTACGGTGCCCTCGCCCCGCGCGCCCGTCGCCGAGCGCTCCCCCGCGTACGGAGTGCTGGCCGCCCTCGGGCGGCGGAACGCGTGCCTCACCCTGTCCGCCGACGACTGCGAGGCCCTGGAGCCGCTGGCGGCGGAGTGGTTCGCGCGGGGGTGGGGCGTGGAGGACGTGGCGCGTGCGCTGACGGACGGCCTGCCCTTCCCTGTGCACCACGCGGCCGGACTGGTGCGTAAGCGCCTCGTCGCCAAGCTGCCGCCCGAACTCCCGCCCGAGGCCGGCCTCGTGACGGTCCGGCGAGTCATCGAATGCGGCACCTGCGGGAAACCTGCCCCGCCGGAGTGCCTGCTGGACGGGGACTGCGGAGTGTGCCGGGGCGAGCAGGCACCGACCGTGCCCGTGGCCGCGCTGCCTCCCGAACGGGTGCGCGCCCTGGCCGCTCGCGTACGGGACGGAGTCCGCAACGCCGAGCAGTCCGTCGAGCCCGTACCGGTGCGGGAATTGGCCTGACAGGGCCGCGTGTCGCCCTGCGTCCGGGTTACGGGGTGCATGGCGTTGGAAGATGCCGGGTGACGTGGTGACGTGATGGCGTGGTGACGTGACAGGAACCGAGGTGGCAGGCAGTGCGATCCACACTCCGGCGGCTGACCGTCGTACGGCACGGTCAGAGCACCGCCAATGCGCTCTGGGCGCGCGCTCTTGAGACCGGGGACGCGGAACTCGTCGGGGAGGGGACCGACGCGGAGGTCCGGCTGTCGCCGCTCGGGGTGGAGCAGGCGCGGGCGCTCGGGCGGTGGTTCGCGGCGGTGTCGGAGGGCGAGCGGCCCGGGCTCGTCGTGTGCTCCAGCTACGCCCGGGCGGTCGAGACGTGGGACGTGATGGCCGGCTCGGCGCGTGCGGCCGGGATCGTCCCGCCGCCCCGCCTGGTCGACGAGCGGCTGCGGGACCGGGAGATGGGCGTACTGGAGCTGCTGCCGCCGCCCGCGGTGCGGGCCAGGGCGCCGGAGGAGGCGGCGCGGCGTGAGCGGCTGGGTGAGTGGTTCTACCGGCCGCCCGGCGGGGAGTCCCTCGCCGATGTGGCCCTGCGCGTACGGGACTTCCTCACGGAGTTGCGTGCCGGGGACACGGCCGGGCATGTGCTGCTCGTCGCCCATGACGCCGTGGTGATCGCGGTTCGGCACGTCCTCGCGGGCATCGGTGATCCGGTGCCGGACGACGTGCCCGTGCCGAACGCGTCCGTCTCGTCGTGGGAACGGGATACCGGCTCGTCGTGGGAACGGGATACCGGTGACGGGGGGACGCGGCTGCGGCTCGTCGAGTTCGGGAGTGTGCGTCATCTGGGCGGGATCTGAGATCCGGGGAGCCCGGGCAGGAAGCACTAGGTCACGCCGCGCGGGGCTCAGCCTTCCCGGGACGAACGGGATGTGCGGAGTGGTGCATTTCTCGCCGGTCGCCGCGCCGTGGCGCTACCCGCACTGGTTAGGCTCGGTCATGTTCAGAGTGTGAAGGACCGGTTGCCGACCGGTGGTGGCGCGTCCGCGACGTGCCGGCGTCGCCGGCGGCGCATCAGCGAGGACGGCAGAAGTGGCGAAGTTGGCAGCGTTGGCGAGGATTCCGGGATCGGCACCCGCGGCGACCGCGGCCGCCGGCGGGCTGGTCGGCGGGTTCGCCGTCGCGCGGTGGACGAAGAAGCGGCAGCTGGGCGGGGCGGCGCTGCTGGCCGCGGGCACGGTGGCCGCGTGGCAGTGGCGGCAGGCCTCAGGCACGAAGGCCGCGGTCGGCCTCGGCACGGCGTACCTGGCCGCCTTCGCGGGCTCCCACCCGCTGGCGAAGAAGATAGGCGCCTGGCCCGCGGTCTTCTCCGTGGCGGGTGGCGTCGCCGCCGCCTCGTACGCCGTGACGCGTCGCTGAACCCGAAGGCACGGCGCCGGCCGGTACATCCGTCGCCGTGTGTGCCCCGGGGGACCGCGCGCATACCCCCGGGGCGGGCGCGCCGGGGCCCGCGGCTACGCGCCCAGCGCCTGCGACACCGTGTAGATCAGCAGGCCCGCCAGCGCGCCGACGACCGTGCCGTTGATCCGGATGAACTGAAGGTCGCGCCCGATGTGCGCCTCGATCTTCTTCGACGTGTCGTCGGCGTTCCAGCTCTTGACCGTGTCGGTGATCAGCGACGTGATCTCGCCGCGGTACGTGGAGACGACGTACGCGGCCGCGTCCTCGATCCAGCCCTCCAGCTTGCCCTGGAGCCGCTCGTCCGTCGCGAGCCTGCGGCCGAGGCCGAGCAGGGAGGCGCGGGCCCGCAGCCGCAGTTCGCTCCGCTCGTCCTCCGCCGCCGAGATGATCATGGATCGGACGGACGACCAGGCCGAGGCGATGATGTCCTGGACCTCGGGCCTGGCGATCAGCTCCGACTTCAGCCGCTCGATCCTGCCCCTGGTCTCCGTGTCCGACTGGAGGTCGGTGGCGAAGTCCTTCAGGAAGCGGTCGATCGCGCCCCGCGCCGGGTGCGACGGCATGTCCCGCATCTCCGTGACGAAGCGCAGCAGCTCCTTGTAGACGCGGTCCCCGATGCGCCGGTCCACGAATCGGGGCGTCCAGCCGGGCGCGCCGCCCTGCACCGCGTCCATCACCGAGGCCTCGTGCGCGATCAGCCATTCCCTGCCCCGTACGCAGACGAGGTCGACGGCCCGGTGGTGCGCGCCGTCCGCGACGACCCGGTCGAGGGTCTTGCCGATCAGCGGTGCGACCTCGGCGGCGTCGGCCCGCCGTGTGATGGCCTCGCCGACGACGGCCTGCACGTCGGAGTCGCGCAGCACGGTGATCGCGCCGCGCAGCGCGGTGGCCAGTTCGGCCGTGACCCGGTCGGCGTGCGCCGGTTCTGCCAGCCAGGCGCCGATGCGCCGCCCGATGCCGAGGGCGCGGAGCCGGGCCCGTACGACGTCGGCGGAGAGGAAGTTCTCGCCCACGAACTGGGCGAGCGACGCGCCGAGCTGGTCCTTCTTGTTCGGGATGATCGCGGTGTGCGGGATGGGCAGGCCGAGGGGATGGCGGAACAGGGCGGTCACCGCGAACCAGTCGGCCAGCGCACCGACCATTCCGGCCTCGGCCGCCGCTGCCACATAGCCGGTCCAGGCCCCCGCGCCCTCGTGCTTCCCCCAGGTGGTGAGCGCGTAGATCCCGGCGACGAGCACGAGCAGCGCCGTGGCCGTGGTCTTCATGCGGCGTACGCCGCGGCGCTTCTCCTCGTCGGCCGCCGTGTACGAGAACGACGGCAGGCCGCCGCCGCGCCCCGGCCCGCCGCCGGGCCCGGGCCTGCCATGACGTGTGTCACGTTCGTCATCTACGTCACGCGTGTCACCCGCGTCACCCGCATCACGTACGTCCCGCGTACCGCCGTCCCGCGCGCTCTCCGAGCCGACCCCCGCGCTCCCGCGGCCCGCGCTCCCGCTGCCCGAGGCCCCGGTCTCCGCGGCCCCGGCCTCCGGCGTCATCCCAGGTCCCGGCGGTCTGCCGTGCGAGGGCTCTCCCGCGGAGCCGTCCTGGGCCCCCCGTCCCGCTTCACCGCGTTCCATTCACTCCACCCGTCCACGCCTGTACACGCCGTACACACCCGTACGCACTCGCACACGCCGTACGCACCCGTACACGACACGTAATCGACCGACTGCTCGGGAACCTCCTGTACGCATTGTCCCTCTTGAGGGGTGACTCCCCGAGCGTGCGCCAAGTTCCCCCGCCGTGACGGATGATGTTTTTCGTACATAGAGGTGAGGTGAGCCCGGGCATGACGAACCAGCGTGGCCTGGCCCTTTTCGGAGCGTTGCTCGCGGTCGTGGGGCTGGTGTGTGCCGGGATCTTCGTCGGTCTCGGCCCGGGCGAGGACCTCGCGGGCCAGGTCGCGGGCGGCCTGTTCGGGCGCGGGGGCGACGACGACACGTCGATCGCCGTCGACGGCAGCAACGGCAGTGCCACCGGTTCCGGCGCCGGGCGGGGTGCGGACGGCCAGGGGCTGCCGCACCGGGCGTCTCCCGCCGCGTCCGGCGGCTGGGCCGGTACGTGGGCCGCGGGCGCCGTCGGCTCGGAGCCGGACGCTCCGCACGGGCTGCCCGGCCGGTCCATACGCAACGTCGTGCACACGAGCATCGGCGGTACGGCCGCCCGCGTCACGTTCTCGAACCTCTACGGCACCGCGCCGCTGTACATCGCTCACGCGTCGGTCGGGGTCGCCGGGGGCGGCGGGCCCAGCGCCGTGGCGGGCACGATGCGGCGGCTGACCTTCGGCGACGCCCGGTCGGTGTCCGTGGTCGTACCGGCCGGCCGGCAGACCGTGAGCGACCCGGTGGCACTGGGCGTCCCGGCCGGCTCCGACCTGCTGCTGACGCTGTACACGCCGAACCCCGGTGGCGCCGTCACCTACCACTCGCACGCGCAGCAGACGTCGTACCTCGCGCGCGGCGACCGTACGGAGGACGCGTCGGGCGCGGGCTACGACACGCGGACGCCGTACTGGCGGTACGTCACAGCGGTGGACGTGGAGAACCGGCAGGCGGCCGGGACGGTCGTCGCCTTCGGCGACTCGATCACCGACGGTATCGGGTCGAGCATGGACGGCAACAGGCGCTGGCCGAACGTCCTCGCCGACCGGGTACGGGACAGCGCCTACGGCCGCTACGGCGTGGTGGACGAGGGCATCGGCGGCAACCAGGTACTGCGTGACGCGTCCTCGACGCGCAACGGCCGCAGCGGCATCGCCCGCTTCGGCGAGGACGCGCTGGCCCGCCCGGGCGTCCGCGCCGTCTTCGTCGATCTCGGCGTCAACGACATCCTGCACGGCCACGAGCGCAGCGGCGCGCCGATCGTGGCCGGCCTGAAGGACCTCGTGCGGCAGGCGCACGCGCACGGCGTGCGGGTCGTCGGCTCCACGCTCACCCCGTTCGGAGCGCACGCCGGGTACAACGCGACGAAGGAGCGCGTACGCGACGAGGTCAACGCGGCGATCCGCTCGGGCGCCGTCTTCGACGCGGTCGTGGACTTCGACCGGGTGCTGCGCGACCCGTACGCGCCGGACCGGCTGAGCCCCGCGTACGACTCCGGCGACGGCCTGCACCCGAGCGACGCCGGATACCGGGCCATGGGGACCGCCATAGACCTGCGGACACTCCTGGGCTCCCACACCCCGGCCGCGACCTGACGGACGGCATCGTCGCAAGGCGCCGGCGGGCCGCCCCGCGCGCTCAGAGTTCCTTGCGGAACCCGTCGCCACGCCTGTCGCCGCGACCGTCGCCGCCGCGGCGCCGGTCGCGGTGGTCGTCCCGCCGGTCCCGCTGCCGCTCGCGGAGCTCCTCGTGCCGGGCCCTGCGCTCCTCCCGGCGGTCCTCCTGGCGTGCCCTGCGCTCCTCGTGGCGGGCCATCCTGTCCTCGTAGGCCTCGAAGACGGCCTCGTAGCGGTCGTCACGACCCGGTCTGGACCCGGTTTCGCCGCCCGCGGCCAGGCGCTTGCGCTCCTCCTTGAGGCGGCGGCGCTCCTCCTTGCGGAGTTTGCGTTCCACGCCGACGCCGCCCATCAGCGCGAACCCCGTCACGATGACCTTGGGCGAGTCCGGGTCAGGACTGATACCGGCCGCCTCGCGCTTGGCGGGGGACTCGCCGAACCCGCCCATGAAGCCGAAGCCGCGGACCTCGATGTCGAGCTCCGGCGGAGCTGTGACCTGCACTCCGCCCATGAAGGCGAAGCAGCGGATCACGGTCACCGGCTCCTCGAACCGCGCCTCGCGCAGGTCGATCTCACCGCCGCCCATGAACGCCGTCGCGTGGAACTTGCGGCCCACCGTCCAGTTGCCCTTGCGCCCGAAGCCGCCGAGGATGCCGAACGCGCTCCGGGACGTGCCGGGCCCGCTGCCCACGCGCCCGGCCCAGACTCCGGCGTCGGGCGCCGTACCGAGGGCCGACGCGGCCGGCCCGGCGCCCTCGGCCGTACCGGGCTCCGGCAAGTCGCTGACCAGCGGCACGAGTTCACCGCGCGTACGGGCCTGGTACGCGAGGCCGAGCCGCTCGTCGAACTCCTCCATGTCGAGCCTGCCCTCGGCCACCGCCTCACGCAGCCGCTCCGCGATCTGCTCCCGCTCGGCGTCCGACGCCCTGGTCCCGGACGCCTGGCCGCCGGGCACGCGACTCCCGGGCGCTCGGCTCTCGGGCACGTGGCTGTCCGTGCGGCGCTCGGGCGGTTCACTCGTCATATCGGCCAGCCTAGCCAACGCGCACCGCGCGGGCACGCGGTTGTACGTACCTCAGACGCCCGCGCGGTCCCCGTACATCTTCGCGATCACCGACTCGATGTCGGGCTCCCGCACCGACAGGTCGACCAGCGGGTACGCCGCGGCCACCCGCGCCACGAGCGGCGCGGCGGACTGCGACGCGGGGAAGGCGAGATACTGGCGCGCCCCCTCCACGCGGGTGACACGCACCGCGGGCTCGTCCGCCAGCTCGACCGGCGGCATCTCCCGCTCCAGGTCGACCACGAGGGTGCGTTCACTGCCGCCGGCCTCGTGCAGCCCCGCGGGCGTTCCGTCGTACAGCATCCTGCCGTGGTCGATCACCATGACCCGGCGGCACAACTGCTCGATGTCCTGGAGGTCGTGGGTCGTCAGCAGTACCGTCGTGCCCTGGTCGCGGTTCAAGTCCCGCAGGAACTCCCGCACCTTGGTCTTGGAGATGACATCGAGCCCGATCGTCGGCTCGTCCAGGTAGAGCACGTCGGGATCGTGCAGCAGCGCCGCCGCGATGTCGCCGCGCATCCGCTGCCCCAGGGAGAGCTGCCGTACGGGGACCTTCAACAGGGCGCCGAGGTCGAGCAGTTCGACGCAGCGGTCCAGGTTGGTGCGGAACCTGGCGTCCGGCACCCGGTACATGCGGTGGGCCAGCCGGTACGAGTCGATCAGCGGCAGGTCCCACCAGAGCGTCGTGCGCTGGCCGAACACCACGCCGATACGGGACGCGAGGCGGGTGCGTTCACGCGACGGGTCGATGCCCGCGACCCGTACCCGGCCCCCGCTGGGCGTCAGGATTCCCGTCAGCATCTTGATCGTGGTCGACTTGCCCGCGCCGTTGGGGCCGATGTACCCGACCATCTCACCGCGGGCGACCTGGAAGCTGATCCCGTCGACCGCCCGGACCTCGTGTCTCTCGCGGCGCAGCGGGCCGACCCTGCGCCGTACGGTGAAAACCTTCTCCAGACCGTCCAGTTCGATGAAGGCCCCGGGCCCGCCGTCCATGGACACACTCCCGTCTCGTCGAACAACCGACGCGACCGCCGCGCCGCCGCCACCGGCCGCCTTCGCGCCCGCCACCGCCCTCAACTGCCCGTACTGCGGTACGACCTGAGCGCCAGCCGCCACACCGCCGCCGCCAGTGCGCAGCACACCGCCGCCACGGCGGGCGACAGGAACGCGACCCACCCCGGCAGCCCCAGCGGCAGCGGGCGCCCCAGCACGTACAGCGCGGGAATCCAGCTGACGAACGCCAGCGGCACCACGAACACCACCCCGCGCACCAGGTCCTTCGCGAACAGCCCCGGCGGGTACTGGAGCAGCGTCGTGCCGCCGTACGTGAACGCGTTCTGGACCTGCGCCGAGTCCTGCGCCCAGAACTGGAACGCCGCCCCCACCACGAACACCGCGCCGAAGATCAGCGCGCCGCTCACGACCATCAGCGGCATCAGCGCCACCCGTGCCGCGTCCCAGTCGACGGACGTGGCGCACAGCGCGTACCCCAGGACCGCGAGGGCCTGGACGATCCGGCCGAGCCGCCGCAGGACGAAGCGGTCCGCCGCGACCTGGGCGAGTACGGGCACGGGCCGCAGCAGGAGGACGTCGAACGTGCCGTCGCGCACCCGTGTGCCGATCCGTTCCGTCGAACCCATCGCGAGGTCGGTGAGGCCGAAGGCGGTCGACGACGTGCCGTACAGGAAGGCGACTTCGGGCAGCGAGAACCCGCCGAGCGCGTGCACCTGCGAGAACATCAGCAGGATCGTCACGAAGTCGAAGACCGTCGCCGCGAGGTTGCCGAACGCGGTGGTCGCGAAGGAGAGCCGGTAGGCGAGCTGCGACCTGATGGCCATGGCGGCGATCAGCCAGTACGCCCGGGCGCCCTCGCGCACCAGCCGCCAGGGGCCGGCCGCCGCCGGGAGACGGTCCTCCCTGCCCTCCCTGCCCTCTCTGTTCTCGCGGTCCTCGGGGTTCTCCTGGTTCTCCCGAGTCTCCCGGTTCTCGCGGTGCTCCCGGGTCTCTCGGTGCTCCCGGTCCTCACCGCTCTCGCGGCCCTCCACGTGCCCGTGGGCATCGAGGGCCGCCGCCGTTCCGCCGTCCTCAGCCACCCTGGACCACCACCTTCCGCGTCGCCGCCGACTGGAGGACCCGGCCGAGCAGGAGCAGTACGGCCGCCCAGCCCGCCTGGAAGGCGTACACGCCCGCGGCGCCCCAGCCGCTGTACGTCCCGAGCAGCACGTCCACCGGGAGCTGAAGGAGCGACGACCACGGCAGGGCGCGCGCGACCTGGCCGAGCAGGCCGGGGAAGACGTTCAGCGGCAGCAGCATCCCGGACCAGAACGTGGCCGCGAGCACCGCGATCTGCGTGACGCCCGTACCGTCGAGCAGCCAGAACGCGGCGAGCGCCGTGAGGTAGCGGATCGCGAAGCTGACCACGAACCCCAGCAGGACGGCCACCAGGAACGCCGCCCACACCAGCGGGCTGTGCGGCAGCGCGAGATGGGAGAAGAGGGAGCCGACCAGCATCGGAAGGACGCCGCGCGCCAGCAGTTGGAAGCAGGCACGGCCCATGTCCTGGGCCAGCCACCACAGTTGCAGGTCGGCCGGGCGGTACAGGTCGACGGCGATGTCGCCGGTGCGGATGCGCTCGGTGAGTTCGCTCTCGAAGCCGCCGCCCATGATCCCGCTCGCCGCGAGCAGGCCCTGGCTCACCCAGACGAAGGTGAGGGCCTGGGGCAGCCCGTAGCCGCCGAGGTGCGGCCTGAGGTGCCACAGGGCGACATACGTGTACGCGATGATGAAGCCGAAGACGGTGTTCGTGAACACGCCGGCGACGGCGGCCACGCGGTACGTCGCGTACCGGCGCAGCGCTCCCGCCCACACCACGGCGTACAGCCGCACGACAGCCCCTTCCGGTCCGTTCCCGACCCTGTCCGTCCGTTCACACCCGCTCCCGCCCGCTCCCGTCCGGGGCAGCACCGGAGCGCCCCACCGGCGCGGGCGCGAGGGGCGTGAGGACCGCGAAGGACAGGACGAACCGCGAAGGACACGAAGCGCACGACCCTAGCCCAACGGGGTGGGCGGCGGCGATCGGATTTCCGGCGCGGGCCGACGCTCGGATCTCTCCCGATCCGACGGTGTTTCATGGAGATGTGCGGCGTTTGACGGAGTATGCGCGATCCCCCCTGTGGCCGGTCCCGCCGCCGGCCGGTCCCACCCGTTCCACCCGTAACAGCCGATCCCATTCGCAACAGCCGATCCCATCTGCACCGATCACCCGATACGACACCGTTATGCCGAAGCACACACCTTCGGACGCGGCCGAGGAGTCTTCCCCTACATGAGTGATGAGCCATCGCAGCAGGGCCAGGACCCGGAGGACCCCTCCGGGGGCCCCGCGGAGCCGTCCGCGCACGGCGGCTCTCCACCCGGCGAACCCGCCTACGCGGCTCCCGCGGGCGCCCCCGCGCCCGCGGTCGCCGCGCGGGCCGGCAAGGGGAAGCGCCCGCGCCGCCGGCGCACCGGCTGGCGGCGGCTGCTGCCGACGTGGCGGATGGTGCTGTTCGGCGTGCTCGCGATCGTGGTGATCGTGGTCGGCGGTTTCATCGCGGGCTACTACCTGGTGGACATCCCGCGCGCCAACGCCGCGGCCGTCGCGCAGTCGAACGTCTACCTCTACAAGGACGGCACCCCGATCGCCCGCGACGGCGACATCAACCGGGAGAACGTCTCGCTCGCGCAGGTCCCGAGGACCGTGCAGCGTGCCGTGCTCGCCGCCGAGGACCGCGAGTTCTACGGCGAACCGGCCGTCGACCCGCTCGGCATGGCGCGCGCCGCGTGGAACACCGTCACGGGCAAGGGCACCCAGGGCGGCTCGACCATCACCCAGCAGTACGTGAAGAACTACTACCTCGGCCAGGAGCAGACCCTGCTCCGCAAGGCCAAGGAGTTCTTCATCTCGGTCAAGCTCAACCGCGAGCGGTCCAAGGCGGAGATCCTCCAGGGCTATTTGAACACCAGTTACTTCGGGCGCAACGCGTACGGCATCCAGGCCGCCTCGCAGGCGTACTACGGCAAGGACGTCGAGCAGATCGACACCGCGCAGGGCGCCTATCTGGCCTCGCTGCTCAACGCGCCCAGCCAGTTCGACGTGATCGCGCACCCGGAGAACAAGGGCGCGGCCACCGCCCGCTGGAACTACGTGCTCGACGGCATGGTCAAGAAGCACTGGCTCACCGAGGCGGCCCGCACGAAGCTCACCTTCCCCACCCCCAGCCGCTCGGGCCCCTCCAACGCGGGCCTGTCCGGGCAGCGCGGCTACATCGTCCAGGCCGTCAAGGACTACCTGACCAGCCACAAGATCATCGATGACGGCACCCTGGCGAGCGGCGGCTACCGGATCACCACCACCCTCCAGCGGCCCCGGCAGAACGCGCTGGTGAAAGCGGTCGACGACAACGTCAACTCCAAACTGAAGCCCGACGACCGCCCCGCCGACAAGAACGTCCGGATCGGCGGCGCGTCCATCGACCCCTCGACGGGCGACGTCGTCGCCATGTACGGCGGCATCGACTACACGAAGCAGTACGTCGACAACGCGACCAGACGCGACTACCAGGTCGGCTCCACCTTCAAGCCGTTCGTCCTCGCGTCCGCGATCCAGAACGGCTCCGAGACGCAGGACGGCGACCCCATCACGCCGAACACGCACTACAACGGGGACAACCACCGCATGGTGCAGGGCCCGAACGGCCCCACCGGCTACGCCCCCGCCAACGAGGACGACCGCGACTACGGCGACATCACCGTCCGCACCGCCACCAACAAGTCCGTCAACGCGGTGTACGCGCAACTGGCCGAGGACGTCGGCCCGTCCACCGTCGAGCACACGGCGATCGACCTCGGCATCCCGGCCACCACACCGGACCTCACGGCCACCCCGTCCATCGCGCTCGGCCCCGCCACCGCCAGCGTCCTGGACATGACGCAGGCGTACGCGACGCTCGCCCACCACGGGGTGCGTGAGCCGTACACGCTCGTCGCGCGGATCACCAAGGACGGCGCCGCGGTCGCCCTCCCGGCGCGGAGGTCCGCACAGGCCGTCAGCCGGCAGGCCGCGGACACCACCACGTCCGTACTGCGCACCGTCGTCGACAGCAGCGAGGGCACCGGCACGGCCGCCCGGGCCGCGGGCCGCCCGGCCGCGGGCAAGACGGGCACGGCGGAGGACGACAGGGCGGCCTGGTTCGCCGGCTACACCCCCGACCTCACCACGGTCGTCGCGATGATGGGCGCGGACCCGGCCACCGCACGGCACAAGGCGCTGTACGGGGCGCTCGGCCAGGCCCGCGTCAACGGCGGCGGGCCGCCCGCGCAGATCTGGGGCCAGTACACGGCGGCGGCCCTCAAGGGCTCCCCCGTACAGAGTTTCGACCTGCACCTCCAGCACGGCGCCGAGCAGCGGCACGAGCCGTCCGGCCGTCCCTCCGACGAGCCGAGCGGTCCCGGCAGTTCCGCGCCGGGCGACACCGGGGGCGACACCGGCGGACGGGACACGGGCGGCACCTCCACCGGCGGGACGGACGACGGCGGCGCCACGGACGGCGGCACCGACGGCGGCCCGACCGGCGGTGACACCGACGGCGGTACGCCGAATCCGGCGGGCGGCCAGACCGCCACGACCGGAGGCGACACGACCGGCGGCACCGATGGCGGTACGGACACCGGCGGAACGGGCACCGGCGCGGGCGGCACGGACACCGGGGGCACGGGGGACGGCGGCACCACGGGCGGCACCACCGACGGCGGCACAGCGGGCACCGGAGGCACCGCGGGGCCGGGCCCGGGCGGGACCGGCGGGACGGCAGGCCCGGGCCCCGGCGGCGCTCCGCCGGGCGGCACCACCCCGGTAGCGCCACCCGGGTGACGCCCCTTCGGGTGACGCCTCTTCGGGCGTCGGCCGGCCCGAGGCCGCGTCGCGAACGGCGGCACGGCGGGGCGGCATGACGGGGGCGGAAG
>NZ_JAIUKE010000175.1 GCF_020176795.1 Streptomyces sp. 8L
CGTCACGGCAGGAGCACGCGCGCCCGCGGCACGGCCGACGAGCAGAGCACCCCGCCTCCTCATGCCCTGGAAACGCCGGCGGGGGGGGGGGGGGGGGGGGGGGGGGGGGGGGGGGGGCCGCGGGGGGGGGGGGGGGGGGGGGGGCCCGCCGGTGGTGCGGGCAGTGGCTCAGTGGAAGGTGTGCTCCTCCTGCGGGAACGTTCCTCCGACGACCTCGTCGGCGAACGCGCGGGCCGCGTCGCCCAGCGTCTGCCGCAGGTTCGCGTACTGCTTGGTGAAGCGCGGCACCCGGCCGGGCGTCAGCCCGACCATGTCCGTGTAGACGAGCACCTGCGCGTCGGTGCCGGGGCCCGCCCCGATACCGACGGTCGGGATGTGCAGGCTCCGCGTGACCTCGGCGGCGAGCTCGCCCGGAACCAGTTCGAGCACCACGGCGAAGGCGCCCGCGTCCTGTACGGCCTTCGCGTCCCGCAGCAGCTGCTGCGCGGCCTCCTCGCCCCGGCCCTGCACCCGGTAGCCCATCGCGTTGACGGACTGCGGGGTCAGGCCGATGTGCGCCATCACCGGGATGCCGGAGCGCACGAGCAGCGAGATCTGGTCGTGCGAGCGCTCGCCGCCCTCCAGCTTCACGGCGCCCACGCCCGCGTCCTTCACGAGGCGCATGGCGCTGCGCAGGGCCTGCGCCGGCCCCTCCTGGTACGAACCGAACGGCAGGTCGCCCACGATCAGCGCACGCTTCGTGCCCCGCACGACGGCGGCGGAGAGCATCGTCATCTCGTCGAGGGTGACCGGGACGGTCGTCTCGTACCCGAGGTGGCAGTTGCCCATGGAGTCGCCCACGAGCATCACCGGGATGCCGGCCTCGTCGAAGACGGACGCCGTCATCGCGTCGTACGCGGTGAGCATGGGCCACTTCTCGCCGCGCTCCTTGCCCGCGGCGATGTCGTGGACGGTGATCCTGCGGGAACTCTTGCCGCCGTACAGCGCCTTCCCGCTGCTGTCGGCGGATGTAGGAGGCCGCTCGCCGGGGGTTTCCCGGTGCTGCTGCGGCCGCGCGGAACCTGCGGAGGAAGAAGTCATGGCACGAATGCCCTTTCGTCATCTCAAGGCGCCCTGACGGCGTCCCTGGACCGCTTCCATGGTGGCACTCGGCGCCGGGCGCGGGAAGTGGTGGTTCCCGTGCGCCCCTGTGATCCCGGCCCCACCGCGGCCCCGGAACCTTCCGCACACCGGGTCGCGTCATGGTCGGCACAGGGGGTGCCGTGAGGTGGCGGCGAAAGCCGTGCTTCATCGCCTAGTGTCGGACTGACTCCGGGCGGGTGCGGGGGCGGGACCGGCCGGGTCCCAGACGTACGGGCGACAGCAGCGAGGGATTCATGACGCAGGAGCACACGGCGGAAACGGTGACGGTCGCTGCGGACACCCGGCCCACCGGAATCCGGCGGGGCCCTGCCTACGTGCGGAGTTGGCGGCCCGGCATGTGGCGCAGGGGCCTCGTCCTCGCGCTCGTCGCGGTCCTGGCCACCCTGGTGATGGCGCTGCACTCCCACATCCCCGACACCATCGGCAACTTGGGCAGTCTCGCCGAGACCTTCCTGCCCTGGTTCGGTGTCTGCGTTCCCGTGATCCTGGTGCTCGCGCTGGTGCGCAGATCGGCGACGGCGATGGTGGCGCTCGTGCTGCCGGTCGCCGTCTGGCTCAATCTGTTCGGCGGACTGATCGTCAGCAAGGAGGCCCCGGGCGGGAATCTCACCGTCGCCACGCACAACGTCGACGCGGACAACCCCGATCCGGCCGGTACGTCCAGGGACCTGGTGCGCTCCGGCGCCGACATCGTCGCACTCGAGGAGCTGACGCCCAGCGCGCTGCCCACCTACGAGAAGGGCCTCGCGGACACGTACAAGTACCACGCGATCGAGGGCACGGTCGCACTGTGGAGCAAGTACCCGATGAGCGGCACGCACGCCGTCGACATCCGCATCGGCTGGAAGCGGGCGATGCGCGCCGTGATCTCCACACCGCACGGCAAGGTCGCCGTGTACGTGGCGCACATGCCCTCGGTCCGGGTGAAGGTGCACGCGGGCTTCACCGCCAACCAGCGCGACAACAGCGCCAACGCGCTCGGTGCAGCCATCTCGCACGAGCCGGAGTCCAAGGTGGTGCTGCTCGGCGACCTGAACGGCACGATGAACGACCGCTCCCTCACCGCCGTCACGGCCCAGATGCGCAGCACACAGGGCGCGGCGGGCGACGGCTACGGGTTCAGCTGGCCCGCGTCGCTCCCCATGGCGCGGATCGACCAGATCATGGTGCGGGGCGTGACGCCGAAGTCGTCGTGGACGCTCCCGCGCACGGGCAGCGACCACCTGCCGATCGCGGCCCGCGTCGAGCTCTGAGGCGACGGGAGCGCGGCCGGGCCCCGGGGCCCTCGCGGGAGCGGGCGCGGACGGCTCAGCGTCCGCCCGCCGCGCGCAGGACCGTGCCCGAGACGTAGCTCGCCTCGGAGGAGAGCAGCCAGGACACCGCGGCCGCGATCTCCTCCGGCTCGCCCGCCCGGCGCATCGGGATGGCAGGCGCCATCCTGGCCGGTCGGCCCGGGTCGCCCATCGCCCGGTGCATGTCCGTGTCGACGAGGCCCGGGGCCACCGAGTTGACCCGGATGCCGTCCGGGCCCAGCTCCTTCGACAGGCCCACCGTCAGGGCGTCCACGGCCGCCTTCGACGCCGCGTAGTGCACGTACTCGCCGGGGCTGCCCAGCGTCGCGGCCCCCGACGAGATGTTCACGATCGCGCCGCGGGGAGCCCCGGGACCGCCGCCGCCCGCCGGGCTCGCGGCCGTCATCTCCCGCACCGCGCGCCGCGAACACAGCAGCGTCCCCGTCACGTTCACGTCGACCACCCGCCGCAGCACCTCCGTCGACGTCTCGTCCAGCCGCCCGAGGGGGCCGGTGACCGCCGCGTTGTTCACCAGCCCGGTGACCGGGCCCAGCTCGGCGACGGCCGTGTCGAACAGCAGGTCCACGTCGCCCTCGCGCGAGACGTCGGCCCGGACGGTGACACACCGCGCCCCGGCGTCCTGTACGGCCTTCGCCGTGCGCGCGGCGGCGTCGGCGTCACTCACGTACGCCAGGGCGATGTCGTGCCCGTCCGCCGCGAGCCGGACGCACACGGCCGCGCCGAGGCCCCGGCCGCCGCCCGTGACGACGGTGACCGGGCGCGAGCCCCCGGCGCGCGCCCCCGGGCCGGCCCCGGCAACCCTCCGTCCGGCTTCCGCCGCCTCGGACGCACCCGCACCCGCGGCCCCCGTCGCGTCCGGCTCGCCCGGGGTGCCCGATATGTTCGGCGCCCCCGGCGCCACCTCGCTCTTGTCACCCATGGTGGTCTGTCTACAGCACCGGAAGGTTCTTCCGCAGCTCGTAGTTGGTCACCTCGGAGCGGTACTCCTCCCACTCCTGCTTCTTGTTGCGCAGGAAGAACTCGAAGACGTGCTCGCCGAGCGTCTCCGCGACCAGCTCGCTCCGCTCCATCAGCGCGATCGCCTCGCCGAGGTTCTGCGGCAGCGGCTCGATGCCCATCGCGCGCCGCTCCGCGTCCGAGAGCGCCCACACGTCGTCGTCGGCGCCCGCGGGCAGCTCGTAGCCCTGCTCGATGCCCTTCAGACCGGCCGCGAGCAGCACCGCGTAGGTCAGGTACGGGTTCGCGCCGGAGTCGATCGAGCGCACCTCCACCCGCGCGGAGCCCGTCTTGCCCGGCTTGTACATCGGCACGCGGATGAGCGCGGACCGGTTGTTGTGGCCCCAGCAGATGTACGAGGGGGCCTCGCCGCCCGCGCCGGCGCTGCGGCTTGAGCCGCCCCAGATCCGCTTGTAGGAGTTGACCCACTGGTTGGTGACGGCGGAGATGTCCCCCGCGTGCGTCAGCAGGCCCGCGATGAACGACCGGCCCACCTTGGAGAGCTGGTACTCGGAGCCCGACTCGTAGAACGCGTTGCGGTCGCCCTCGAACAGCGACAGGTGCGTGTGCATCCCGGAGCCCGGGTGCTCGGAGAACGGCTTCGGCATGAACGTCGCGTGCACGCCCTGCTCGAGCGCCACCTGCTTCATCACCAGGCGGAACGTCATGATGTTGTCGGCGGTCGACAGCGCGTCCGCGTAGCGCAGGTCGATCTCCTGCTGGCCCGGCGCGCCCTCGTGGTGGCTGAACTCGACCGAGATCCCCATCGACTCCAGCATGGTGATCGCCGTACGGCGGAAGTCCATGCCCACGGCCTGCGGGGTGTGGTCGAAGTAGCCGGAGTTGTCGGCGGGGGTGGGCCGCGTGCCGTCCAGCGGCTTGTCCTTGAGCAGGTAGAACTCGATCTCGGGGTGCGTGTAGAAGGTGAACCCCTGGTCGGAGGCCTTCGCCAGCATCCGCTTCAGGACGAACCGCGGGTCCGCGAAGGACGGCGAGCCGTCCGGCATCAGGATGTCGCAGAACATCCGCGCCGTGCCGGGCGCCTCCGCACGCCACGGCAGGATCTGGAACGTGGCCGGGTCCGGCTTCGCGATCATGTCGGACTCGTAGACCCGGGCGAAGCCCTCGATCGCCGAGCCGTCGAACCCCATGCCCTCGTCGAAGGCCTGCTCCAGCTCCGCCGGGGCCACCGCCACGGACTTCAGGAAGCCGAGCACGTCGGTGAACCACAGGCGCACGAAGCGGATGTCGCGCTCTTCGAGCGTGCGGAGCACGAACTCCTGCTGCTTATCCATCTCGATCCCACTCATCCTTGCTGGTCAGGCTGGTTGCTCCGGCGCCGTTCCGTGCCCCGGCGGTCTGTGCGGACATGTGGCGGCTCCGAGCATGCCATCACAGGGTTTCCGAGAGGTTGCGCCTTCCGGCGGCCTCCTGGTGCGCCCCAGTGCCCATAGTGCCTGCCCAACGGGCCCCGGGATACCACGGCGGGCCTGCGGATACGCCCCGCACCGGGCGCGCCGCGCCCGCCCCGTACGGCGTGCCGCCCGGCCCCGTACGGCCTGCGCTGGGGTCCCCGCGCGGGTCCCCGTACCGGTCGCCGCGCAGGTCCCTGCGCAGGTTCCCGCGCAGGTCGCGGCGCCGACGTCCCCGTACCGGCCCCGGGTATCGCGTCAGAGAGACGATTACGGTGATTAGACTGGGCCCGTGCCTCAACTACGTCTCGCCCTGAATCAGATCGACTCCACCGTCGGCGACCTCGCGGGGAACGCCGAGGCGATCGTCCACTGGACCCGGCACGCCGCCGAGCAGGGGGCGCACCTCGTGGCGTTCCCCGAGATGGTCCTGACCGGCTATCCCGTCGAGGACCTGGCCCTGCGGTCGTCGTTCGTGGAGGCGTCCCGCGCCGCGCTGCGGGCGCTCGCCGTCCGCCTCGCCGACGAGGGGTTCGGCGACCTCCCGGTGATCGTCGGCTACCTGGACCGCTCGGAGACCGCCCAGCCGAAGTACGGGCAGCCCGCCGGTGCTCCGCTGGACGCGGCGGCCGTGCTGCACGGCGGCCAGGTCGTCCTGCGGTACGCGAAGCACCACCTCCCCAACTACGGCGTCTTCGACGAGTTCCGCTACTTCGTGCCCGGCGACACCCTTCCCGTCGTCCGGGTGCGCGGCGTCGACGTCGCCCTCGCGATCTGCGAGGACCTGTGGCAGGACGGCGGCCGGGTGCCCGCCACCAGGACGGCCGGCGCGGGCCTCCTCGTGTCGATCAACGCCTCGCCGTACGAGAGGCTGAAGGACGACACCCGCCTCGAACTGGTCCGCAAGCGCGCCCAGGAGGCCGGCTGCACCACCGCCTACCTGGCGATGATCGGCGGGCAGGACGAGCTGGTCTACGACGGCGACTCGATCGTCGTCGACCGGTTCGGCGAGACGATCGCCCGGGCCCCGCAGTTCGCCGAGGGCAGCGTGGTCCTCGACCTGGACCTGCCGGCCGCCGCGCCCGAGCCGCCGTCCGGGACCGTGGACGACGGGCTGCGCGTCGAGCACGTGACGCTCACGGCCGACCCGCTGCCGCCCTACGAGCCCGAGCTGGCCGGCGGGTACGCGGACCGGCTCGACGACGACGAGGAGGTCTACTCGGCGCTCGTGGTCGGGCTGCGCGCCTACACGGCGAAGAACGGCTTCTCCACCGTCCTGATCGGGCTGTCCGGCGGTATCGACTCGGCGCTGGTCGCTGCGATCGCCTGCGACGCGCTGGGCGCGCACAACGTCTACGGCGTGTCCATGCCGTCGAAGTACTCCTCCGGCCACTCGAAGGACGACGCCGCCGAGCTGGCCCGGCGTACGGGCCTCCACTTCCGCACCGTCGCGATCGAGCCGATGTTCGACGCGTACATGTCCTCCCTGGGGCTCACCGGCCTCGCCGAGGAGAACCTCCAGTCGCGGCTGCGCGGCACGATGCTGATGGCGCTCTCCAACCAGGAGGGCCACATCGTCCTCGCGCCCGGCAACAAGTCCGAGCTCGCGGTGGGCTACTCCACGCTGTACGGCGACTCCGTCGGCGCGTACGGGCCGATCAAGGACGTCTACAAGACGGACATCTTCCGCCTGGCCCGCTGGCGCAACCGGGCGGCGGCGGAGCGCGGCCAGACGCCGCCCATCCCGGAGAACTCCATCAGCAAGCCCCCGAGCGCGGAACTGCGCCCGGGCCAGGTCGACACGGACTCGCTGCCCGACTACGACGTCCTGGACCGCGTCCTGGAGCTGTACGTCGACCGCGACCAGGGCAAGGACGCCATCGTGGCGCTCGGCTTCGACGAGGAGACCGTCGCGAGGACGCTGCGCATGGTGGACGTCGCGGAGTACAAGCGCCGCCAGTACCCGCCGGGCACGAAGATCTCCGCGAAGGGTTTCGGCAAGGACCGCCGCCTGCCCATCACGAACCAGTGGCGCGAGCGGATCTCGGACTGACGCGCCCCGCCCGCCCCCGGACCTCCTCCAGGGGCGGGCGGGGACACCGTCCCGGTCACCCGGTGGTGTCGAAGGTCCGCACCGAGCGCTCCGCGAGCGCCGGGACCGCCTCACCGAGCACGAACGTCCGGAACGCCTCCGTGGCCCTGTGGTCGGCGTAGCCCGTGGCGTCGGTGTACCGCTCCACGAGCACGAAGGTGTCCGGGTCTGCGGGGTCGACGCAGACGTCGAAGGAGAGCATCTTCTCCTCCGCGCGGTTCAGCGGCGCGACCGTCTCCAGGATCTTGCGGACGTGGTCGGCCCTGCCGGGCGCCGCCTTCCAGGTGGCGATGACGACGTGTGCCATGACGCTGCTCCTTCCCGGGACGTGTGCCCGGCGTGGTCGGTGGGCGGCCGGGAGCCGGCCGAGAACAAGTCAGAAGCTGAAACCGATGGCGCGCAACTGGTCCCGGCCCTCGTCGGTGATGTCCGCCGGGCTCCACGCGGGCCGCCACACCCACGCGATGCGGTGGGCGGCCACGCCGGTGCGGTGCCGGTCCGCCAGCACCGCGCGGATCTGGTCCTCCATCACCCCGGTCAGTGGGCACGCGGCCGATGTCAGGGTCATGGTGATGGTCGCCACGTCGTGATCGACGGTGATCGAGCGGACGAAGCCCAGATCGAGGATGTTCACTCCCAGGTCGGGGTCGAGCACCTCGTACAGCAGGTCCCGCACCATCAGGGCGCCGCGGTCCCCGGGCGGCTCGACCCGCGGGGGCACCGCTGTGCCGGTATCGGTGGGGGGTTCGGTGGCGCGTTCCCGCCCGTCGTCCGCACGGGACCCGGACGGGCGTGCCCGCACCTCGGCAGTGGCCCTCAAGCCGGCCGGTTCCAGGCGGATTTCGATGTCGGCCGTCTCGCTGGTGATCCAGTCCGCCTTGCCGTGTGCCGTGCGGCGCACCCGCACGATGTCCTCGCCGCGGCGTGCGCCGCCGCCCGACACCACCAGCCGGCCGGGGCTGAGACCGGACTGTCCGGCTTTCCCCAGCGCGCGATCGAGGACGCGGGCCACCGGCTCGCAGGTGCGGCCAGGGCCGTAGCGAAGCCTGGACACCGCGGCGGGGGCGGGCAGCCCCGTCACGGTCCGCAGCGCCGACGCCGCCTCCGCCGCGGCCACCCGCGTCTGTTCCTCGTGGACGAGCAGCTCCGGCAGTTCCGGCGGCTCCGTCAGCTCCGTCATGCGATCACACCTCCGTCGTCCGGCGGCCGGCCGCCGTCCGGGAGCCGCTCCCGCGGCGCGGGGCCAGGTGCCGCAACACCACGTCCGCATCAGCGAGTTGCTCCCGCGTCACCTGATGCTCGGCAAACACGAGACGCCGTACGTCCAGGACGTCACGCGGACGGTCCACGGACACCACGCCGGTCACCCTGCCGCCGTCCCAGGCGAAGGCGGAGAAGCTCCGTTCCGCCGGGTCGCCCCGGACCACCGGCTCGAACGGCTCGGGCAGCCGTCCGGCGCTCTGCACGGTGTGTTCGTACTGGTCGGACCAGAACCAGAAGGGCTCGGCGAACTCCGTGTCACCGCCGAGCATGGTGCGCGCCACGTGGGCTCCCTGCCGGGCCGCCGTGTCGTGGTGCTCCACGCGCAGACGCTCCCCGTAGCGCGGGTGGTACTGCCGGGCCACGTCACCCGCCGCGTAGATGTCCGGGTGGGAGGTGCGGCCCCTGGCGTCGGTCAGGATGCCGTTGTCCACCCCGATCCCGGCCGCCGCCGCCAGTTCCGTGTTGGGCCGCGCTCCCACCCCGACCACGACCACGTCGCACTCCAGCCGCGTACCGCCGGTGGAGGTGACGCGTACGGTCCCCGACGCCGTCTCGGCCACGTCCCGCACCCCTTCACCGAGGCGTACGTCCACTCCGTGGGAACGGTGGATGCCGATGAGCGCCATGCCCACCAGCGGACCGAGGGTACGGCGGAACGGCACGGTGTCCGGCTCGAAGACGGTGACCGCCTTGCCGAGGCCCACAGCCGTCGCCGCCACCTCGCATCCGATGAAACCGGCTCCCACGACGACCACCCGGTCCGCGGCGGCGAGGTGGGCGCGCAACGCCCTCGCGTCGTCGACGGTACGCGGATAGTGGACGCGTTCGCCCCGGATGCCGGGCAGCCGGCGGGGCCGGACACCGGTGGCCAGCAGCAGCCCGTCGTACGGCAGGGTGCTCCCGCTCTCGCCCCCGCCGGTGGCGGACAGCGTGAGCCGCCCCGCCGCGGTGTCGATCTCTGTGACCCGGGCGCCCAGCAGCAGCTCCACCTCCTGGTCCCGGTACCAGCCGGGCGACTCGACGCCCAGGCCGTCCTCGTCGACCTCTCCGGCCAGGAACCCCTTGCTCAGGGGCGGGCGCTCGTACGGGCGGTGGGGCTCGTCGCCCACGAGCACCACCTCGCCCTCGAACCCCGCGTCCCGCAGCCCCCGGGCGGCGGCGGCACCCGCGACGCCGCCGCCCACGATCACCTGCCTGCCGCGCCTCATCCGACGTCCACCAGGATCGCTCCCGAGTCGGTGACGCGGCACGGATAGGACGTGAGCCGGCAGTTCGCGGGGTTCACGCCCTGCCCGCTCTCCGCGTCGAACTCCCACAGGTGGCGCCCGCAGGTGAGGGTCTCCCCGTCGAAGTCGCCCTCGTCCAGGGGCCACGCCTGGTGCGGGCACCGGTTCTGGTAAGCGCGCACGTCGCCGTCGACGTTGACGAGCAGCACCTTCTTCCCCGCGACCTCGACGCCCGCCATGTCGCCCTCCCACAGGTCGTCAACGCGCATGGCCTCCTGCCACTGCCCGGTCGCGGCGCTCATCCGGTGGCCCTCCGCTCCGTGCCGGCGCCTGCCCCGGGAGCTGCCTCGAAGATCCGACGGTGCAGCGACTCGCGGGCCGTCCGCGCCTCGGACACCACCCGGTCCGCCGTCCATCCCCGGGGCCCCCAGCGCTCGAAGAGCGCACCGAGGCCGGCCGCGGCCTCGTCGGCCACCGGGCTCCAGCGGTCCATCCAGCGCCGCAGCACGGCCTCGTTGCCCGGCCGGCTCCCGACCATGAAGCCGACCAGGGCCGCGCTCCACCGGGCCCGCCGGTCCGTGTCGTCCTGGAGGTACTGCGACAGCAGCCACGACTCCTGGTCGCCGGCCTCGCGCGACGCCTCGCCGAGTTGCCGCAGCAGTACGTCGTCCAGGGTCGGTGCCAGCATCAGGTCCAGCGCGGTGAACGACTCGCCCCAGTCGTAGGTGATCAGCGCCTTCTCGACCGCCGCGCGGGCCGGCTGCCACGCCTCGTGCCCCTCCCACACCTGCCGTTCCCTCTCCCCGAAGCCCTCGTCGGGCGAGGCGAGTTGCAGCTCGCGGGTCCGGTAGGCGATCAGGGTGAGCCGCCGCAGCAGGTCGGCGGTGGCGAATCCGGCCGCGTTGGTGATGTACGAGGTCGGCGCCATGTAGCCGATGTAGGCCTGGATCTGCTGGAAACCGTGGACCAGGTAGCGCGACGGGGTGTGGAGGGCCGCCAGCAGGAGGCGCTGGTCGGTGCTCAGCCCCCGGTCCGCGTCCGCCTTGGCGTACTCTTCCAGCACGCCGCCGGACTTGGCCTCCGCGGCCGCCTGGAGGTTGACGTACGCGCGGTACGTCAGGGCGTCCGGGTCGCGGAACTGCTCCCAGTCGTCCACCGCCAGCGGTGACTTGTCGCGGTAGGTCAGGAACCACAGGTTCGGGGCCGAGGAGGGGTTCTGCTCGAAGGCACCGTTGCGGTTCTTCCGGGTGGTCCAGTTCTGGGCGTGGGTGACGATCTCGTACTCGCTCGGCATCCTGCGGACGTCGCCGAAGGCGCTGAAAGTCCGCCGTGGACGCGGTTTCCTCGGGGTCGCGCTCATATCGGTGCTCCTTCCGCCGCCGCCCTGCTCCTGGCGGTGATGTCCTCCCAGGTGATGGACTCGCTGGTGGTGATGACCCGCCCGACGAAAGAGGACATCATCGATTCCATCGACCTGATCTCGAATTCGGGCCCCAGGTAGTGGCGCAGGGTGCCCAGCGTGACGGTGACGCGCTCGGCGCCGCGCACCCGGACGTAGGCGCCGCGGTCGACGACCTCGATCTCCTGGTCCGGGTTGTCGTCCTCGATCGCCGCGATCACCTGGTCGACGTCGTCGCCCATCCGCAGGACCGGCCCCACCAACTGGCTCATCGTTCTCCCCCGGGGATGTCGTACTCGACCCTGACGTGGTCGAGCGGCTCCATACCCGCCTGTGCCACCGTGGTGTCCGGTGCCAGGCGGCGCCCGTTGTGGAAGACGACCTTGGGGTGCGGCAGCGCCCTGACCCGCTTCCCCTCGACGTGCTGTGCCACGGCCCGCGCGACCTGTTCCGCGGTGTCCTCCGTGGTGACGGCCACCAGGATCTGCACGAAGTCGTCGGCGAAGACCGCGTTGAGCGGTACGACGGCCGGCGCCTGGCGGGCGGCGCCCGTGCCGGTCGGCGGCGTCACGAGGCGCTCGCCCCCTTGACCGCCAGGGCCAGTCCCGAGGCCGGGCGGCCCACGTAGTCCCTGGTCCAGGCCTCGTAGTCGGGGTCGTCGCCCATGACGTCCGGGGTCATTCCCATGTACGACAGGATTCCGCCGACGTCCATGGGCTGGATCTTCCCGGCCACGAACCGTT
This sequence comes from Streptomyces sp. 8L, assembly GCF_020176795.1. Taxonomy (GTDB): domain Bacteria; phylum Actinomycetota; class Actinomycetes; order Streptomycetales; family Streptomycetaceae; genus Streptomyces. Next base: position 11,588 of record NZ_JAIUKE010000175.1, read on the forward strand.
CGACCAGGGTCTCGTGGTTGACGTTGTCGCGGTCCTTCCACCAGATCTGCCGGCAGGCGTTGGTGCAGAAGTGGTAGGTCTTGCCGCCGTACTTCAGTGACCAGGAAGGCACCCGCCACCGGCCCGACCGGCTCTGCACGGCGTTGCAGCACGGGAGGTTGCACATGCTGCACAGCCACGGCAGCGTCTCGGGCAGTGTCGCCTCCACGTTGTCCGCGTTGACGTTGTCGATCAGTGTGTCCCACTTGTCACCGTAGACGGCCTCCCAGTTGGGGTACTTCTCCCTCAGCCAGTCGCGTTCGTCCTTCGAGACGCCGGCCTTGGGCCGCCACCACAGGGTGGGCCGCCAGTACCACAGACCCATGTGCAGGCCGTGGTGCCACGTGTCCAGCCCTCGCATGAACTCGTCCCAGAACCACGGCTTCTTGAGGCCGTAGTCCTCGATGGTGTGGATGAACTGGTCGACGATCCACTCCTCCATGAACTCCCGGTAGGACTGCTTCCGGTGTTCAAGGGGGGTGTAGTAGTCCATGGCGGGACCGGTGAGGGCGGCGAAGGCGCGTGCCGAGCCCCAGAAGTTGCGGTCGATGACCCACTGGGCCCGCACCGGGTCGTGCTCGACCAGGATCTCCATCGTCGGGCCGCCCTGTTGGGAGTGGCGTGCCTCGTCCGTCTGGATCGACGAGATCATGTTGGCGAAGTTGACGTCACCCGCCTCCAGCGCGTCCGCCGACAGCGCCACGAACTGGAGGTTGGTGAAGCCGGTCTCGAACGTGAACGGCAGTCCGATCGCCAGATCGACCACGTTGGGCGCGATCATCATGTTGTCGAAGACGTTGCGCAGCGACACCGGTACCCAGTTGTTCTGGTGGAAGGTCTTCTGCGTCCAGTCGTACTGCGGGTCCTTCTTGATGAACTCGTGGCCGAAGAACGTGGTGATCTGCGCGTGCCGCAGTTCGTCCAGCGCGCCGAAGGTCGCCATGTTGCGCCACGAGCCGTTCAGCCCGAACCTGGCCATCTTCAACTCGCCGAGCACCGCGGCGTACTCGACCAGCGCCACACCGCCGAAGTGCATCTTGGTGGACGAGCGCCAGCCCTCGTCCAGGTGGTCGAAGTTCGGGGAGCGCTGCAACGCCGCCTTCACCGCGTAGGCGGCCGACTCCTTCTCCCGCTGCGTGGCCACGTAGTCCGGGTACGTGACCTTGTAGTCCTCCTCCCAGGCGGTCCAGGCCTCCCTGGGCACCTTGCCCGTTCCGCTGTGCCACTCCGGGAAGACCGCCTCGTCGTCGGCGTAGCTGTAGGTCCAGTCCACGTCGCGGACGAAGTGCTGCCACTCCTCGCGCTTGAGCAGGCTCATCGCTGTCCTTGCCTTTCGTCCTCGGGATTCACGTCCTCGGGATTCATGTCCTCGGGGCTGTGCCTTCTCAGTCGACTTCGAGGTGGCCGAGCTGCCGGTTGATGCCGGCGCCGTCCCAGTACGCCCGCACGCTGTCGATCAGCCCGTCCTCGTCGACGTGGAGGACGAACAGGTGGGGCTCGCTGAACGAACCGCCCCGCGCCTCGGCGGCGCCCCAGGCCAGTTGCTGCCGGCCGCCGATGTCGCAGGAGACGACCGCGTCGCCGTCCTCGCCCGCGTCGATGGTGTGGACGACGTTGTGCAGGTCGGGGAAGGAATTGACGAGTCCTGCCCAGATGGTCTTGCCCACCGTCTTCACCTTGCCGTCGCCCCGCAGCACCCGCTGCTTGCCCCACACCTCGTAGGGCACGTAGGAGAACCGCGCGGTGTCCGTGCACAGGTCGGTCATGGCGTCGATGTCGTGCCGGCGGTACGCCTCGAAGAGCCGGGCCGCGCTCTCGGCCGCGACCTTCGCGCGGCGGGCCCCGGCAGCCGCGGCCGGAGCGCCGTCGGGCGGGCGTGTCTCGTCTCGCGCGACGGTCATGCCGCTCCTCCCACGATGGCCACCTCGTCGAGCCGCTTCACGGCCAGCCGGCGGTAGAGCTGGTTCTGGCACCAGTAGAGGTCGAACCCGGTGATGGACCCCGCGTCCACCGTCAGGCGCCACGCCTGGTCCAGATCGATGTGTTTCTCCTGGTTGACGATGCCCAGGTAGTCGGCGGCCTGGGTGCCCTCCATCTTCAGTTCCACGACCACCACGCGACCGAGTTCGAGCAGGTGCTTCTCGGTGAGGAGCAGGTCGGGGAAAGCGGTCACGGTCGAGGCGAGCAGGCGGCGCAGGTCCTCCCGGCCGCCGCCCCTGACCCGCAAGGGGTGCAGATTCGCCACGACGGAGCGGCTGACCGGCGCCAGTGCGCCGTCGATGTCCCCGCGTCGCAGCGCGGCCAGGAAGCCCTGGACCGTCTCGGCGGGCGTTTGACTCATGATCTGGTGCTCCTTCGCGACAATGGGATACATGGACCGCCCGGACCGGACCGCGCGGACCACGCGGACCACGCGGACCTCGCCGGTCCGTCGTACGGTGACCGGGCCCGTAGCGGGACGGGGTCCGCTCCTGTCCGCCCCGAAACGGTGTTCACGCGGCAAGCGCCTTCAGCAGCGCGTCCGCCGTGGCCTCCGTCGAGTTGGGGTTCTGGCCGGTGATGAGCTCGCGGTCCACCACGACGTGGGACGCCCAGGCACTCGGCCCGTCGTCGAAGACCGCGCCCGCGTTCTTCAGGGCCGTGTCGACGTACCACGGCAGACCGAGCCGGCCGGGGACCGTCTGGTCCTCCTCTTCGTCGGTGAAGCACGTCATCCGGTAGCCGTCGAACATCCACTGCCCGTCGTCGCGGTCGGGCGCGGCGAGCAGCAGCGCGGGCCCGTGGCACAGCGCGGCGATCGGTGCTCCCCTGTCGTGGAGGCTGCGCAACAGCCTGCGCACGTCGGGATTGTCGGCCAGATCGACCATCGGGCCATGGCCGCCGGGGGCGAAAACGGCATCGAAGGAGGCCAGTTGCCCGTCATCGAGGCCGGACAGCGCGACCGGGTTCCCGAAGCCCTCGAAACCCCGCAGCCTGCGGTGCCGTTCGGAGGCCAACGCGCGTGCGGCCTCGTCGAGTTCGTCGACCGCGTCCTGGAGGTCCGCCCGGGTCAGGCCACCGTCCAGGCCCTCGGCCACCATGACATCCACCAGTTGGCGGTCCTGGAGCCAGGCGATCCGGGCCGCCCGGCTGACGAGGTCGTGCGCGGCGGCGGGCGCCAGGTTCCGCCCGACCAGACGCTCCACGACACGGCGCGCGGCCACCAGGCCGAGCTCCGTGTTCTGGTGCAGGGTGACGCGGATGTCGTCCGGGTCGTGGTGGAAGGTGCGGATGACCGAGGCGAAGAAATCCTGGTCCTCCTCCGGGTAGTGGAAGAAGTGTTCGAGCCCGTACGGGTCGGCGGTCGGAGGCACGCCGTCCGGCGTGACGACGACCACGTCGTGCCCGGCGGCGGTGAAGCGCTCGTACGGTTTGACCGCCTCCTCGGCGAAATATCCCGTGGGGTGCCGGCTTCCCCCTGCCAGGACGATCTCCTTCGCGCTGGACACGAGGTACGCGATGCGCGCCATGTCAACTCCAGGTGAACAGTTCGTTATCGCGACGTCACGACGGTAGGCCCGTATTTCCGGCCGACGCATCGCAGATTCCTGCCGGAGAACTGCGTATTCCGCTGCCGGTGCGGCAGGGTGCGGGTTCCGGGCGAGAAGTAGAAGATTCCGACCGAACCCGGCGGTGGAAATGGCCGTGCTGCCTAACGTGATGTGCGTGCTTCCCGCAGACGACGTGGAAGCGCTCGACGGCAGAGAGGTTTGTCATGACACGCGTACTGCTCGCGGTGTCCGGCTCCGACCACTGGACGCTGGCAGACGGCACCAAACACCCTTGCGGTTACTGGCCGGAGGAACTGGCTGTCCCGCATGAGATCTTCCGCGCGGCGGGGTTCGAGATCGTCGCCGCCACTCCCGGAGGCGTTCCTCCGACGGCGGACGAGGCCGGCTTCTCGGCGGCCGTCAACGGTGGCTCAGAGGAGCCCGGCCGCCGGTTTCGCGCGTACCTGGACCGCATCGCGGCGGAGCTGAACACACCCGTCGACCTGGACACGGCCGACGCCGCGGACTACGACCTCGTGTTCGTGCCCGGCGGCCACGGGCCCATGGAGGATCTGGCGCGGTCCGAGAGGTTCGGCGCGCTGGTGGCGGCCTTCACCGCCGCGGACAAGCCGGTGGCGGCGGTGTGCCACGGTCCTGCCGCCTTCCTGCCGGCGCGCGACAGGTCCGGAGCCTGGCTGTTCGCGGGCCGCGGGGTGACGGGGTTCAGCAACGAGGAGGAGGCGGCGATGGGTTTCGCCGACAAGGCTCCCTGGCTGCTGGAGGACCGCCTGACCGCCGGCGGGGCCCGCTACGAGCAGAGCGGCGCCGTCTTCGGGCCGCATGTGGTGTCGGACGGAAATCTGCACACCGGCCAGAATCCGGCGTCGTCGGCCCCGTTGGCCGAGCGTCTGGTGGAACTGCGGGCGGGGGCGCGCGTCGGCTGACCGCGCGCGGCCGGTGGGCCGGCGCCCTACGGGCCCACCGGTCCCGCCACGGCCCACCGGTTCCGCCACGGCCCACCGGTCCGCGGGGCCCGCACCCGGTCCGCGGGGCCCGCCCCCCGGCGCGCGGCGGCCCCGCGCTGGTCCCTGTGCCACGAAGAGGCGCGAAAGGGTACGGCTGCCGGGAAAGCCAAGGGGGTACGGGCGAAAGGAACGTCTCGCCTCAGCCTCGCTGCTGGGAGCCGAGTTCTCTGGAAATGAGCTGGAGATCGCAATAGGCGCGCGGCGTCGCCCCGAACCGGTCACGGAATTCATTGATGAAGTGCGAGGTGCTGGGATATCCCACGGCGCGCGACACCTTGGTCACACTCATCTGCTGTTCGATCAGGAGATCGCGAGCCCGGTTGAGTCGCATCTCCTTGACGAACTGGTAAGGGGATTTCCCTGTCACCTCGCGGAAGAGGTGGGAGAAGGCGGACGGACTCATGGACACCTGCTCCGCCATGTCGCTCACCGTCAGCGGCTCCGACATGTTGCGCTGTACGTAGGAGATCACCTCGCTGACCGGGTTGCTGACCGCTTCCGTGGCCGCCACCTCGATCAGGCGTTCGTACTGTTCCGCCTGGAGGACCCGGTAGACCATCTCGCGCAGATACAGCGGGGCCAGCACTCGCCGGTCCGCGCCGTTGTGGGTCGCCTGGAGGAAGCGGATGGTCGCCGACATCAGCGCGCAGTCCAGCGGGGAGACGAAGACCGGCTCGGGCTTGCCGCGCCCCTTGGGCCCGAAGGGCAGTGCGCGGCGGTCCAGGATGTCGGACGAGACCCGCCGTACCAGCGTCGGCTCGATCTGGAGCACCAGCGAGAGGAAGGGCTTCTCCTCCGTCGCCTCCAGGATCTCCGCCGTGAAGTGCTGGCTGCTGCTGAGCACCAGATAGTTGAAGGGGTCGTAGTAATGCGGCTGTCCGCCCGACACGACGCACTTGCGGCCCTGCGCGATGACGCACAGGGAGAGCGACTTGACCTCCTCCCACTGCGGCTCCGTGGGCCGGGTGTACCGGTAGAAGGTCAGTCCTGGCCAGCCGCCGGCGTTGCCGCCGACGTCGGGCGTACGGGCGCGGATCTCGGACAGGAGATCCCCCGACGTCAGTGTCTCCTCCAGCGGGTGGGGTACGGCGGTCATCAGTCGGCTCCCGTGCTGTCGGCCTCCACGGCTCGGTCGTCGAGGCGGTCTGCCGCTACGCCCACCCGTTCGGTGTCGTGCGGTGGCCGTCATCCGCCACACGGTGGAGACAGCCGCCTGTCCTGGCCTGAATGCAGATGCTATGGCCTCCGTCGCCGGCGGGAACCCAAGAAACGGGTCGAAAAATTGCGGACTTCGCCGCTCCGAGGGGCTGCCGTGCGGCTCGCTTCCCGGTGAGCGTCTCAGGGGGCCGCCCGTGCGGCGCGGTGAGCGCGGGCTGCTCCGGCGACCGGTGCTCCGGCCGTCGCCTCGGCGCCGCGCCCTCCGGCGTGCCCGACACCCTCGGCCGGAGGAAGCCGGTCAGCGCGGTGTCCGCGCCGCGTCCCGCGCGCCGAAGGTCCATCTCGTCTGGCTGTAGGGGGCCTTGCCGAAGCCGTACGCGCGGACCGGCGCCACCGCGAACACCCGTGCCACGTTGCCGTGTTCGCCGCCGAACACGCCGTCGCCCGCCGCGTCCTCGCGTACGTCGAAACGCCACTCCGCGCCGTACTTCGCCTCCCAGGCGGCCGCCAGGTGCCGTAGCCGGGCGGCGTCCGTGACTCGGACCGCCTCGCCCTCCACCACCAGGTCGCAGCCGGCGTGCAGGGCGTTGGCGCCCGTCGTCAGAGCCACCCGGCGGTCCGCCGCCAGATTGCGCGCCTTCTGTTCGCCCGCACCCGTGCAGAAGTGCAGTGCGTCCTCGGACCACACCGCGAGCAGGGGCGTGACATGCGGCCCCGCCCCGCCGGCCCGCAGGGTCGTCAGCCAGAAGACCTGCGCCTCGTCCAGCAGCCGCACCGCGTAGCGCCAGTCCGGGGCCCGTGCCTCCGGTTCGCCGTAGCGGGCGTCCAGCACCCCGCGCGGGTAATCTGCCGTCCCGTCGTGGGGCTCGTGGGGCTCATGGGGCTCGTGGGAGTTCGCTGCGTCCGTCATGTCTGTGCCGACTCCCTGCGCGGCCGGAACTCATCGGCTCCCGTGCCGCGCCCGTCGGGACTAGGCTCGATCCCAGTCCTCAAACGCACCAGTCTTGCATCGCGGACACCGTCGGCGTACGGGCAACGAGCAGGGCGACCGGACAAGGAGAAGACCGGATGACGACGGCGCCGGGCCGCCGCAGCAGCACCTTCACGCGCCTGCTGCGGCACGGATTCACCGACCCCTCCGCCGCCGAGCGCTTCCTCGACGCGCCCGCCATCGCCGCCGTACGGGCCGACCCCCTCCTCCTCGACGCGCTCGGCGCCACCGCCGACCCGGACCTCGCGCTGCGCGGGCTCGTACGGCTCGCCGAGGCGCACGGCGAGACCGGGGAGGGCGCGGAAGGCTCCGCGCTGCGCGTGTTCCTCGACACCCTCGTCACGGCCAAGCCCCTGCGCGACCGGCTGCTGGGGGTCCTCGGCGCGTCCGAGGCCCTCGGCGACCACCTGGCCAGGCACCCGGAGGACTGGCGGGTCCTCGCCACGTACGAGTCCGCCGACCTGCACCCCGGGGTGACCGAGTTCGAGCAGGGGCTCGCCGACGCCGCCGACCCGATCGCGCTGCGCGTCGCCTACCGGCGCTGCCTGCTCGCCATAGCGGCCAGGGACGTGTGCGGCACGACGGACGTCGCCGAGACCGCCGCGGAACTCGCCGACCTCGCCACGGCGACCCTGCGCGCCGCCCTGGCCATCGCCCGCGCCGCCGCACCCGAGGACGCCGCCGCCTGCCGGCTCGCCGTCATCGCGATGGGCAAGTGCGGCGGCCACGAGCTGAACTACGTCTCCGACGTCGACGTGATCTTCGTCGGGGACGTCCCCGAGGACACCCCCGACGCCGACGAGACGACCGCCGTGCGCGCCGCCACCCGCCTCGCGTCCCACCTCATGCGGATCTGCTCGGAGACCACCGTCGAGGGCGCCATCTGGCCCGTCGACGCGAACCTGCGCCCCGAGGGCCGCAACGGTCCGCTCGTGCGCACCCTCACCAGCCACCTCGCCTACTACGAGCGGTGGGCGAAGACCTGGGAGTTCCAGGCGCTCCTCAAGGCCAGGCCCGTCGCGGGCGACGTGGCCCTCGGCGCCGCCTACCAGGAGGCCGTCACCCCGCTCGTGTGGCAGGCGGCCGAGCGCGACCACTTCGTGCCCGACGTGCAGGAGATGCGCCGCCGGGTCGTCGACAACATCCCCGCGGGGCAGGCCGAGAGGGAGATCAAGCTCGGGCCCGGCGGCCTGCGCGACGTCGAGTTCGCCGTGCAGCTGCTCCAGCTCGTGCACGGCCGCAGCGACGCCTCCCTGCACAGCGGCACCACCCTCGACGCCCTCAGGGCGCTCGCCGCGGGCGGCTACGTCGGCCGCACCGACGCCGCGCAGCTCGACGAGGCGTACCGGTTCCTGCGGACCGTCGAGCACCGCATCCAGCTCTACCGGCTGCGCCGTACCCACCTGATGCCGGAGGACGACGCGGACCTGCGCCGCATCGCCCGCTCCATCGGCCTGCGCACCGACCCGGTCGCCGCACTCGTCAAGGAGTGGAAGCGGCACACCTCCGTCGTACGGCGGCTGCACGAGAAGCTGTTCTACCGGCCGCTCCTCGACGCCGTCGCACAGCTGGCGCCCGGTGAGACCCGGCTCAGCGCCAAGGCCGCGGGCCAGCGCCTCGAAGCGCTCGGCTACGCGGACCCGGTGGCGGCCCTGCGCCATCTGGAGGCGCTCTCGTCCGGTGTCTCCCGCAAGGCGGCGATCCAGCGGACGCTGCTGCCGGTCCTGCTCGGGTGGTTCGCGGACTCCGCCGACCCGGACGCGGGCCTCCTCGGCTTCCGCAAGGTGTCGGACGCGCTCGGCAAGACGCCGTGGTACCTGCGGCTCCTGCGGGACGAGGGCGCCGCGGCCGAGAACCTGGCGCGCGTGCTGTCCGCCGGCCGGCTCGCCCCCGACCTGCTGCTGCGCGCGCCCGAGGCGGTCGCGCTGCTCGGCGCCCCGCAGGGGCTCGACCCGCGCGGCCGGGAGGGCCTGGAACAGGAGATCGTCGCGGCCGTGGGGCGCGCGGACACCGCGGAGGGCGGCGTCGCGGCGGCGCGCGGGGTGCGCAGGCGGGAGCTGTTCCGTACGGCCGCCGCCGACATCGTCGGCTCGTACGGCACGGAGGAGAGCCCGGCGGAGGGGGACCACGGGGCGCTCGTCGACCGGGTCGGCCGCTCGCTCACCGACCTCAACGCGGCCACCCTCGCGGGCGCCCTGCGCGCCGCCGTGCGCGAGCGCTGGGGCGACACGCTGCCCACCCGGTTCGCCGTCATCGGCATGGGCCGCTTCGGCGGCCACGAGCTGGCGTACGGGTCCGACGCGGACGTGCTGTTCGTGCACGAGCCGTGGGAGGGCGTGGACGAGCACGAGGCCGCGGTCGCCGCGTCCACCGTCGTCACGGAGATGCGCAGGCTCCTCCAGGTGCCCACCGCCGACCCGCCGCTGCTGATCGACCCCGACCTGCGGCCCGAGGGCAAGAGCGGGCCGATAGTGCGCACCCTCGCCTCGTACGCGGCCTACTACCGGCGCTGGTCGCTCGTGTGGGAGAGCCAGGCGCTGCTGCGCGCCGCCCCGATGGCGGGCGACCCCGGCCTCGGGGGGCGGTTCATCGAGCTGATCGACCCGCTGCGCTACCCGGCGGGCGGGCTGTCCGAGGACGACGTCCGCGAGATCCGCCGCCTCAAGGCCCGGATGGAGACGGAGCGGCTGCCCCGCGGCACGGACCCGAACCTGCACACGAAGCTCGGCAGGGGCGGCCTCACCGACGTCGAGTGGACGGTGCAGCTGGTGCAGATGCAGCACGCGCACGCGCTGCCCGAACTGCGCACCACGAGCACCAGGACCGCGCTCGCGGTCGCCAGGGACGCCGGCCTGATCCCCCCGGAGGCCGCCGCCACGCTGGACGAGGCCTGGGTGCTGGCGACGCGCGTGCGCAACGGCACGATGCTGGTGCGCGGCAGGCCGAGCGACACGTTCCCCTCGGAGAGCAGGGAACTCGCCGCGGTCGGCCGCTACCTGGGCTACGGCCCCGGCCGCGTCGGCGAGATGCTCGACGACTACCGGCGCGCGACGCGCAGGGCGCGCACCGTGATGGAGGAGATCTTCTACGGGTACGACACGCCCTGAGGCCCTGCCGACGCGCGGGGCATCGGGGCCGCGCGGTCAGGCCCTGACCGGCTGCGTGCCCCGTCGTCCGCGCTCCCTCGCCAGGCGGGGGAGCCGGTAGGGCATGGTGCCGTACCAGGCGTACGAGACGGCGTAGCCGAACGCCAGGCAGAGAATTCCGCCGATCGCGTCCAGCCAGAAGTGGTTGGCCGTCGCCACGATCACCGACAGGGTGAACACCGGGTAGCACATGCCGAGGATGCGGGCCCAGGGCGCCTTCGCCAGGGCGAAGATCGTCAGCCCGCACCAGAGCGACCAGCCGATGTGCATCGACGGCATCGCCGCGTACTGGTTCGACACCGACTTCAGGTTGCCCGAGGACACCGAGCCCCAGGTGTGGTGCACGGCCACGGTGTCGATGAACTTGCCGCTCAGCAGCCGCGGCGGCGCGAGCGGGTACAGGTAGTAGCCGAGGAGGGCGACGACGGTCGTGACGCCGAGCACCGTCCTGGCTGCCGCGTACCGGCCCGGGTGCGCCCAGAACAGCCAGACCAGCACGCCGATCGTGATGATGAAGTGCAGCGTCGCGTAGTAGTAGTTCATCGGGACGATCACCCATGTCACCGAGTTGACGGCGTGGTTGACCGACTGCTCGACGGCGATCCCGAGGTGGTGCTCCGTGCTCCACACCCAGCGGGCGTTGCGCAGGGCCTGCGTGCGCTGTTCCGGCACGGCGTTGCGGATCTTGGAGTAGATCCAGTAACCCGCCGCGATCAGCAGGATCTCGAACCAGATGCGCGGCTTGCGCGGCAGTCTGCGGCGACGCAGCCAGCCGCGCACGGTCGACGTGCTGTCACCGGCCCGCACGGCCGACGCGCCCGTCGTCGGCGGCGAGTCGGCCACCTTCGCCTCCTCGTCAACGGCGGGTGACGGCGCGGCCGTGAGACTCGTCCGCGCGGCCACGGCCGGTCTGTTCACGGTCGGTTCACCCATAGCGACAGAGTTTGCCAGACCGGCTCCGCCGAACCGATCATCCGCAGGTCGCGTTCACCCCGCGTTTGCCACTCTTTGGGGGTGTGATGACCAATTCCGGGGTGAGTCCGCGCGACATCGTGGTGAACGCGCTGCCCGGCGCCGCGCTCCGGTCCGCGTACTCCGGCCGACGAACCCTGGCCGACGGGCCCCGGAGACGGCCCCGCTCGCGCCGGTCTGCGAAGCGGAGCGCGGTGGTCTACGAAGCGGAGCGCGGTGGTCCCGACGCCGTCGAGCCGCGCACCACCAGCTCGGGCAGGAACACGAACTCGCTGTGCGGGGGCGGGGACCCGGCGATCTCCTCCAGCAGGGTGTGCACCGCCGCACGCCCCATCGCGGCCACCGGCTTGCGTATCGTCGTCAGCGGCGGATCGGTGAACGCCATCAGCGGTGAGTCGTCGTACCCCACCACCGACACGTCGCGCGGCACCTCAAGACCCCGCTGCCGTACGGCTCTGATCGCGCCGAGCGCCATCATGTCGCTCGCGCACACCAGCGCGGTGCACCCGGCGTCCAGCAGCGCGGACGCGGCGGCCTGGCCGCCCTCCAGCGTGAACAGCGACCGCCCGATGAGCTTTTCGGCCTCTTCCTCCGGCTGCCCGAGCAGTTCGCCGACCGCTTCCACGAACGCCCCGGTCTTGCGGATCACCGGCACGAACCGGGCGGGCCCCACCGCGAGACCCACGCGCCGGTGCCCGAGCGCGACGAGGTGCGTCACCGCGAGCCGCACGGCCGCACGGTCGTCGGGGGAGACGAACGGGGCGCGCACCGTGGGCGCGTACCCGTCGACCAGGACGAACGGCACGCCCCGCGCCCGCAGTCGCTCGTAGCCGCCCAGGTCGGCGGTGGTGTCCGCGTGCCGGCCCGACACGACTATCAGGCCGGTGGCGCCCCGTTCGACGAGCATGTCCGTCAGCTCGTCCTCGGCGGAACCCTCCTGCCCCTGGGTGGCGAGCACCGGTGTGCAGCCCCGCCCGGCCAGTGCCGCGCCGATCGCCTGGGCCAGCGCCGGGAAGACCGGGTTGTCCAGCTCGGGCATCACGAGGCCGATCAGGGCGCCGCCCTGCCTGCGTTCGCGTGCCGGATGCGGGTAGCCGAGCGCGTCGAGTGCCGCGAGAACGGCCCTGCGTGTGTCCGTCGCGACCCCCGGCCGGCCGTTCAGCACCCGGCTGACCGTCGCCTCGCTCACCCCCGCGCGCGCTGCGATCCCGGCCAGTCGTGCGGTCATGGAACGGGACTGTACGGGACCCCGGTCCGCACCTGTAAGGACACGGGAAGTGACCGAAAGTTTGCTGAAAGATTGCGCAAGCCCTTTCGGCTCCGTGTCCGCACTGTTACCGTCTGGTCACGGACAGCCACCGCCCCCGGTGCCTGAAGAAACACAGGGACGACATGACCAAGCAGCCCGCCGCCTCTGCCACCGACGCCGCTCTTCCCGGCCCCGCGGACGCCTCCGCCCGCACCGGCGGGCACACCCCGGGAGGGGCCATCGCCCCGCCGCCCGCCCGTACGTCCGCCGAAGCACCGGCGCAGCGCCCCACGCCCGGCGACGAGATCACCGGCGCCGGCACCCCCCCCCCCGCGGCCCCGCCCGCCGCACCGGCCGGGGCGCCTTCGCGGCGGGGGCGGGAGTTGGCCAGATAAGCCCGCGGGGGGGGCCGGATGAGGCCCGGCCCCGCG
>NZ_JAIUKE010000176.1:0-17961 GCF_020176795.1 Streptomyces sp. 8L
GGTAAAGCGGGGGCGCGGGCAGGGCAGCGGATGCGGACGCCGGGCGGGGCCGCGTTGTCGTACCCGGCCGATACGCTCGCGGGTATGGCTCTGACAACGTCTCCGGAGGCTCCGCTGCCCGTCGGCGAGGTGTCGCGGCTCATCGGCGGGTGGATCGACCGGCTGGGCGCGGTCTGGGTGGAGGGGCAGATCACGCAGCTCTCCCGCCGGCCGGGAGCCGGCGTGGTCTTCCTGACGCTGCGCGATCCGTCGTACGACATCTCGGTGGGCGTGACGTGCTACCGCCAGGTGTTCGACGCGATCGCGGACGTGGTGTCGGAGGGGGCGCGCGTGGTGGTCCACGCGAAGCCCGAGTGGTACGCGCCGCGCGGCCAGCTGTCGCTGCGGGCGGCGCAGATCCGTCCGGTGGGGATGGGCGAGCTGCTCGTCCGGCTCGAGCAATTGCGGAAGTCGCTGGCGGCGGAGGGGCTGTTCGCGGCGGAGCGCAAGCGTCCGCTGCCGTTCCTGCCGCAGCTGATCGGCCTGGTGTGCGGGCGCGCGTCGGCGGCCGAGCGGGACGTGCTGGAGAACGCGAGGCGCCGCTGGCCCGCGGTCCGTTTCGAGGTACGCAACACGGCGGTGCAAGGGGTCAACGCGGTCGCGCAGGTCACCGCCGCGGTCGAGGAGCTCGACGCGATCGACGCGGTGGACGTGATCGTGGTGGCGCGGGGCGGCGGCAGTGTCGAGGACCTGCTGCCATTCTCGGACGAGCAGCTGATCAGAACGGTCTCCGCGTGCCGTACGCCGGTGGTCTCGGCGATCGGCCACGAGCCGGACTCGCCGCTGCTCGACCTCGTCGCGGACGTGCGGGCCTCGACGCCGACGGACGCGGCGAAGCGGGTCGTCCCGGACGTCGGCGAGGAGCTGGACCGGGTGGACGCCCTGCGCGAGCGGGCGCTGCGCACGGTGCGGGCCCTGCTGGAGCGCGAGGAGCGGGGTCTCGCGCACGCGCTGGCGCGGCCGGTGATGGAGCGGCCCCAGCGGATGGTGGACGAGCGGGAGGCGGAGACCGCGACCCTCGCGGACCGGGGCCGGCGCGTCCTGCGCCATCTGCTGGACCGCGCGGACTCGGAGCTCTCGCACACGCTGGCGCGGGTGGTGTCGCTCTCCCCCGCGGCGACGCTCGAGCGGGGCTACGCGGTGCTCCAGCGCGAGGACGGTACGGTCGTCCGCTCCCCGGAGCAGGTCGCGCCGGGTGACGGTCTCCGCGCCCGGGTCGCGGACGGCGAGCTGCGCGTACGGGCGGACTGAGCGCCGGAGCGGTACGGGGATGCGGTGCGGGGTACGGGGTGCGACGCGGCGCGGGCCCCGCGCTCGTGCGGTCGGCGCTCGTGCGGTCGGGGCGGGCCTCGACGGCCGGTCGGCGGGCGCGTCAGGCGTCGCGCGGACAGTGGCGCGGCCTCAGTCCTCGGCGGCGGGCTCGTCCGTCTCCAGGGCCGCGTTCAGCCGCTCGCGCGCGCCGTCCAGCCAGCGGCGGCAGACCTTCGCGAGCTCCTCGCCGCGCTCCCACAGCGCCAGCGACTCCTCCAGGCTGGTGCCGCCCGCCTCCAGGCGGCGCACGACCTCGATCAGCTCGTCCCGCGCCTGCTCGTATCCGAGCGCGCCGGTGCTCTGCTCCGGTTCCGTGCCCGTCTCCGTCTTGGCCATGCCCCCACCTTAGAGGCGGCCACCGACAGTCAGGCCTTCGTCTTCTCGAACTCCAGCGCCGCCGCCATCTTCGCCAGGTCCTGGTCCGAGGCCGTGCCGGTCACCACGGTCGTGGAGTCGCCCTCGCTGTGGACGAGGGCGTTGTAGTGGCCGCCGTTCCAGCGCTGCCACCGCTTGCCCGCGATGTCCTGCGTCCTGCCGGTGTTCTTGGCGTTCTGGCTGACGTCCGACACGTAGCCCTTCGTGTGCGACGTCGACTGCTCGATCGCGACGTACTGGCCGGCCGGGTCGAGGAACCCGATGTGCCAGGCCTCACCGTCGCCCTGGTCGTACGTGACCGAGGTCGCCTTCCACGTCTTCGGCAGGCCGACGGGCGCCGCGACCGGGTAGGAGGCGGCCCGGCGCGCGGTGATGAGCTCGACGCGGTAGTCGACGCGCTTGACCGGACTGGCCTTGTCGTCGTGCGGGATGAAGAAGGTGTAGATCACGGCCACCGCCGCTCCGATGACCAGGAGGGACAGGACCATGCCGCGTACGGTTCTGTTCCGCTGGCGCGAGCCGCCACCTGCCGCCCTGCCCTCGGACGCGCCCGCCGCCGTACGCCCGGAGGCGCCGTCCGCGTTGCCCGCGGGCGCACCGGCGGCGCCGCCCGCGGGAGCCGCGTTCCCGGGTCCCGGCGTGCCGGAGTCAGGCTCCGCGCCCGCCCGCTCGTCCTGCCCCGCGCCCTGCCTGGCCGCCGGTGCCTCGACCGTCGGTGCCTCGGCCGATGGGGCCGTCTCGGCCGCCGATACCGCGGCCGGTGGGACCGTCTCCGCCGTCGGTGCCCCGGCGGCCGTCTCCGCCGTCGTCGCGCCCTGCTGTTCGTCGCCTGCCACGCCCCATATGGTCGCACCCCGGTCGGGCGCTCATCCGTGGGGCCCTCTGCTCAATCTGGCGGGTACCCGATAGAGTCCGATCATCCGCTCTCCGTACAGGGCGGGCAGGGCCGTCACCCCGATCCGCCGACCGGCACGGCGGAGCCGAACCGGCTTCGCAGAGCAGCAGAAAGGTGCGCGCTCCCGATGACAGACCATCACCTGCCGCCGCCACTGGACGTGGCGCCCGAGGCGCCCGACCGCAACCTCGCCCTGGAACTCGTCCGCGTCACGGAGGCCGCCGCCATGGCGGCCGGACGCTGGGTGGGCCGCGGGGACAAGAACGGCGCGGACGGCGCGGCCGTCAACGCCATGCGGACCCTGGTCTCCACCGTCTCCATGAACGGTGTCGTGGTGATCGGCGAGGGCGAGAAGGACGAGGCGCCCATGCTGTTCAACGGCGAGCACATCGGGGACGGGACGGGCCCCGAGGTCGACATCGCCGTGGACCCGATCGACGGCACGACGCTCAACGCGAAGGGCATGCCCAACGCGATCGCCGTGCTGGCCGCCGCCGACCGGGGCACGATGTTCGACCCGTCCGCCGTCTTCTACATGGACAAGCTGGTCACGGGGCCCGAGGCGGCCGACTTCGTCGACATCAACGCGCCGGTGGCCGTCAACATCCGGCGCGTCGCGCGGGCCAAGCACTCCTCGCCCGACGACGTGACCGTCGTCGTGCTGGACCGGCCCCGCCACGACGGCATCGTGAAGGAGATCCGGGAGACCGGCGCCCGCATCAAGTTCATCTCGGACGGCGATGTGGCCGGCGCGATCATGGCCGTACGGGACGGCACCGGCGTCGACCTGCTGATGGGGATCGGCGGCACGCCCGAGGGGATCATCACGGCCTGCGCGATGAAGTGCCTCGGGGGTGTCATCCAGGGCAAGCTGTGGCCGAAGGACGACGCGGAGCGGCAGCGCGCGCTCGACGCGGGCCACGACCTCGACCAGGTCCTGACCACGGACGACCTGGTCGGCGGCGAGAACGTGTTCTTCGTCGCGACGGGCATCACGGACGGCGAGCTGCTGCGCGGCGTGCGCTACCGCTCCGAGACCGCCACCACCCAGTCGCTGGTCATGCGCTCGAAGTCCGGCACGATCCGGCAGATCGACTCCACCCACCGGCTGTCGAAGCTGCGCGCGTACAGCGCCATCGACTTCGACCGCGCCAAGTAGCGGCGCGCGCCGCAGCACCCGAGAGCGCGCCGCGGCGCCGGAGAGCGCGCCGGGCGCGGCACTGAACCATCGCGGAGAGATGCGGAAGGTGCCCCCGTTGTGCGGCGGGGGCACCTCCCGTACCCGCGAAGGACGCGGCCGGGGTCAGCCGGCGGCGGCTATACGGCCCGACGGCGCCGCCGTCGCGGCCTGGCGCAGCTCGGCGTCCCGGCGCCTGCGGCGGGCGAGCACCACGCGGCGCTCGGCGGCGGTGAGGCCGCCCCACACCCCGTAGGGCTCGGGCTGGACCAGCGCGTGCTCCCTGCACTCCACCATCACGGGGCAGCGGGCGCAGACCCGCTTCGCGGCCTCCTCCCGCGACAGCCGTGCGGCTGTCGGCTCCTTGGAGGGCGCGAAGAACAGCCCGGCCTCGTCCCGACGGCACACAGCCTCCGAGTGCCACGGGCCCGCCTGATCTTCGCGCGTGGGGTTGTGCTGGGACAAAGCGGCGGCGACCTGCAGTGGCTTCTGCGGCAGATGCAGCACGGTCTACTCCTGACGACGGCTTCGCGAGCGAGAGACGACGCAGGGGTCCCTACCCGCTGTACGCACGCCTATGCACTGCGTGGCACACGGTTCGAGGCACGGAAGGCGGTGCGGAATACGGGACTTCGGGGCCGAGTCGGGCCAAGTGAGGGCAATTGAAATGGGCGCGAAAGAGGCCGATCCAGCCCATTCGGCAATTCCGCCCGACCGTAAATTCCGGTGAAATCCACGGATCGGCAGGGACGGCGGCGAAGCCGCCCCCAGGCCCCGGGCTCAGCGCCCCAAGTGCTTGCGTATGTGGTGGTGCAGGTCAGCGATCAGCTTCCCGCGCTTCGGCTTCGCCTCGACGTTGCCGAACACCGCCGCCCCGTTGACGATCACCAGGGGCGCGTCGGGGTCGGTTCCCTCCAGCGTCCTGACCTCGAAGTTGCCGAAGACGCCCGCGCCGTTGCCGCGCAGTGAGATGTTCTCGGGCACGCGGATCTCGATGTTGCCGAACACCGAGGTCGCGTTGATCACGGTCTGGCGCTGCGTGAACAGCGCCTCCGTCAGGTCGATCTCGATGTTGCCGAACAGGCTGAACGCGTTGGTGCGCGGCCCGATCCGCCAGCGGCCCTTGCGGACGTTCGAGCTGAAGACGGCGATCAGGTTGTCGGCGGGGGCGACGCTCTCGGGTCCGTAGCCGTACGAGGCGCCGGACGGCGCGGGGGCGGCGGCACGGCCGGCGCCCGACGCCGCGGGCAGGTCCCCCACCAGCGGCTCCAGCTCGCCCACGGTCTTCGCGCGGTACACGGCGTCGATGCGCTCGGCGTGCTCCTCCGCGTCGAGGCGCCCTTCCGCCAGGGCCTCCTTGAGGATGTCGGCGATCCGGTCGCGGTCGGCGTCGGAGGCCCGGATCGCACCGGGGGCCACCGGTGCCACGGGCGTGCTGAGGTGCTTTTCGAGGTCCACGCCATCAGAGTAGCGAAACGCGATAGATCGCGACCAGGGGCTGTCGCGTCCCGGCGCGGCGGACGCGGACATCGAGTCCCGCCCGTGACCCGGACACCCGCGGAGGTACGCGCTCGCGCGGGCGCGCACAGGTGAGCGTGACCTCACACAAGCGGTGTCAGTACCGGGTTCTACGCTGGGGAGGCCCCCGGAACGAGGGCACCCGCCGGCCCGTCGAGTGAGGAATGGCCACACATGCCCGAGTTCGCGTACTCCGATCTGCTGCCCACAGGTGAAGACACCACGCCCTACCGGCTGGTGACCGCCGAGGGTGTCTCCACCTTCGAGGCCGACGGTCGTACGTTCCTCAAGGTCGCGCCCGAGGCGCTCCGTACGCTCGCGGCCGAGGCCATGCACGACATCTCCCACTATCTGCGCCCGGCCCACCTCGCGCAGCTGCGCCGTATCGTCGACGACCCGGACGCGTCGTCCAACGACAAATTCGTCGCGCTCGACCTCCTGAAGAACGCGAACATCGCGGCCGCGGGTGTCCTGCCCATGTGCCAGGACACCGGCACGGCCATCGTGATGGGCAAGCGCGGGCAGAACGTACTGACCGAGGGCGGCGACGAAGAGGCCCTTTCGCACGGCATCTTCGACGCGTACACGAAGCTGAACCTGCGCTATTCGCAGATGGCCCCGCTCACCATGTGGGAAGAGAAGAACACCGGCTCGAATCTGCCGGCGCAGGTCGAGCTGTACGCGACGGACGGCGGCGCGTACAAGTTCCTCTTCATGGCGAAGGGCGGCGGCAGCGCCAACAAGTCGTTCCTCTTCCAGGAGACGAAGGCGATCCTCAATGAGGGCGCCATGATGAAGTTCCTTGAGGAGAAGATCCGTTCGCTGGGCACGGCCGCCTGCCCGCCGTACCATCTCGCGATCGTCGTCGGCGGTACGTCGGCGGAATTCGCGCTCAAGACCGCCAAGTACGCCTCGGCGCACTACCTCGACGAGCTGCCGGGCGAGGGCTCGCCCGTGGGGCACGGCTTCCGCGACAAGGAGCTGGAGCAGCAGGTCTTCGAGCTGACGCAGAAGATCGGCATCGGCGCCCAGTTCGGCGGCAAGTACTTCTGCCACGACGTGCGCGTCGTACGGCTGCCGCGCCACGGCGCCTCGCTGCCCGTCGCGATCGCGGTCTCCTGCTCGGCGGACCGGCAGGCCGTCGCGAAGATCACCGCGGAGGGCGTCTTCCTCGAGCAGCTGGAGCGGGACCCGGCGCGGTTCCTGCCGGAGACCACCGACGAGCACCTGTCCGAGGACGATGTCGTGAAGGTCGACCTCAACCGCCCGATGGACGAGATCCTCGCGGAGCTCACGAGGTACCCCGTCAAGACGCGCCTCTCGCTCACGGGCCCGCTGGTCGTGGCGCGCGACATCGCGCACGCGAAGATCAAGGAGCGGCTCGACGCGGGCGAGGAGATGCCGCAGTACCTGAAGGACCACCCGGTGTACTACGCGGGCCCGGCCAAGACCCCGAGCGGCTACGCGTCCGGTTCCTTCGGCCCGACGACGGCCGGCCGGATGGACAGTTACGTCGAGCAGTTCCAGGCGGCGGGCGGCTCCAAGGTGATGCTCGCGAAGGGCAACAGGTCGAAACAGGTGACGGACGCGTGCGGCACGCACGGGGGCTTCTACCTGGGCTCGATCGGCGGCCCCGCGGCGCGGCTCGCGCAGGACTGCATCAAGAAGGTGGAGGTCGTCGAGTACGAGGAGCTCGGCATGGAGGCGGTGTGGAGGATCGAGGTGGAGGACTTCCCCGCGTTCATCGTCGTGGACGACAAGGGCAACGACTTCTTCACCGAGCCCGCGCCCGCGCCGACGTTCACCTCCATCCCGGTCCGGGGCCCGGGCCTGGCCTGAGGGCCTCGCCCGAGAGCCCGAGAGCCTGAGCACCCGGGCCTGAGTATCTGAGAGCCCCGGGGTCGCGCCCGCCCGCCCGGCCGGCCGGCCGGCCGCGGCGCCGGGGGGGGGGGGGCACCCCCCCCCCCGGGACAACACCCCCCCCCCCCCCCCGCCGCCCCCGCCCCCCCCCCCCCCCCCCCCCGGGGGGCCCCCCCCCCGGCCCCCCCGGGGGGCGCCCCCCGGCCCCGGGTGGGGTGTGACACCCACCCTCCGGGAACAGATCGGCGCGGCCCCGCGCTGATCTGTTCAGGAGGTACGAGAACGATGACGACCGATCCGACGAGCGGCCCCGGGGCCGAGGCAGCGAGCGGCTCCGGCTTCCGCGTCGAGCACGACTCGATGGGCGAGGTGCGGGTGCCCGCGGACGCCAAGTGGCGGGCCCAGACGCAGCGCGCCGTGGAGAACTTCCCGATCTCGGGGCAGCGCCTCGAGCGGGCCCACATCCAGGCCCTGGCGCAGATCAAGGCCGCCGCCGCGAAGGTCAACGCGGAGCTGGGCGTGGTGGACGGGGACATCGCGGACGCGGTGCGCTCCGCCGCCGAGGAGGTCGCGGAGGGCCGGTGGGACGAGCACTTCCCCATCGACGTGTTCCAGACGGGCTCCGGTACCTCCTCGAACATGAACACCAACGAGGTGATCGCGACGCTGGCCTCGGAGCGCCTGGGCCGCCCCGTCCACCCGAACGACCACGTCAACGCCTCGCAGTCGTCCAACGACGTGTTCCCCTCGTCGCTCCACATCGCGGCGACGGCGGCCGTCACGCGCGACCTCGTACCGGCCCTGGAGCACCTGGCCGCTGCGCTGGAGCGCAAGAGCGCCGAGTTCGCGGAGGTCGTGAAGTCGGGCCGTACGCATCTCATGGACGCCACCCCTGTGACCCTCGGACAGGAGTTCGGCGGGTACGCCGCACAGGTGCGGTACGCGGTCGAGCGGCTGGCGGCCTCGCTGCCCCGGCTCGCGGAACTCCCCCTCGGCGGGACCGCCGTCGGTACGGGCATCAACACGCCGGCCGGGTTCTCGGCCGCGGTGATCGCCGAGGTCGCGCGCGTGACGGGGCTGCCGCTGACGGAGGCCCGCGACCACTTCGAGGCGCAGGGCGCGCGGGACGGCCTGGTGGAGACCTCGGGCCAGCTGCGGACGCTCGCCGTGTCGCTCACGAAGATCTCCAACGACCTGCGCTGGATGGCGTCGGGGCCGCGCACGGGGCTCGCCGAGATCCGGCTGCCGGACCTCCAGCCGGGCTCCTCGATCATGCCGGGGAAGGTCAACCCGGTGATCCCGGAGGCAGTCCTCCAGGTGGCCGCGCAGGTCATCGGCAATGACGCGACGGTCGCGACGGCGGGCGCCGCGGGCAACTTCGAGCTCAATGTGATGCTGCCGGTGATCGCCAAGAACCTGCTGGAGTCGGTGCGGCTGCTCGCCCGTGTCACCCGCCTGCTGGCGGACCGCACGGTCGACGGGATCGAGGCGAACGCCGAACGCGCCCGCGTCTACGCGGAGTCGTCGCCGTCCGTCGTCACCCCGCTGAACAAGTACATCGGCTACGAGGAGGCGGCGAAGGTCGCCAAGAGGTCGCTGGCCGAGGAGAAGACGATCCGGGAGGTCGTCCTGGAGTCGGGGTACGTCGACCGGGGCGATCTGACCCTGGAGCAGCTGGACGAGGCGCTCGATGTCCTGCGCATGACCCGCCCGTAACGAGCTGGTGCGCGACGGAGGGTGGATCAGCGAGCGGCGTCCTGCGGCTTCGCATCCAAGGCGGAGGAGGGAGTCGACGCGGAGCGTCGGAGACTGACGACAACGCCGGAGGCGGACCGCAGGACGTCGGGAGCCCGCTCTCTGTCGTGCACCAGCTCGTAAGATCTGCCCATGACGGACACGGACAGGTACATCGCAGCGAGTGAAGGGCAGCACTGGGCTCCGGGCACGCAGATCCTGTGGCGTTACCGGGAGAACGGGCGACGCGGCATCCACATCTGCCGCCCGGTGACCGTGGTGCGCGACGACGCCGACGTCCTCGCGCTGTGGCTCGCCTCCGGCACCGTGTGCGTCCGGCCGGTGCTCGCCGACGGCCGGCTGCCGTACGAGGAGCCGCTGGCGACCCGCTACACCGCTCCCCGCACGGTCAGACAGGCGCCGTGGCGGGGCGTCGGGCTGCTCTCGCTGGCACGGCCGGGGCAGCCGTGGTCCGTGTGGTTGTGGTGGGACGAAAGCTGGCGCTTCAAGAGCTGGTACGTCAATCTGGAGAGCCCGGGCACCCGATGGGCGGGCGGAGTCGATTCGGAGGACCACTTCCTCGACATCGACGTCTACCCCGACCGCACCTGGAAGTGGCGGGACGAGGACGAGTTCGCGCAGGCGCAGCAGGACGGACTGATGGATGCGGACCAGGCCCGGATGGTCGAGGCCGCGGGGCGGGACGCCCTCGCCTCGGTCGAGGCGTGGGCGTCGCCGTTCTCGGACGGGTGGGAGAACTGGCGGCCCGACCCGGCCTGGCCGGTGCCCGAACTCCCGGACGACTGGGACCAGATCGGGACGGCGCGCCGAGTGCCGTCGGCGTGAGACCCTTGCCCGTGCCACAGGGTTGAAACGTAGGATCGTCGTCCGGACTATGGTGTGCCGGGGCGCAGCCCCGTCATCGGGGGGCGGTGGCCGGGTGAGACGGGTGGGCCCCAACGGGCGCTTTCGGCACACGGCCTGACCGCGGGTCATACGTCGCGGACGTGAGAAAGCCGAGCACCACCACGAGGGAGAGACGGGACATGCGGACCAGCGGACGTGTCCTGACTGCCACAGCCGCCGTCCACTCGGCGGCGGCTGCGCACCATCGGCCCGGACGGACGGAATTCCACGCGTGACGGAGCATCCCACCTCCCACGAAGGCAGGCAGCCACTGGCCGCCAGGCCGCAGGAACGCACGAGGCCGCGGTCCGGCGCACCGGGCGAGGCCGCCCAGGCGCCCGCCGTGGCGCACCAGCGCTCCGGGCTCGACCCCGCGGCCGGGGCCCGTCGAGAGGGCGACATGCTGCGGTTCGTGGGCGCCGCGACGCGCAGGATCGCGCGCGGCATGGACCTCGACGAGATCGTGCTCGGCCTGTGCAGGGCGACGGTGCCGACGTTCGCCGACGCGATACTCGTCTATCTGCGCGACCCGCTGCCGGTGGGCGACGAGCGGCCGGTGTCGCCGTTCGTGCTGCGGCTGCGCCGCACGGACCGGTTGCGTCTTTCGGGCGAGGACATCGAGGCGCTGAACGGCATCCCGTCCCAGCTGCCCGGCCTGACCGAGCTGTCGGGCATGGCGAGCACGAGCGCCCTGCTGCTCGATCCCGGCACGGATGTGCTGCCCGCGGCCGAGCTGTGCGAGGTCCGGATGGGCGGTGCGCTGGGCGAGGTGCTGCGCGGGGTGCGCCCGGTCTTCGGCGACGCCGCGACCGCGCGGGCCGCCCTGCCCGAACTGCTCGGCGTGGACCGGGTGCTGCCGACGGGCCACCGGGTGATCCTGGCGCCGCTGCGCGGCAGGCGGCGCGTCATCGGCGCGGCCGTGTTCCTGCGGGGTCCCGAGCGGGCCGCGTTCGACCCGAACGACCTGCTGGTGGCGGGCCAGCTCGCCACGCACACCGCGCTCGGCATCGACAAGGCGATGCTGTACGGCCGCGAGGCGTACATCGCGGACGAGTTGCAGCGCACCATGCTCCCGGAGAACCTGCCGCAGCCCACGGGCGTACGGCTGGCCTCCCGCTACCTTCCGGCGGCCGAGACCGCGCGGGTCGGCGGCGACTGGTACGACGCGATCCCGCTGCCGGGCAGCCGGGTCGCGCTCGTCGTC
The DNA here is from genome assembly GCF_020176795.1 of Streptomyces sp. 8L. Classification (GTDB taxonomy): domain Bacteria; phylum Actinomycetota; class Actinomycetes; order Streptomycetales; family Streptomycetaceae; genus Streptomyces. The sequence continues at coordinate 11,020 of NZ_JAIUKE010000176.1, forward strand.
GGCGACGTGATGGGCCACTCGATGACCTCCGCCGCCGTGATGGGCCAGTTCCGCACGACGGCGCAGACCCTCGCGGGACTGGACCTGCCGCCGCAGGAGGTGCTGCACCATCTGGACGAGCAGGCGCAGCGCCTGGGCACGGACCGGATGGCGACCTGCATGTACGTGGTGTACGACCCGGTGTCGCACCGGATCACGATCGCGAACGCGGGGCATCCGCCGCCGATACTGCTCCATCTGGGCGGGCGCGCGGAGGTCCTGAAGGTGCCGCCGGGCGCGCCGATCGGTGTCGGCGGGGTCGACTTCGAGGCGGTGGAGCTGGACGCTCCCTCGGGCGCGACGCTGCTGCTGTACACGGACGGCCTGGTCGAGTCGCGGCTGCGGGACGTGTGGACGGGCATCGAGCAGCTGCGGGAGCGCCTGGAGGCGACCTCGCGGCTGACGGGCCCCGATCACGCGCCGCCGCTGGAGGCGCTCTGCGACGACGTGCTGGACGTGCTGGGCCCCGGCGACCGGGACGACGACATCGCGCTGCTCGCGGCCCGCTTCGACGGGATCGCGCCGAGCGACGTGGCGTACTGGTTCCTGGAGCCGGAGCACGCGGCCCCCGGCCGGGCGCGGCGGCTGGCCCGCAACGCGCTCTCGCGCTGGGGCCTCGAGGAGCTGAGCGACTCGGTCGAGCTGCTGATCAGCGAGGTCGTGACGAACGCGGTGCGGTACGCGGAGCGGCCGGTGACACTGCGGCTGCTGCGTACGGACGTGGTGCGGTGCGAGGTCGGCGACGACTCGCCGCAGCTGCCGAGGCAGCGGCGGGCCCGCGAGACGGACGAGGGCGGCCGGGGGCTGTTCCTGGTCAACCGGCTGGCGCGGCGGTGGGGCGCGACGCGGCTCGGCAGCGGCAAGGTCGTCTGGTTCGAGATCCCGACGGGGGCGTGAGGCGACGGGGGCGTGAGAGCGGGCGCCCCGGCCGGCCCCGGCGACCGGCCGGCCCCGGCGCCTCCGCCCGGCGCGGGCCCGTCCGGCGCGGGTGCCGGTGCCGGTAGCAGCCCCGGTCGGCCTCGTACCCGTATCCCGCATACCCGTACCCCGTAGCCGTACCCCGCTGCCCGTAGCGGCCCCCGTAGCCGTACCCCGTCCAGGGACCGGACCAGGCACAAACGGCTTCCCGATGTTGCCGACGAGGTGTCGGGGGGTTTCACTGGGGCAGGCGGGTGCTGTGCCCGCCCGGGGTCGGTGAAGGCCGGGCCCGTGGGTGGACGCGTGTCCACAGCCACACCCGGGGGACGGTCCCCGGACCCCCGGGCCTTCTCACATGCGGGAGGCCACAAAGTGTCAGAGTCACCCCCGAAGGCGCCGTACACCACGAACAACGTGGGCATCCCGGTGGAGAGCGACGAGCACTCTCTCACCGTCAGCCCCGACGGCCCGATTCTGCTCCAGGACCACTACACCATCGAGAAGATGGCCCAGTTCAACCGTGAACGGGTGCCCGAGCGGGTGGTCCACGCCAAGGGCTCCGGCGCGTACGGCTTCTTCGAAGTCACGAACGACGTCAGCCAGTTCACGAAGGCGGACCTCTTCCAGCCCGGCAGGCGCACGGAGATGCTGGCCCGGTTCTCCACGGTCGCGGGTGAGCAGGGCTCCCCCGACACCTGGCGCGACCCGCGCGGCTTCGCGCTGAAGTTCTACACCGAGCACGGCAACTACGACCTGGTCGGAAACAACACCCCGATCTTCTTCGTGCGGGACACGATCAAGTTCCAGGACTTCATCCACAGCCAGAAGCGGCACCCGGTGACCGGGCTGCGCAGCAACGACATGCAGTGGGACTTCTGGACGCTGTCGCCGGAGTCCGCCCACCAGGTCACCTATCTGATGGGCGACCGGGGCATCCCGAAGACGTACCGGAACATGAACGGCTACGGCTCCCACACCTACATGTGGATCAACGGGGCCGGCGAGCGGTTCTGGGTGAAGTACCACTTCAAGACCGATCAGGGTACCGACTTCCTCACCCAGGAGGAGGCCGACGAGCTGGCCGGCCACGACGCCGACAAGCACCGGCGCGACCTGTACGAGTCGATCGAGTCGGGGAACGCGCCGAGCTGGACTTTGAAGGTCCAGATCATGCCGTTCGATGACGCGCCGGACTACCGGTTCAACCCGTTCGACCTGACCAAGATCTGGCCGCACGCGGACTACCCGCTGATCGACGTGGGCCGGATGGTCCTCGACAGGAACCCCGAGGACTTCTTCGTCCACATCGAGCAGGCCGCGTTCGAGCCCTCGAACATGGTGCCGGGCATCGGTCCTTCGCCGGACAAGATGCTGCTGGGACGGCTGTTCTCGTACCCGGACACCCACAGGTACCGGATCGGCACGAACTACACGCAGCTGCCGCCGAACCGCCCGCACGCGGCCGTCAACTCGTACAGCAGGGACGGTTCGATGCGGTACACGCCGTCGAGGGCGTCGATGCCGTACGCCCCGAACTCGTACGGCGGTCCCGACGCCGACTTCGGGCGCTTCGGCGACCCGGCGGGCTGGGCGACGGCCGGTGAGATGGTCCGCGAGGCGTACACGCTGCGCAGGGACGACGACGACTGGGGCCAGGCGGGCGCGCAGGTACGGGAGGTCTTGGACGACGCCGCGCGCGACCGCCTCGTCTCCAACGTCTCCGGGCATCTGCTCCAGGGCGTCTCGAAGCCGGTGCTGGAGCGGGCGATCCAGTACTGGCGGAACATCGACAAGGCGGTCGGTGACCGGATCGCCAAGAAGGTCAACGGCGGCTGACGCGCAGGCCGCGCCGCGCCCGCGGTGCGGCGCCGTGCGCGGGAGGGCCCCGGGCGGTGCGCCGTACGCGCTCCGGCCGGGCCCCTCGCCCGTCCCGCGGTGCGGGTCGGGGGCTCGCTCCCGTCCCGCGGTGCGGGTCAGGGGTTCAGCAGGCCGTTGTTGCCGCCTCCCGGGTTGTCGCCGGTACCCGGGTCGCCGTCCCCGTCGCCGGGGTCTCCGGTCGGAAGGCCGGAGTTCGACGGCGACGGGCCGTCGCCCGGGTCGCCGCTCGGCGTCGAGCCCGAGCCGTCGCCGGAGGACGAGGTGGGCGGCGACGCGGGCTCGCTGTGCGAGGGCGACGCGGGCGGGCTCACGGACTGCGACGTCGAGGGGGACGTGCTGGGCGAGGTGCTCGGCGACGAGGAGGTCGTGAGGGACGGGGACGGCGCGACCGCCGCGCCCTGGTCGGTGTCGAGGTCGAACTTGCCCGCGGAACCGTGCGCCTTGTCCGCGCCCGACATGAACTCGCCCCAGATCTGAGCGGGGTAGCCACCGCCGTTGACGCGGCCGTTCTGCGCGATCAGGCCGCCGGTACCGGTCAGCGGGACATGGCCGAACTGCGGGTACTTCTTGCCGTCGACGCTCTCGGCCTTCGCCGCCTCGCCGAACAGGCCGACGGAGGTGACCATGTCCGGGGTGAAGCCGCTGAACCAGGCGGACACGTCGTCGTCCGACGTACCGGTCTTGCCCGCGATCTGGAAGTTCTTGTTCTTGACTATGGAGCCGGTGCCCTGGTCGACCACGCCGGTCAGCACGGACGTGACGGAGTCCGCGGTGTTCCTGGTGAGCACCTGCTGCCCGATCGGACTGGGCAGGGACACCTTCGCGCCCTGGTGCTCCGCCGACTTCAGGACGGCGGGCGTGACGAGTTTGCCGTGGTTGTCGAACGTCGCGTAGACCCCGGCCATCTGGAGCGGGCTCGCGCCCATCGTGCCGAGCGTCTGGGACGGATAGGGCTGCTGGTTCTTCATGTCCATACCGAGCTTGGCCCCGGTCTTGAGCACGTCGGTCATGCCGACGTCCACGCCCATCTGCGCGAAGACCGAGTTGACCGAGTCGTCCATGGCCTTCTGGACGTTGATCGGGCCGTAGTCGGCGCCGTCCTCGTTCGTCGGGGCGAACGCGATGCTGCTGCCCTTGACGGGCCGGCCGCTGGTGCCGTCGTAGATGGTGTTCGCGTTGATCGGCTTGCCGTCCTGGGTCTGCGCGCCGTTCTCCAGGGCGGTGGCGAAGATGACGGGCTTGAAGGTGGAGGCCGGCTGGTAGTCCTCGCGGGTGGCGTTGCTCGTCGCGTGCGTCATGTAGTCCTTGCCGCCGTAGAGGGCGAGGACCTTGCCGGTCTTCGGGTCGACGGAGGCCGCTCCCGCCTGGGCGTCCGCGTCGCGCGGCCGGTTCTTCGGCTCCAGCTTGGAGGTCAGCTGGTGCTTGACGGCGCTCTCCAGCGCCGCCTCCTTCTTCCGGTCGATGTTGAGGGTGATCGTCCAACCGCCGGCCGCGACGCGGGCCTGGGCGTCGGAGGCGGAAGCGCCCTCCGCCTCGAGGCGGTGCTCCAGCTCCTTGTCGGCCGCGTCGACCAGATAGCCGGTCTGGCCGCCGAGGCCCGCCTGCGGCTTCGGCTTCATCGGTACGGGGAACTTCATGCCGGCCCGGTCCTGGGCGGACAGCCAGTGCATGGAGACCATGTTCCTGAGCACGTTGTTCCAGCGCTCGGTGACCAGCTTCTTGCCGGTGGGCGTGGCGACGGCCCAGTCGTACTGGCTCGGGGCCTGGAGCAGCGCGGCGAGGTAGGCGCCCTGGTTGACGGTGAGCTTGGACGCGTCGACGCCGTAGTACGCCTGCGCGGCGGCCTGGATGCCGTACGCGTTGCGCCCGTAGTAGCTGGTGTTCATGTACCCGGCCAGGATGTCGCTCTTGGACTTGTTGCGGTCCACCTTGAGCGAGATGACCAGCTCCTTGAGCTTGCGGGAGGCCGTCTGGTCCTGGTTGAGGTAGTAGTTCTTCACGTACTGCTGGGTGATGGTCGAACCACCCTGCTTGCCGTGCCCCGTGACCGTGCTCAGCAGGGCGCGGGCGGTGCCTTTGAGGTCGATGCCGGAGTCCTGGTAGAAGGTCTTGTTCTCCAGCGCGACGAACGTGTGCTGGACGCCCTTGGGCACCTGGTCGAGGCCGACGATCTCGCGGTTGACCGCGCCGGTCCTGGCGAGCACCTTGCCGTCGCTGTACTCGTACACATTGCTCTGGCGCTCGGCGTCCGCGTTGGCGGCCGGCACCGAGACGGACATGTACACGAAGATGAAGGCGCCGATCACGACCACGGCGAGCCCGAGGACCGTGCCGAGGATCTTCTTCCAGGTGAAGAGGCGGCGTATGCCGCGTTTGTTCCCCTTGCGGTCCCTGCGGCCGGCATGGCGCATCGCCTGCTGCCGGGCGCGTCGCTCATCAGCTCGGCCCATCGATGTGTCGCTCCCGCTCTCAGGTCTGGGTACCGGTGCTCCGCGTCGAGGCCCCCGCCGCCGGAAATCGGCTTGAACATTGTGCAAATCAGCTCAGAAAACTAACACCGCGCCCTATGACGGACAGCCGCCGAGGGGGCGCTGCGACGCGTGAGAAGAACCACCCGTCTCATCTGGAACCGACTCACCTCAGGGCCAAACGGTTGCCGAATGCGATAATCTGATATCAGATTGCTAGCCGGATGCACGGCGGCTCGACCGGGTGCCCTCGGGGCGCCCACAAACGAAAACGGGGTAGCGACATGCCTTCCACCAGCGGAAACCCAGACGACACACCCGAATCGGGGACACCCGACGGGACCCCGGAGGACGCCCGGGAGGACACCGGGGCCGGGACGCGGAACGGGGACCGGAGCACGGAGCGAAGCACGGAGGCGCACACCGCGCGGGACGGCGCACGCGGCGACATTCCGGGGGCGCACGACAGTGCCCCCGATCTGCCGGACATGCCCAGGGCCCAGGTCAGGGAGAAGACGGCGCACAGCATCAGCGGCGGAATCGCCCTGCTGCTCGGCCTGATCGGACTGGCCGCGGGCATCGCGCTGCTCGCGGTGGCGGCGGGCAGCGCGAGCACGACGGTGAAGGGGGCGCTCGTCCCCGCCGGGATCGTGGTCATCCTCGCGGCGTTCACGGCGATGCGCGGACTGAACATGGTGGCGCCCGGCGAGGCCCGGGTGGTCCAGCTGTTCGGCCGCTACCGGGGGACGATCCGCGCCGACGGGCTGCGCTGGGTGAACCCGCTGACGACCCGGCGCCGGATCTCCACGCGCGTACGCAACAACGAGACTCCGGTGCTGAAGGTCAACGACGCCTACGGCAATCCGATCGAGCTGGCGGCGGTCGTGGTGTGGAAGGTGCGGGACACCGCCCGGGCGACCTTCGAGGTGGACGACTTCCTGGAGTTCGTCACCACCCAGACCGAGGCCGCGGTGCGGCACATCGCCATCGAGTACCCCTACGACGCGCACGAGCGGGACGACCTGTCCCTGCGCGGCAACGCCGGGGAGATCACGGAGAAGCTCGTGGCGGAGCTGTCGGCCCGGGTGGAGGCGGCGGGCGTACAGATCGTCGAGTCCCGCTTCACGCACCTCGCCTACGCGCCTGAGATCGCGTCCGCGATGCTCCAGCGGCAGCAGGCGGGCGCGGTGGTCGCGGCGCGCCGGGAGATCGTCGACGGCGCGGTCGGCATGGTGGAGGCGGCGCTGCGGCGGCTGCGGCAGGAGGACATCGTGAGCCTGGACGAGGAGCGGCAGGCCGCCATGGTGTCGAACCTGCTGGTGGTGCTCTGCGGGGACCGCGCGGCACAGCCCATCGTCAACACGGGCACGCTGTATCAGTGACGGAAAGCGGCCCGCGCCGGGGCTCCGAGCGCAAACAGGTACTGCTGCGGCTGGACCCGGCGGTCTACGACGCCCTGGCGCGATGGGCCTCGGACGAGCTGCGCAGCGCCAACGCGCAGATCGAGTACCTGCTGCGGCACGCCCTGTCCGAGACGGGCCGCCTCCCGGGCGCCGCACGCCCCATCCCGCCGCGCGGCGGCCCGCAGCGCCGCGTCGCCCCCGAGGAGGGGGCGCCGGGAGACGGAGAGGGGTGAGGC
>NZ_JAIUKE010000176.1:17969-23917 GCF_020176795.1 Streptomyces sp. 8L
CCCCCCCCCCCGGGCGGCCCCCCCCCGGGGGGGGGGGGGGGGGCCGGGGGGGGGGGGGCGGGGGGCCGCGGGGCCGAGGAGGGGCGTTCCGGGGACGGTTGCCCGTCCCGGGCCCGCTCCGGGGGCCGGCGGCGTCTCGGACCTGCCCAGAAGGTCGGCCGCGTCCCGGGTCCGCTCCGGAGGTCGGCCGCGTCTCGGGTCCGCTCCGGGGCCGGCCGCGTCCCACACCTGCTCCCAGCTGGCTATACATCGCGTGTATAGACGGCGTGTATAGTTCCCTCCATGTCCATCGGTCACACCCTCCTCGGTCTCCTGGAGACCGGCCCCCGCCACGGCTACGACCTGAAGCGCGCCTTCGACGACAGATTCGGGCACGACCGCCCGCTGCACTACGGGCAGGTCTACTCGACCATGTCCCGGCTGCTGAAGAACGGGCTCGTCGAGGTCGACGCCGTCGAGTCGGGGGACGGCCCCGAGCGCAAGCGGTACACCATCACCGACTCCGGGGTGACCGACGTGCAGGAGTGGCTCGCCACCCCCGAGAAGCCGGAGCCGTACCTTCAGTCCGCGCTCTACACCAAGGTCGTCATCGCGCTGCTCACCGGCCGCGACGCCGCGGACGTGCTGGACGTGCAGCGCGCCTCGCACCTGCGCACGATGCGGGAGCTCACCGAGCGCAAGCGCCACGGAGACCTCGCCGACCAGCTCATCTGCGACCACGCCCTCTACCACCTGGAGGCCGATGTCCGCTGGCTGGAACTGACGGCCGCCCGGCTCGGCCGGCTCGCGCGGGAGGTGCGTACATGACCGCCCCCGAGCCCCTGCTGGCCGCCGTCGACCTGCGCAAGTCCTACGGCCCCGTCACCGCGCTCGGCGGCGCCTCCTTCTCCGTCGCGCCCGGCGAGATCGTCGCCGTCATGGGCCCCTCGGGCTCCGGCAAGTCCTCACTGCTGCACTGCCTCGCCGGCATCGTCGTCCCCGACTCCGGCTCCCTCACCTACCGGGGCGAGGAGCTGACCGGCCTGTCCGACGCGCGCCGCCGCGCGCTGCGGCGCACCGACTTCGGGTTCGTGTTCCAGTTCGGGCAGCTGGTGCCCGAACTGACCTGCCTGGAGAACGTGGCGCTCCCGCTGCGGCTCGACGGGACCCGCCGCAAGGACGCCGAGGCCGCCGCGCGCGAGTGGCTCGAGCGCCTTGAGGTCACGGACGTCTCCCGCAAGCGGCCGGGCGAGATCTCCGGCGGGCAGGGGCAGCGCGTCGCGGTGGCCCGCGCGCTCGTCACCTCGCCGCGGGTGGTCTTCGCCGACGAGCCGACCGGCGCACTGGACTCGCTCAACGGCGAGCGCGTGATGCAACTCCTCACGGACGCGGCCCGGTTCACGGACGCCGCCGTCGTCCTCGTCACCCACGAGACCCGGGTCGCGGCGTACTCGGACCGCGAGGTCGTCGTACGGGACGGCGTCGTACGGGACATGGCGGCGGCCCGATGAGGGCGGCGCGGCGCAGCCTCGCGCTCGGCGCGCGGTTCGCCGTGTCCGGCGGGCGCGAGGGCTGGATCAGGACGGCGCTGACCGCGCTCGGCGTCGGCCTCGGTGTGACGCTCCTGCTGGCGGCCTCGTCCGTGCCCGGCATCGTCGACGGCAGGACGGCCCGCTCCGACGCACGGGCGGTCACGGCCTCGCACCCGGGCGGCGCGCCCCGCGTGCACGGGACGTTCCTCTTCATCGACGCGAGCACCGAGTTCCACGGGCAGCCCGTCACCGGCACCCTGCTGCGCGCGGACGGCGCGGGGGCCGCCCCGCCGCCCGGCGTGCGCGCGATCCCGAAGCCCGGCACGATGGTGGTCTCCCCCGCGCTGCGGGACCTGATCAACAGCCCGGGCGGCGAACTGCTCAAGGAGCGGCTGCCGTTCACCGACGCAGGCACCGTCGCGGACCCGGGCCTGCTCGACCCCGGCGAACTGCTCTACTACGCGGGCGACTCGGCCCTCTCCCCCGATCGTGGCGCGCACCGGGCGCGCGGGTACGGCACCCACCACTCCGGCGAGCCCCTGGGCCCGCTGCTGGTCGCGTCGATCGCGCTGGGCTGCGTCGTCCTGCTCGTACCGGTGATGGTCTTCATCGGGACGGCCGTACGCTTCGGCGGCGAGCGCAGGGACCGCAGGCTCGCGGCGCTGCGCCTGGTCGGCGCGGACGCCCGCGCGGCCCGCTGGATGGCCGCGGGAGAGGCGCTGGCCGGCGCCGCGGTGGGCCTGGCGGCCGGCGGGGTGTTCTTCTGGGTGGCACGCCACTTCGCGGGCGGGATACGGCTGTGGGGCAGATCGGCGTTCCCCTCGGACGTCCGGCCCCAGCCGCTGCTCGTGCTGCTCGTGGTGGTCGCCGTCCTGGTCACGTCGGTGGCCGCGGCGCTGTTGGCGCTGCGCTCCGTGTCGATCGAACCGCTCGGTGTCGTACGGGACGCGAAACCGCGGTCCCGACGCCTGTGGTGGCGGCTCGTGCTGCCGGTGGCCGGGGTGGCGACGCTCGTCCTCACCCACCGGTTCGCGGGCAGGGACGCCCCGTTGCACGTCGTGCCGATCGTGGTCGGCTCCGCGCTGGCCCTCATCGGTCTGGTGGGCCTGCTGCCCTGGCTGGTGGAGAAGTCCGTGGCGCGGATGCGCGGCGGCCCGGTGCCGTGGCAGCTGGCGATCAGGCGCCTTCAGCTGAGCGGCGGTTCCACGTCGCGCGCGATCGGGGGGATCACCGTCGCCGTCGCGGGCGCGATCCTGCTCCAGATGGTGTTCGCCGGGATGCAGGACAGCTTCGCGCACCCGGACCACTCGACGGGCTCCCTGCCGGCCGCGACGGGCCGCGCCGCGCACGGCACGCCCCGTGAGGCGGACGCGACCGCCGAGGTCAGCGGGCCCGACATCGGCCTGGCGCGGCGCCTCGCGAGTGCGCTCGGCCGTACGGAGGGCGTCAGCGCGGTCTCCACCACCGTCGAGTCGTACGCCTCGTCGCTGACCGCGGCCGCCGCGGGGATGGGTGACGGGCACTCCGCGCCCATCACCAGCGTCACGGTCGGGGACTGCGCGAGCCTGCGGGCCTTCGCGCACATCCCGGTCTGCCGCGACGGTGACACCTTCGTCTCCCGGACGAGCGCGCGGATGGCCGTCGAGGACCGCCCCGGCGAGGTCGTCGCCCTCGACGACGGCGACGGCGCCTCCCATCCGGCCACGTTCACGGTGCCGTCGTCGGCCCGTGTGGTGACGGCGCTGCGCGGCTGGGAGGGGGAGAGCCACTCGGGCGTCCTCGCCACCCCCGCGGCGCTGGACGCGGCGCGGCTCCACGGCGCGCGGACCGTGGCGCGGGTGTGGCTGCACGGGCAGGTGCCCGACGCGGTGGAACACGTCAGGACCACGGCAGGGCGGCTGGAGCCGACGGTCCGGGTGTCCACGCTGCTGAACCGTGCCCGCGACCGCCAGTACGCGAGCGTGGGGACCGGCCTCAAGATCGGCGGCACGGCGGTCATGGCTCTGATCGCGGCGAGTCTCCTGGTGTCACAGGTCGAGCAGTTGCGCGAGCGCAGGCGGCTGCTGTCGGTCCTGGTGGCCTTCGGCACCCGGCGCTCCACGCTGGCCTGGTCGGTGCTGTGGCAGACCGCGGTTCCTGTGGTGGTCGGCACGGTACTCGCGGTGGCGGGCGGTCTGGTGCTCGGGAAGGTGACGCTGGACCTGATGGCGGAACCGGTCAAGACGTGGTGGATGTTCTGGCCGTACGCGGGCGCGGGCGCGGCGGTGGTCCTGCTGGTGACGCTGGCGAGCATGCCCCCGCTGTGGCGCCTGATGCGGCCCGAGGGCCTGCGGATGGAGTGACGGGGCGGCGGCCCCGCCGCTCAGCCACCCGCTTTGACCGTCTTCATCAGGGCGCGCATGTCGTCCTTCATGGCGGGCGCCAGCACGGTGGCGACCAGGCGGGTGGACACGTACGCGGCCCGTACCTCGGACGGATCGGCCCTGTTGCCGTCGTACGAGGAGTAGACGCGCAGGGTCAGGGTGAACTCGGCGCGGCCGTCGAGGACCCGCAGTGTCGGCGGCATGTCGCCGACGCTGTCCGTGATCAGGTACGCCCGGTCGCCCAGGCCGGGAACGCGCACGGTGTGCAGCGCCCAGCCGGGCGACTTCGGCTGCGGAAGCGCGTCGAACTCCGGCGCAGGGTCGGTGCTCCTGTGCAGGACGTAGCTGAGGTTCACGAGCGTCCGCACGCCCCCGTGCGGGCCGACGGGGGTGGCGACGAGGGTGTGGAACGGGCTGCCCCGCGGGGCCCGTCCGAGGTCCGTCCGGCACTGCGCGCTGTCGACGGCCTCCGTCTCGTCGGAGGCGGCCTCGGGGGTCCCGGCCGGTCCGAGGACCTTCGACAGGGCGGTCAGCGGGGCGTCGAGGCAGAGGTCGCGCTCGGCGCCGTAACCGCCGAGGTCGGGGCTTCTGGAGTGGTACAGCGTCAGGCCCGCGCACCAGAGCAGGGACGCGACGAGGGCGCCGCCGAGGCCCCAGCGCAGGGCGGCCCTGCGGGGCGCGGGCGCCGGCATCCCGTCGCCGACGACGACCGGCCCGGACTCCCCCGGAGCGCCGAGGCCGCCGTCGCGCTGCCCCGGAACGGCGGGGCCGGGCCGGCCGGAGGGCCGTTCGGGCCAGTCCTCGCCCTCCAGTTCGGGTTCCGAGATCATCCGGCGTCGTCGCCAGGCGCCGGCGGCTCCTTCGGGCCCTCACGTCCCGTGCCGTCCCCGGTCTCGCCGGCGCCGGGCGGCCGGGTCGGCCGCGGCGGCGGTGTCGGGGCGAGGTCGGCCGCGGTCGCGCCGTGCGGCCGGGGCGCGGCGCGCAGCGCCTGCTCGTGCGCGTACGAACGCAGGTAGCCGACTACGGTGTTGGTGACCGCGACCAGCGGTACGGCCACCACGGCGCCGCCGATGCCCGCGACAAGGCTGCCGGTGGCGACGGACAGCACGACCGCGAGCGGATGCACCCGCACCGCGCGCCCGAGGATGAACGGCTGGAGGATGTGGCCCTCGATCTGCTGCACGGCGAGCACCACGAGCAGCACTATCAGGGCGGTGAACACGCCCTGGGTGACGAGCGCGACGACCACCGCGAGCGCGCCGGACACGACCGCGCCCACCAGCGGCACGAACGAGCCCAGGAAAATGATCACGCCGAGCGGCACGGCGAGCGGCACGCCGAGGAAGAAGACGCCGAGGCCGATGAAGATCGCGTCGATCATCGCGACTATGACGGTGCCGCGCACGTACGCCGTGAGCGTGTGCCAGGCGCGCGGCCCGGCGCCCGCGACGCCCTCCCGCGCCTGCTGCGGGACGAGTTTGAGCGCCCACTGCCAGATCCGCGGCCCGTCGTAGAGCAGGAAGATGGTCGAGAAGAACGCGAGGAAGATCCCCGTCAGGAACTCGACGACGACGGTGACGCCCTGGAGGCCGGCCGAGGTGATCTCGTTGGTGTTCGTGCCGATCGCGTTGCTCAGGTTCGACGCGATGTCGTTGATCTGTTTGTCCGTCACATGGAACGGACTCTTCAGGAGCCAGTGCTTGAACTCGTTGATGCCGTCGGTCAGCCGGTCGGAGAGGTCGCCGATGTTCTCGGACACCTGCCAGACGACGAACCAGCCGATGAGCCCGAGGATGACGAACCCGGCCAGGGTGGTGAGGGCGGTGGCGAGTCCGCGCGGCACGCCGTGCCGCTTCAGGCGGGCGACCGTCGGCTGGAGCAGCGCCGTGATCAGCAGGGCGGCGACGAACGCCAGCACCACCAGGCGTACGGCGCTGACGATCCGCATCAGCACCCAGACCGTGGCGGCGAGGATCAGCAGCCGCCAGGCGGCCTCGACGGCGACCCTGATCCCCCAGGGGATCGCGGCCACCGGGTCGGGTCTGGCGGCGACGGACGGGGCGTAGGAGGGCGG
>NZ_JAIUKE010000177.1 GCF_020176795.1 Streptomyces sp. 8L
GGGGCGCGGCGCATGCGTGAGGTCGGGCGCGGCCCCGGCCGGGGGCGTGCCCCGCGCCGGAGCGGTGCGGTGTCGGGCGGTGCGGTCAGTCGCGCGGACTCGTGTACAGGTCTGGCCTGCGGTCGCGCAGATACGGGTTGGCGGCGCGCGACGCGGCCAGCAGGGCGGGGTCGACGTCTCCGACGACGAGTTCCTCGCCGCTTCCCGCCCTGGCGCGCGCCGTTCCGTCGGGGCCGGCCAGGCAGCTCAGTCCGACGAAGTCGAACTCGCCCTCGCGCCCAGTCCTGTTGACGTACGCGACATAGAGCTGGTTCTCGAACGCCCGCACCGGCACGACGGATTCGGCCACGAACTCGAAGGGCCGCATCTGCGCCGTCGGCACCACCAGCAGGTCCGTGCCGGCCAGGGCGTGCGCCCTGACGTTCTCCGGGAATTCGACGTCGTAGCAGATCATGATCCCGAGCCGGACGCCGTCCAGGTCGGCCTGGACCACCGGCACCTCCCCCGGGGCGAACCGCTCGCGTTCGAACGGGCCGAAGAGGTGCGTCTTGCGGTAGCCCGCGAGCCGGGTGCCGTCCGCCGCGATCAACTGGGCGCTGTTGAAGACCCGTTCGCCGTCGCGCTCCGGATAGCCGTACAGCACGGCCAGACCGTGGCGCGCGGCCGTCCTCGCGACCGCCTCGGCGCCGGGGCCGTCGGCCGGTTCGGCGAGGCGGCCCACGTCGTCGCCGATCGCGTACCCCGTCAGGAACATCTCGGGGCAGACCAGCAGCCGCGCCCCCGCCGCCGCGGCGCGCGCCGCCGCATCGTCCAGGGTCCGCAGGTTCCCCGCCGTGGAACCGGGCTGTCCCGAACTCTGGAGCAGGGCGGTACGCAACGGGGGCATGGCAAAATCCTCGCAGGTCACGGGCGGTGCGACGGGAGCGGGGCGCCGGGCGCAGGCCCGGGCTCCCCCGCCCATGACGGTACGGTCGCGCGCCCGGCGGCGACAAGCGGCGACCGTTGCGTCTGCCTGTGCGATCCGTTGCGCGCGACGGCCGGTCCGCGGCGAATCGTTGCGCCGGACGGCGGGGCGGGGCACGGAACGCTCAGGAACGTGACCCGGGCCACTGCGGAGCGCCCGCCGCGTAGCGGCGCAGCAACGGCGACAGAACGAGCACGGACTTGGTGCGCTCCACGTACGGTTCGCTCGCGATGCGTTCGAGGACCTCCTCGAAGTGGCGCATGTCGGCGGCGAACACCTGCACCACCGCGTCGGCCTCGCCGGTCACGGTGGACGCGGAGGCGACCTCGGGGAAGCGTTCGAGGCCGCGGTGGATGTCCTCGGGCGAGGTGTTACGTCCGCAGTAGATCTCGATGAACCCCTCGGTGCGCCAGCCGAGCGCCGCGGGGTCGACCCGCACGGTGAACCCAGTGATCGCCCCCTCGGCGCGCAGCCGGTCCACGCGGCGCTTCACGGCCGGTGCGGACAGGCCCACGAGAGAGCCGATGTCCGCGTAGGAGCGGCGGGCGTCCTCGGCGAGGGCGTGCAGGATGCTTTCGTCCAGGTCGTTCAGTCGCACCGGTGCAGTAGAACACGCGCCTGACGACGTCCGCCCCCGCCCGGCGCGCGGGACGGGCCGGGACGGAGGGTCGTCGTCGTGGCGTGGCCGCCCGGAGCCGGGAGCACCGGACGGGACCCCGGCACGCTCCGGCCCAGGGGCCGGCGGTCAACGGACGGCGGCCAGGGTTCGGGCGGCGCCGGCCCGGGGCGGCGTCGCGCCTCAGCAGTCGGTCAGCAGGCCCTTGCGGAGTCTGTCGGTGACGCGGGCCAGCAGCCGGGAGACGTGCATCTGGGACACGCCGAGGACCTCGCCGATCTCCGACTGCGTCATCTCCTCGCCGAACCGCATGCGCAGCAGCTGCCGCTCCCGCTCGTCCAGCGACTCGATCAGCGGTTTCAGCGCCTGGACGTTCTCCGCGATCTCCAGCCCCGCGTCCAGTTCGCCGAGCCGGTCGGCCAGCGGGGTCACCGTCTCCGCGGAGTCCTCGGCCGGCATGTCGATGGAGCCCGCCGTGTAGCCGTTGCTGGCGACGATGCCCTCTATGACCTCTTCCTCGTCGATGCGCAGGTGCGCCGCGAGCTCGGCCGTGGTCGGGGCGCGGTCCAGCCGCTGCGCCAGTTCGTCGCTCGCCTTCGCCAGGTCTATCCGCAGCTCCTGGAGGCGGCGCGGAACGTGCACGGCCCAACTGGTGTCGCGGAAGAACCGCTTGATCTCGCCCACGATGTACGGGACGGCGAAGGTCGCGAACTCCACCTCGCGGCTGAGCTCGAAGCGGTCGATCGCCTTGATCAGCCCGATGGTGCCGACCTGGACGATGTCCTCCATCTGGTCGGACCTGTTGCGGAACCGGGTGGCCGCGTAGCGCACCAGGGCCAGGTTGAGCTCGATGAGGGTGTTGCGCGCGTACTGGTACTCGCCCGTGCCCTCCTCCAGCTCCGCGAGACGGGCGAAGAAGAGCCGGGAGATCTCCCGCGCGTCCTTGGGGGCGACGCCTGAGGGCGACGCGACATGCGGCAGACCGTAGGGGGCGTGCCGGAACGGGGACGGTCCGTACTCGTCAGGAAGTCCGTGCCCCTCCGTCCGGGCTTCTCCGCTTGCGTACGTCGTGCGTTCGAACGGGACCGCGCTGGCCGTCGACACGTTCGCCTCCCCTGGATTGCATGGTTCAGTGGGAGGCGTGTACCCCGTACCGCGGGTGCCATGCCTGTCGGCCCTGGAAATCATCGAAGACGCATATGCCGGTGCGCCGGGTGCCCGTTCGGGGCCTCCCCGCGCACCGGCAGGGTGCTCGCGCCGTCACGCCGCCCCACGCGCGGGGCGGGTCAACTCCAGCTGGACGACAGCGGCTTGCCCTCCGCGTATCCGGCGGCGCTCTGCACGCCGACGATCGCCCTCTCCGCGAACTGGGCGAGAGACGACGCGCCCGCGTACGTGCAGGACGAGCGGACGCCCGCGACGATCGAGTCGATCAGGTCCTCGACGCCGGGCCGCGCCGGGTCGAGGAACATCCGCGACGTGGAGATGCCCTCCTCGAACAGCCCCTTGCGGGCCCGGTCGTAGGCCGACTCCTCGCTCGTGCGGTTGCGGACGGCGCGCGCGGACGCCATGCCGAAGGACTCCTTGTACAGCCGCCCGTCGGCGGACTGCTGGAGGTCTCCAGGCGACTCGTACGTACCGGCGAACCAGGACCCGATCATCACGTTCGACGCGCCCGCGGCGAGCGCCATGGCCACGTCCCTGGGGTGGCGCACCCCGCCGTCGGCCCAGACGTGCTTGCCGAACTCAGCGGCCTCCGCGGCGCATTCGAGGACGGCGGAGAACTGCGGCCTGCCGACCCCGGTCATCATGCGCGTGGTGCACATCGCGCCGGGGCCCACGCCGACCTTGACGATGTCGGCGCCCGCCTCGATCAGGTCGCGCACACCGGCCGCCGAGACGACGTTGCCGGCCACCACGGGCACGCGCGGGGAGAGCCCCCGGATGGCCTTGACGGCGGAGATCATCGATTCCTGGTGGCCGTGCGCGGTGTCCACGACGAGGGTGTCGACCCCGGCGTCGAGCAGCTGCGCGGCCTTGCCCGCCACATCGCCGTTGACCCCGACGGCGGCGGCGATCCGCAGCCGTCCCGCCGCGTCCGTGGCAGGCGTGTACAGCGTCGCGCGCAGGGCGCCCTTCCTGGTCAGGATGCCGACCAGGCGGCCCTCCTGGTCCACGGCGGGGGCCAGCTTGCGGTGCGCGCCGTCGAGGATGTTGAACGCCTCGCGGGGGTCCGTGTCCGCCGCGATGGCCAGCAGCTCCCTGGACATCACCACGGACAGCTGGGTGAACCGGTCGACGCCGGACAGGTCGTGCTCGGTGACGATGCCGACGGGGCGCTGCTTGTCGTCCACCACGATGCCCGCGCCGTGGGCGCGCTTCGGCAGCAGCGACAGGGCCTCGTCCACGGTCTGCGTCGGCGACAGCGTGATGGGCGTGTCGAAGACGAGGTCACGGGACTTCACCCAGGACGTGACGTCCGCGACGACGTCGAGCGGGATGTCCTGCGGGATGACCACGAGGCCGCCGCGCCTGGCGACCGTCTCCGCCATGCGGCGGCCCGCGATGGCCGTCATGTTCGCCACGACCAGCGGGATCGTGGTGCCCGTACCGTCCGGCGAGGAGAGGTCCACGCCCTGCCGGGAGCCGACCGCCGACCGGCTCGGCACCATGAAGACGTCGTCGTAGGTCAGGTCGTACGACGGCTGAAGATCATTGAGGAAACGCACGTACAGAACATCCCAGTCGCTCGGAGCAGGCCGCAGGGCGGGGGGCCCGGCGGCAGACGCACGTACTTGATTGTCCCATGTACTGCCTCGGTGCGGCCGGGAAGAAACCTCCAGTCCGGAGGGCACCCGCTTGGAGGAAGCTCCAAACGGGTGCCTGGCCCCGGGGTCGTTTCCCCGGGCCGTACGAGTCGGGCCTGGGGCCTCCGGTCCCCCGGGCCCGTGTGGGTCAGTCCCCGTCGGGGTCCGTGCGCTCCAGGGCCGGCCGAGGTGCCGGGGTGAAGTCCTTCAGCAGGAAGTCCGCCGCGACGGTGTCCGTGACGAGGCTGGTCACGAGCCCGGAGCGGAGCACCGCGCCGATGGCCTCCGACTTGCGCATGCCGCCCGCGATCGCGACCACCTCGGGGATGCGGCGCAGCCGGTCGGCCTCGACCGTGATGCAGCGCTCGCCGAGGTCGCGCCCGACGCGGCGGCCCTGCGCGTCGAAGAGGTGTGCCGACATCTCGGCGGCCACGCCCAGCGACGCGTAGTGCGAGCGCTCCTCCTCGGTGAGCATGTCGTGCACCGTCGAGATGCCCGCTTCCCAGGACCCGATGGACACGGCGGCCACGGTCACCTTGTCGAAGTAGTCGAAGGCGCGCGCGATACCGGGCTGGTTGCGCAGCGCCGTCGCCGTCGACGGGTCGGGAAGCAGCATCGGAGCGTAGATGGGGTGCGCCTCGCCGCCGGACACCTGGGCCGCGCGGCGTACGGCCTCCACGGAGCCGCGCTCGGCGGTGCCCGCGTCGTACACGCCGGTCAACTGGACCACCGTGCAGGGCGGCAGGCGGTCGAGCGCGGCGGCCATGTGGATCGTGGAGCGGCCCCAGGCGAGGCCGAGGACGTCGCCCTCCGTGACCAGCTCGCCCAGCAGGTCGGCGGCGACCTCGCCGAGGTTCTCCGGGTCGGGCGACTCGTCCCCGTCGGCGGGCGACTCCACGACGACCGCGTGCCGCAGGCCGTAGCGGGCCCGCAGCGCGTCGGAGCGCTCCGCGTCCAGCTCGGCGGGGACACGGATCTCGATGCGCACCAGGTCGCGCTCCAGGGCGGTCTCCAGGACCCGGGCCACCTTGAAGCGGCTCACGCCGAACTCCTCGGCGATCTGGATCTTGGACTTGCCCTCCAGGTAGAAGCGGCGCGCCATGGCAGCCGCCTGCACCAGTTCCGCGGGTCCCATGCGCAGGGCCGGCCGCCCCGCCGAAATTCCAGGCACCGCGTTCTCCTTCACTCTGCGCACCCTCTCGATCCGCCGTTCATCCTGTCAGATACGACGGTCCTTGATCAGCCCCGAGGGGGCCCGTTCACTTAACCGTGGCTCACCGGTCGCGCGCCCGCACACCGCGTCCGCCCAGAGTCCGCGCACCGTCACGCAGCGCGTCCGCAGGGACACACCCGCCGCCCGCCCGTGTCCGCACCTGCCGGTCCCCGGCAGGGCGCGGCGTCCGTCCGGACCGCGCCCGGCGGCGTGCTCAATGGCCGCAGGACCAGGACGCCTTGGCGGTCGCCTCGTCGGCCTGGTGGCGCAGCATACGCACCGCGGCGGCCGGGTCGTCGGTGCCGTACACCGCGGAGCCCGCGACGAAGACGTCGGCGCCCGCCTCCGCGCACCGCTCGACGGTGTCGGCGGAGACACCGCCGTCCACCTGGAGCCACAGTTCCAGCCCGTGCCTGGCGATCAGCTGCCGCGCCCTGCGGATCTTCGGCAGCATGATGTCGAGGAACGACTGGCCGCCGAAGCCCGGCTCCACCGTCATGATCAGCAGCATGTCGAGCTCGGGCAGCAGGTCCTCGTACGGCTCGACCGGCGTCGCCGGCTTCAGCGCCATCGACGCGCGCGCGCCCTTGGCGCGGATCTCGCGCGCCAGCCGGACGGGCGCCGCGGCGGCCTCGGCGTGGAACGTCACGGAACCCGCGCCCGCCTCGACGTACTGCGGCGCCCAGCGATCCGGTTCCTCGATCATGAGATGGCAGTCGAGGGGGGTCCCCGCGGCCTTGCCGAGCGCTTCGACCACGGGGACGCCCAGGGTCAGGTTCGGGACGAAGTGGTTGTCCATCACGTCGACGTGGAGCCAGTCGGCGCCTTCGACCGCCTTCGCCTCCTCGGCGAGGCGCGAGAAGTCGGCGGACAGGATGCTGGGGTTGATCTGGGCCATGGAGCAAGCCTCCCACGGACCCGGCCCTGCACCGGCCCCGGTCCACCCTTCGGTACGGCGGACCGGGGCCGTTCCACCCTTCGGTACGGCGCGGGCACACGCGTGCGGAGGCGGGGCGCCCCGCCGTCTCAGGCCGTGCGGCGCAGCAGGGCCAGGTACATGGCGTCGGTGCCGTGCAGGTGCGGCCAGAGCTGGATGTCGGGACCGGCGCCGAGGGCCGGTACGCCGGGCAGCAGCGGGCGCGCGTCGATCCACTCGGCGGCCGTACGGCCCTCGCGCAGGACGTCGTCCACCACCACCCGCGTCTCCGCGAGGTGTGGCGAGCAGGTCGCGTACCCCACGACGCCGCCGACGCGGACCGACCGCAGCGCCTCGCGCAGGAGCCCGCGCTGGAGCGGCGCGAACCCCTTCAGATCGTCGGGGCGGCGGCGCCAGCGCGCCTCCGGCCTGCGGCGCAGCGCGCCGAGTCCGGAGCAGGGGACATCCACGAGGACCCGGTCGAAGGCGCCCTCGCGCCACGGCGGCCTGGTGCCGTCCGCCGTCACGACCTGCGTCGGACCGGGATTGCCCGCGAGCGACCGCTCCACGAGGCGCGCCCGGTGCGGCTGCTTCTCGGCGGCGAGCAGGGCCGCCCCGCGTTCGGCCGCGAGCGCGGCGAGCAGGGCCGCCTTGCCGCCGGGACCCGCGCAGCCGTCCAGCCAGCGGGTGTCGGGGCCGTCGAGCGGGGCGTGGGCGAGCGCGAGGGCGACGAGCTGGCTGCCCTCGTCCTGGACACCCGCGCTGGCGTCCTTCACCGCGCGCAGGGCTCCGGGCTCGCCGCCCTCGGCGAGCCGCACCGCGTACGGCGACCAGCGCCCCGGGAGCCCGCCGTCCGCGCCGACCTGCGCCAGCAGCTCCTCGGTTGTGGACCGGCCGGGGCGGGCGACCAGCGTCACCTCGGGCCGCTCGTTGTCGGCGGCGAGGAGGTCCTCGATGCCCGCCCGGCCGCCGCCGAGCGCGTCCCAGAGGGCCGAGACCACCCAGCGCGGATGGGCGTGGACCACGGCGAGGTGCTCCTCGGCGTCCTCGTCGTAGGGCGGCGCGACCCGTTCGAGCCAGGTGTCGAGGTCGTCGGCGGAGACCTTGCGCAGGACGGCGTTGACGAACTTGGCCCGGCCGTCGCCGAGCACCACGCGTGCCAGTTCGACGGTGGCGGAGACCGCGGCGTGCGTGGGGATGCGCATGCCGAGCAGCTGGTGCGTGCCGAGGGAGAGCACGTCGAGCACCGGCGGATCGACCTCGCGCAGCGGCCGGTCGACACAGGCCGAGATGATCGCGTCGTACGTGCCCTGCCTGCGCAGTGTGCCGTAGACGAGTTCGGTGGCGAGCGCCGCGTCGCGCGCCTCGAAGCCGGGCTGCTCGCGCGCTGTGCCGAGCAGCGGCGGCAGGACGAGGTTCGCGTACGCGTCGCGCTCGTCGACGGCCCGCAGCGCCTCGAACGCGAGCAGGCGCGCGGGGTCCTTCTTCGGGCGCCGGTAGGGCCGGCCCGGCCGGCCCGCCGCGCCCTGCCGGGACTGCTGCTGACGCGCGCGAGGGGCCTGGTCGTTCAAAGGTGCTCCGGGGTGTACGGGTGGCGGGATGGCGAGGGCGGTCTTCTTGTATGTGTGGGCGAGTTGCCCATGGGGACGGTTTGCCCGTGGGAACGGCCTGTCCGTGGGCGCGGCTTGTCCGTCGGGACGGCTTGGCTGCGAGGGCTGCTTGTCCGTAGAGACGACTTGGCCGTGAGGCCTGCTTGGCTGCGGGTGCGGCGGGCGGCTCGTCCCAGCGTACGCCGGGCGGCTCAGCCGGCCTGCCGCGCACCGAGGCGCTCACCGGCGGCGATCCGCACGCCGCGGGCCCAGTCCGCGGCGCGCATCGGCTTCTTGCCCTGCGGCTGCACCCACTGGAGCTCGACGGCGGTCGAGCCGGTGCCCACATGGACGCTGTTCTTGCCGGCGTCGAGAGCCCCGGGGGCGAGGCCCGCGCGCTCCGGCGCGGGGGTCAGGTGCACGAGCTTGAGCCGCTCGCCCCTGAAGAGCGTCCAGGCCCCGGGCGCCGGGGTGCAGGCACGGACGAGGCGGTCGACGCGCAGCGCGGGCGCCGCCCAGTCGACCTGGGCGTCCTCCACGTTGATCTTGGGCGCCAGCGTGATGCCCTCGGCGGGCTGGGCCACGGGCGCCAGCGTGCCGTCCTCGATGCCGTCCATGGTGGCGGCGAGCAGTCCCGAGCCGGCGAAGGCGAGCCGGGTGAGCAGGTCCCCGCTGGTGTCCGTGGGCCGTACCGCCTCGGTCACGACGCCGTACACGGGACCGGAGTCGAGTCCCTCCTCGATCTGGAAGGTGCTGGCGCCCGTCATCTCGTCCCCGGCCAGCACCGCGTGCTGCACGGGCGCGGCGCCGCGCCACGCGGGCAGCAGCGAGAAGTGCAGGTTCACCCAGCCGTGGGCCGGGACGCCGAGGGCGACGCGGGGCAGCAGGGCGCCGTACGCGACGACGGGGCAGCAGTCGGGCGCGATCTCCCGCAGACGGGCGAGGAAGTCCTCGTCGCGCGGCTTCGCGGGCCGCAGGATCTCGATCCCGGCCTCCTCGGCGCGCTCCGCGACCGGGCTCGCGACGAGCCTGCGGCCCCGGCCCGCGGGCGCGTCGGGCCGGGTCACCACGGCGGCGACCTCGTGCCGCTCCGAGGCGATGAGTGCGTCAAGGGCGGGTACGGCGACCTCGGGGGTGCCGGCGAAGACGAGCTTCATCGGTGGCGTGCTGCCTCTCGGAACGGGGACGGCGGCGGCTGCCGCGGGACGGGCGACGGGGGCCGCGGGGCGCAGGCGGGCGCCGCGGGGCGTATCAGTTTATGGCGCCGCCGCGTCCGGCGTTCCGCGGGGCGGACCGGCCGGCGGCACCGGTCCCCCGGCTGCCGGTGCCCGGGCCCCGGGGGGGGGGGCCCCCCCCCGGGGGGGGGGGGCGGGGGGCCCCCCCCCCCCGCGCCCCCCCCGCCCCCCCCCCAGCCGAGCCCCCCCCAGCAGAGGGTGAGTAGGAGGG
>NZ_JAIUKE010000178.1 GCF_020176795.1 Streptomyces sp. 8L
CGTGGCATCCCACGCGCCCCGCGCATATGCCCGTACGCCCCCGCAGCGTGACCACATGCCAGGTGTCGCGTTGTCAAGGGAGATTGACCAACACGGGCCGCACCGGTACGGCCCGGTTCCTTTTCTCCGCCGGTTCGAGAGGCTCGTCCATGGCCGACCACGCCACCCACGACGCACAGGCCCGCGCAAGTCTGCACATGTTGGTACGGGACATCGAGCGCGTCCGCCGCCAGGTGGACGCGCTGCGCACCCTCACCGCCCAGTTGGGCAATGTCTACCGGCCGCGACGGACGGGCCCCTCCACGGGTTTCGTCGTCTACGGGCGCGCCCCCGCGCCGACCGTCCGTCTCGCTCAGGAACTGAGAGACAGCGTCGAGACGCTGGTGACGGCGGCGGTCGACTTCGACCGCTCCCTCGGCTTCTCCTGGGACGCCGTCGGCTCCGCACTCGGTGTCACCAAGCAGGCGGTGCACCGCCGTTACGGAGCACGCCGCACGACGCCCCGCGCCGGCGCGGTGGAGGCGGCGGACCCGGCGGCGCCCGCGGCGCGCAGGGCGCCGCTGCCCCCGGCCGGCACCCTGCCGTCCGTACCCGCCGCGCGTTCGATGCCCCCGCAGCCGACGGCGGAGGCCCGCGAGCCCCGCGAGGTGCACGGCCCCCACGCCGTACCCGACGATCCCGATGAGCACGAGGTCCACGAGGAGCCCCGGCCACCGGTGTTCCCCAGCCCGCGCGGCAGCTGACGGCCGCGCCCGGGGCCATTCCGCCTCACCCGGACCCGCGGGCGAAGGCCGGGCGGGCGGCCGGTGTCCACCGGCACCCGGCGCCGGCACCCCGATCCTCAGCCGATGTCGGGCGGATCGATCCTGATCCGTACGGCGGGCGCGCCGCCGCCCCGGGACAGACGGCTCGCCTGGGCCTCCTTGAGGGCGGCCGCGAGCGCCGCGCCGCTGCCGGGCGGGACCCGCAGCAGCACCCGTTCCCAGTTCTCCCCCGGCGGCGCGTCGCCCCCGCGGGGCGCGCCCGGCGGGGCGCTCCGCAGGGGCACGGGCCCGAGCACCTCGGCGTCCTGCGGCAGGTCGGCGCTCGCCACGAAAGCGGCGACGGCGTCGCCCGGGCCGGCCACGGCCGCCATCCGGGACACCGGCGGGAAGCCGAGCTCCGCGCGCTCCGCGAGTTCGCGCCGCGCGTGGCCCACCGGGTCCCAGCGGACCAGGGCCTGGACGGGCCGCAGCGTCGGCTCCGCGACCACGACGACCCGGCCGCCGTCGGCCTGGCCGCGCACCAGCGACGCCGCGTGGAGCCACCGGCGCAGGGCCTCCTCGCCCGCCCTCAGATCGGGGCGGGAGACCATGGCCCAGCCGTCGAGGAGCAGCGCCGCCGCGTACCCGCCGTCCGCGACGGGCTCGGCGCCCGGCGTGCAGACGACGAGGGCGGGCCGTGCGGGCACGGCGTCCAGGATGTGGTCGCGGCCCGATGTGCGCACCGGCACCGCCGGGAAGGCGCGGCCCAGCTCCTCCGCGGTGCGCCGCGCGCCGACGATCTGGGCGCGCAGCCGTGGACTGCCGCATTCCGGGCAGTGCCAGTGCGGTGCGGCCCGGCCGCACCACGCGCACCGCAGCTCGTGCGCGCCCGCCGCCTCCACGGGCCCCGCGCAGTGCGCGCACCGCGCGGGCGTCCTGCACCGCTCGCACGCCAGCCGCGGTACGTATCCCCTGCGCGGCACCTGGACGAGGACGGGGCCGGACGCGAGGCCGTCCCTGACGGTCCCCCAGGCGAGGCTGGGCAGCCGGGCGGCGCGGGCTGCCTCGTCGCGCGCCAGCTCCGCGTCGCCGACCGTGCGCACCAAGGGGGCCGCCGCCCTGACCTGTTCGCGGGACGCCGCGAGCGGCAGCGCCCAGCCGGTGGCGACCAGCTGGGCGCCCTCGACCGTGCAGTTCGTACCACCGAGCAGGAATCCCGCACGGTCCTGCGCCGCGCGCAGCAGCAGCACCTCACGGGCGTGCGGCTGCGGCGCGTGCTGCTCGCTGTGACTGCCGTCGCCGTCGTCCCACAGAACGGCCAGGCCGAGGTCGCGTACGGGGGCGAACATCGCGGCGCGCGTGCCGACCACGGCCCGGACCGAGCCGCGCAGGACCGCGAGCCATTCGCGGTAGCGCTTCTCAGGACCGGCCTCCGCGGTGAGCAGCGCGTGCCTGCCCGCGCCCAGCACGTCGGTGAGCGCCGCGTCGACCCGGGCGGAGGCCCGGCCGTCGGGCACGACGACGAGTGCGCCACGGCCCGAGGCGAGCGTCGCGGCGACCGCGCGGGCGATCTCGGCGGCCCAGTGCGGGCCGGGCAGCGCGGTCCACACGGCGCGGGGCGCTTCGCCCGCCGCGAGCGCGTCGAGGAACGCGGGGCCGCTCGCGTACCGCTCCCAGGTGCCGGGCGCGGGCGCGGGCGGCGGCTCCAGCGGCTCCGGTGACGGCTTGGCCTCGGCGCGGGCGCTGCGCGGCGGCACGGCGAGCTGGAGCACGTCCGCGAGCGATCCTGCGTAGCGGTCGGCGACAGCGCGGGCGAGCCGCAGCAGTTCCTCGCTGAGCACGCGCTCCGTGGACACGACGTCGGCGAGGGCGGCGAGCGGGCCCGCGTAGTCCGACGCGGCGAGCCGCTCCACCACGAAGCCGTCGATCAGCCGTCCGCCCTCGCGGCGCCCGCCGCGCACGGAGCGCGACCCGGCGCCGAACCGGACGCGCACGCGCACGCCGGGCTGCGCGGCCTCATCCAGCTCCGCCGGGACCGCGTAGTCGAAGAACTGGTCGAGGTGGAGCACGCCCTTGTTGACCACGACCCGCGCCACCGGCAGCCGCTCGGCGAGCGCCGCGTCCCGCCAGGTGCGCGGCTTGGCCCGCGGCTTCCTGGTCTCGCGCACGGTCTCCCTGATCAGCGCGAGCTGCTCCCCCTCCGCCCCCTGCTCCCGCTCGTCACCGCTGCTCACAGCCCCATACCTACCAGATGCCTCCGACAACACGGGCGGCCCGCCGGTGCAAGTGGACCCCCGTACGAACACGGCGGCCGACGCATCGGGGCGGGGGCCCCCGTCGTGGCGGAGGGCCGGGCCCCGGTGGGTGTCGTGGAGGTGCCGGTCAGACGCCCGTGGCTTCGCGGAGCGCGTCGACGCGGTCCGTGCGCTCCCAGGTGAACTCGGGCAGCTCGCGGCCGAAGTGGCCGTACGCCGCCGTCTTCGCGTAGATGGGGCGCAGCAGGTCGAGGTCGCGGATGATCGCGGCCGGACGCAGGTCGAAGACCTGGCTGATGGCCTTCTCGATCTTCTCGTGGTCGACGGTGGCGGTGCCGAAGGTCTCCACG
Organism: Streptomyces sp. 8L; assembly: GCF_020176795.1. Lineage (GTDB taxonomy): Bacteria > Actinomycetota > Actinomycetes > Streptomycetales > Streptomycetaceae > Streptomyces. The sequence goes on from NZ_JAIUKE010000178.1 coordinate 3,349, forward strand.
AAGAGGCCCACCGGCTCGGCCTTGCCGATCGCGTAGGCGACCTGGACCTCGCAGCGGGAGGCGAGGCCCGCGGCGACGACGTTCTTCGCGACCCAGCGCATCGCGTACGCGGCGGAGCGGTCGACCTTCGACGGGTCCTTGCCGGAGAAGGCGCCGCCGCCGTGGCGGGCCATGCCGCCGTACGTGTCGATGATGATCTTGCGGCCGGTCAGGCCCGCGTCGCCCATCGGGCCGCCGATCTCGAACCGGCCCGTCGGGTTGACCAGCAGGCGGTAGCCCTCGGTGTCCAGCTTGATGCCGTCCTCGACGAGCTGCTGGAGGACGTGCTCCACGACGAACTCGCGGATGTCGGGGGCGAGCAGCGAGTCGAGGTCGATGTCCGACGCGTGCTGCGAGGAGACGACGACCGTGTCGAGGCGGACGGCCTTGTCGCCGTCGTACTCGATGGTGACCTGCGTCTTGCCGTCGGGACGCAGGTAGGGGATGGTGCCGTTCTTGCGGACCTCGGACAGCCGGCGGGAGAGCCGGTGCGCCAGGTAGATCGGCAGCGGCATCAGCTCGGGCGTCTCGTCGCACGCGTAGCCGAACATCAGGCCCTGGTCGCCGGCGCCCTGCTTGTCGAGCTCATCCTCTTCGCCCTCGGCGGTGGCACCGCCGACACGCTTCTCGTACGCCGAGTCGACGCCCTGGGCGATGTCGGGCGACTGCGCGCCGATGGACACCGAGACGCCGCAGGAGGCGCCGTCGAAGCCCTTCTTCGAGGAGTCGTAACCGATTTCCAGGATCTTGTTGCGGACCAGCTGTGCGATCGGCGCGTACGCCTTGGTCGTCACCTCGCCGGCGACATGGACGAGCCCCGTGGTGATCAGGGTTTCCACGGCTACGCGGGAGGAGGGGTCCTCGGTGAGGAGTGCGTCGAGGATGGTGTCGCTGATCTGGTCAGCGATCTTGTCGGGGTGACCTTCGGTCACTGACTCCGAGGTGAACAGGCGGCGGGACACATCGCTCCCTGGGGTTGCAGCGGCTGCTGACTGAACAGCTGATCAATGACGGCTGGAGCGCGGCTGGAGGCTGCTCCCGGCCACACTCTCCGGCCAGTTTATCGGTCGCCCCGCACCCGGAGTCCAGGCATCTCGCTCCGTGGGCGGGGTGTGGCCTGTCTTACGCGGTCGGGGAACGGCCACGGAAGGGTTTATCACCACTTTTGCCAGATTTTTTGCGTGCGTCCGGCTTCGGCGTGCCGTCCACACCTCGGGACGCACGCCCGGAATCCGGACACGCGCGTCACGGCCTGCGCAACCGTGCCACCACCAGATCCCACACCGTGTCCGCGAGCGCCTCCTTGGGTCCGAACGGCACGGGCGTCTCACCGCCGTCCGCGGCGAGGATCACGGCCTCGTTCTCCTCGGCGCCGAAGGTCTTGTGCGCGCCCACCTCGTTCACCACGAGCAGGTCGCATCCCTTGCGCCGCAGTTTCGCGCGGCCGTTGGCCAGCACGTCGTCCGTCTCCGCGGCGAAGCCGACCACCACCTGGCCCGGCGCCGCGCGCTCGGCCGAGAGCTGGACCAGGATGTCCGGGTTGCGCACCAGCGCCAGCGGCTCCGGCTCCGCGTCGTCCTTCTTCTTGATCTTGCCCGGCGCGTAGTCCGCGGGGCGGAAGTCGGCCACCGCGGCCGCCATCACGACGACGTCCGCGTCGGAGGCCGCCTTCAGCGCGGCGTCCCGCAGCTCCAGGGCCGTCCCGACATGGACGACATCGGCGCCGGCCGGGTCGGCCAGGCCCGTGTTGGCCTCGATCAGCGTCACCCGCGCGCCGCGCGCCACGGCCGTCCCGGCCAGGGCGAAGCCCTGCTTGCCCGACGAGCGGTTGCCGAGGAAGCGGACCGGGTCCAGGGGCTCGCGCGTGCCGCCCGCGGTGATCACCACATGGCGTCCGGCGAGGTCGGGCGCCTGGACACCGCGCGCCAGCGCCCTGCGGCACACCTCGAAGATCTCCGCCGGGTCCGGCAGCCTGCCCTTGCCCGTGTCCACTCCGGTGAGCCGGCCGACGGCGGGCTCGATCACCACGGCGCCGCGCCGCCGCAGCGTGGCCACATTCTCCTGGGTGGCGGGGTGCTCCCACATCTCCGTGTGCATCGCGGGCGCGAAGACGACGGGGCAGCGCGCGGTCAGCAGGGTGTTGGTCAGCAGGTCGTCCGCCAGGCCATGGGCCGCCTTGGCCAGCAGGTCTGCCGTGGCCGGCGCGACGACCACGAGATCGGCCGCCTTGCCGATCCGTACGTGGGGCACCTGGTGCACGTCCGTCCAGACCTCCGTGGACACGGGGCGGCCGGACAGCGCCGACCAGGTGGCCTCGCCCACGAAACGCAGCGCCGACGCCGTGGGCACCACCGTCACGTCATGCCCCGACTCGGTGAGGGACCTCAGCAGCTCGCACGCCTTGTACGCGGCGATGCCGCCGGCCACTCCCAGAACGACCTTCGGCCTGTCCACCATGGCTCCGCTCCCCGATCCCGGCTTCCGGCTCCCGTACGGCGCCGTCCGCCGCACCCACTGCCCCTATGACACACCACAGGCCCGGCAGTCGTCTGCCGGGCCTGTGGACAACGTGTCGATCATATGACCAACCCGCTCACGCGGAGGTCCGAGTGCTACTGGGCCGGGGTCTCGATGGCCTCGGAGGTCAGCAGCCCCGCGTTGATCTCGCGCAGGGCGATCGACAGGGGCTTCTCGTGCACGTGGGTGTCCACGAGCGGGCCCACGTACTCCAGCAGCCCCTCGCCGAGCTGGGAGTAGTACGCGTTGATCTGGCGGGCGCGCTTGGCCGCGTAGATCACCAGGCTGTACTTGGAGTCCGTGGCCTCAAGCAGCTCGTCGATCGGCGGGTTGATGATGCCCTCGGGCGGGGTCATGGAAGAGGACACTCTCTAGCCTTCCGAAGAAAGAACGGGAAATCAGGAATTCAGGAGCCGTGGAACCCGGCGACGGAACGGCCGGCCGCTCGGGCCGACGGGACCGGTCGGGGAGTCCTACTGATCGGGCTGACAAGGCTGATGGGGAGAGCCCGGGAGACCGATCGAGAGGTCCTGAATCAAGACACTTCCATCAAGGCTAGCAGCTCGCGCGCCACGTCCTCGACAGAGGTGTTGACCAGGGTGGTGTCGAACTCGGACTCGGCGGCGAGCTCCACCTTCGCGGCGGCGAGTCTGCGCTCGATCACGTCGGCCGCCTCGGTGCCCCGCCCGGTCAGCCTGCGGACCAACTCGTCCCAGTCGGGCGGAGCGAGGAAGACCAGCCGGGACTCCGTCATGGACTCCCTGACCTGGCGGGCGCCCTGGAGGTCGATCTCCAGCAGCACGGGTTCGCCCGCGTCGAGCCGGTCGAGGACCGCGGCGCGGGGTGTGCCGTAGCGGTGTCCGGCGAACTCCGCCCACTCCAGTAGTTCACCGTTGGCGACGAGCTTGTCGAACTCGTCGTCCGTGACGAAGAAGTACTGGACGCCGTGGCGCTCACCGGGGCGCGGCTTTCTTGTCGTGGCCGACACCGAGAGCCACACCTCGGGATGGGCCTTGCGCATATGGGCGACGACCGTGCTCTTGCCGACCCCCGAGGGGCCGGAGAGCACGGTCAGCCGCTGACGTGCCTCTGCTGCCATGCAGCGATTATCCAGGTTTCCGGGAGTGCCCGGAAACGTCAGGCCGCGGTGCCGCCGAACTCACGCTCGAGAGAGGCGATCTGGTTGGAGCCGAGACCGCGGACCCGGCGGCTCTCCGAGATGCCGAGGCGCTCCATGATCTGCTTGGCACGGACCTTGCCGACGCCGGGCAGCGACTCAAGCAGTGCGGAGACCTTCATCTTGCCGATGACGTCGTTCTCCTGGCCCTGCTTGATGACGTCATGGAGGGAGGCACCGGAGTGCTTGAGTCGATTCTTGACCTCGGCCCGCTCCCGGCGAGCCGCGGCGGCCTTTTCGAGCGCGGCTGCGCGCTGTTCAGGGGTAAGGGGCGGAAGAGCCACGCCTACGTCACCTCGGATGTCGAACTGTCGGATACGGACCGGTGAGGAGACTGCCGTCCCCGCACCAGGCGAGCAACGGGCAACGCTCTGCCCGTTGGCTCTGGTGGGGAGACTATCGGCCTCGACCGCCAGAGTCAGCGAGAACAGATGAAAAGTCCCTGGTCAGCATCGCCCGACCGGTACATTTCCGACATTTTGCACCTCTTTTCGACTTCAGGCTTTACCTGAACCCATCATTCCGGGGCCCCACAGCCGCCCCGACCTCGTCCAAGAAGCGCTCCGCCGCCTCCCGCAGCGCCGCCGCGCCGGGTCCCTGGCGCAGGATTCCACGGCTCACGCTCGGCAGGACGTCGCCCACCGCAGAGCCGAAGACCGCCGGCAGATCGGCCGCCGTCGCGCCCTGCGCGCCGATCCCGGGCGCGAGGAGCGGCCCGTTGACGGCGAGGTCCGCGCCCGCGTCGCCGAGGGTCGCCCCGACGACCGCGCCGACGGACCCGAGCGGCTCGGCCCCGGCGTTCTCCGCGGCGATGTGGTCGAGCATCACCTGCGCCACCGACCGCCCCCCGCCGGCCCGGGCGCGCTGCACCTCCGCGCCCTCCGGGTTCGACGTCAGCGCGAGGACGAAGACCCCGCAGCCGCCGGCCGCCGCGGCGTCGAGCGCGGGCCGCAGCGAGCCGAAGCCCAGGTACGGGGAGACCGTCACCGCGTCCGAGAAGAGCGGCGAACCCGGGTCCAGGTACGTCGACGCGTAGGCGGCCATGGTGGAGCCGATGTCGCCGCGCTTGGCGTCCATCAGGACCAGCGCGCCCGCGGCGCGCGCGTCCGCGACGGTGCGCTCCAGCGCCGCGACGCCCTTCGAGCCGAACCGTTCGAAGAACGCCGACTGCGGCTTGAGGACGGCGACCCGCCCGGCGAGCGCCTCCACCGTCGTACGGGCGAACCGCTCCAGGCCCCCGACGTCGTCGGCGAGCCCCCACGCGGCGAGCAGCGACGCGTGCGGGTCGATGCCCACGCACAGCGGGCCGCGCGTGTCCATGGCGCGCCGCAGGCGCGCGCCGAAGGGTTCCACCGGGCTCATGCGGCCACCTTCCCCGCCTGGGCGCCGACGGCGTCGGCGAGCGTGGCGTACTCGCTGGCCGCGAGGCGCGCCGCGAGGCCCTTGTGTATCCCGCGGGCCCAGAAGGGGCCCTGGTAGATGAAGGCGCTGTAGCCCTGTACGAGGGTGGCGCCCGCGAGGACCCGCTGCCAGGCGTCCTCCGCGTTCTCCACGCCCCCGACGCCCACGAGCGTGAGCCGGTCGCCGACGCGCGCGTACAGCCGCCTCAGGACCTGGAGGGAGCGCTCCTTGAGCGGCGCGCCGGACAGCCCGCCCGTCTCCGCGGTCAGCGCGGGCGGCGAGAGGAGGCCGAGTCCGTCGCGCGCGATGGTGGTGTTGGTCGCGATGATCCCGTCGAGGCCGAGTTCGACGGCGAGGTCGGCGACGGCGTCGACGTCCTCGTCGGCGAGGTCGGGCGCGATCTTCACCAGCAGCGGGACGCGCCGTCCCGGCACCGAGCGGTCGGCGGCCTCCCGCACGGCGGTCAGCAGCGGGCGGAGGTGGCCGACGGCCTGGAGGTCGCGCAGGCCCGGCGTGTTCGGGGAGCTGACGTTGACGACGAGGTAGTCGGCGTGCGGCGCGAGCCGACCGGCCGAGGCCACGTAGTCCGCCACGGCCTCCGCCTCGGGCACGGCCTTGGTCTTGCCGATGTTGACGCCGACGACGGTGCGGAAGACCTCGCGGCGCGCGCCGAGGCGGGCCGCTACCGCCGCGGAGCCGTCGTTGTTGAAGCCCATCCGGTTGATCAGCGCCCGGTCCCGCACCAGCCGGAACAGGCGCGTCTTCGGGTTGCCCGGCTGGGGAAGCGCGGTGACGGTACCGATCTCGACGTGGTCGAAGCCGAGCATCGCCATGCCGTCGATCGCGACGGCGTTCTTGTCGAAGCCCGCGGCCAGCCCGAAGGGGCTGTGCATCCGCAGGCCGAAGGCCTCGGTGCGCAGCTCCTCGTGGCGGGGCGCGAGGGCGGCGGCCACACAGGTGCGCAGGACCGGTACGCGCGCCGTGAGCCTGATCCACCGGAACGCCGTGCGGTGCGCCCGCTCGGCGTCCATGCGCCGGAAGAAGAGGCGGAAGAAGAGGGCGTACATGCGGCGCCTCAGTCCTCCCTGGCGGCGGTCAGGTGCTGGGCGTGCTCCTGGAGACAGCGGACGCCGACCTCGCCGTGGTTGAGCGCGTCGATGCCCTGGACGGCCGCGGCGAGCGCCTGCACGGTCGTCAGGCAGGGCACGGCGCGCGCGACGGCCGCGGTGCGGATGTCGTAGCCGTCGAGCCTGCCGCCGGTGCCGTACGGGGTGTTGACGATGAGGTCGACGTCTCCCGCGTGGATCAGCTGGACGATCGTCTGCTCGCCGTTCGGGCCCTCGCCCTCGCTCTGCTTGCGCACGACGGTGGCGCTGATGCCGTTGCGCCTGAGCACCTCGGCGGTGCCGGAGGTGGCGAGCAGCTCGAAGCCGTGGGCCACGAGCTCGCGCGCCGGGAAGATCATCGAGCGCTTGTCGCGGTTGGCGACGGAGATGAACGCGCGGCCCTTGGTGGGCAGCGGCCCGTACGCCCCGGCCTGCGACTTCGCGTACGCGGTGCCGAAGGCGGAGTCGATGCCCATGACCTCGCCCGTGGAGCGCATCTCCGGGCCGAGGACCGTGTCGACGCCGCGGCCCTTGATGTCGCGGAAGCGCGACCAGGGCATGACGGCCTCCTTGACGGAGATCGGCGCGTCGAGCGGCAGGTCGCCGCCGTCGCCCGAGCGGGGCAGCAGGCCCTCGGCGCGCAGCTCGGCGACGGTCGCGCCGAGCGAGATGCGGGCCGCGGCCTTGGCGAGCGGTACGGCCGTCGCCTTGGAGGTGAAGGGCACCGTGCGCGAGGCGCGCGGGTTGGCCTCCAGCACGTAGAGGATGTCGCCGGCCAGCGCGAACTGGATGTTGATCAGCCCGCGCACGCCGACCCCGCGCGCGATGGCCTCGGTGGAGGCGCGCAGCCGCTTGATGTCGTAGCCGCCGAGGGTGATGGGCGGCAGGGCGCACGCCGAGTCGCCGGAGTGGATGCCGGCCTCCTCGATGTGCTCCATCACGCCGCCGAGGTAGAGCTCGGTGCCGTCGTAGAGGGCGTCGACGTCGATCTCGATGGCGTCGTCGAGGAAGCGGTCGACGAGGACCGGCCTGGTGGGGCTGATCTCGGTGGACTCCTCGATGTACGAGGCGAGCCGCGTCTCGTCGTAGACGATCTCCATGCCGCGACCGCCGAGCACGTACGAGGGCCGGACGAGGACCGGGTAGCCGATCTCGTCGGCGATCGCCTTGGCGCCGGGGAAGGACGTGGCGGTGCCGTGCTTGGGCGCGGGCAGGCCGGCCTCGGCGAGGACGCGGCCGAAGGCGCCGCGGTCCTCGGCGAGGTGGATGGCCTCGGGCGAGGTGCCGACGACGGGCACGCCGTTGTCCTTGAGGGCCTGTGCGAGCCCGAGCGGGGTCTGGCCGCCGAGCTGTACGACGACGCCCGCCACGGGGCCCGCCTGGGTCTCGGCGTGCACGATCTCCAGGACGTCCTCCAGGGTGAGCGGCTCGAAGTAGAGCCGGTCGGAGGTGTCGTAGTCGGTGGAGACGGTCTCGGGGTTGCAGTTGACCATGACGGTCTCGTATCCGGCGTCGTGCAGCGCGAAGGAGGCGTGGACGCAGGAGTAGTCGAACTCGATGCCCTGGCCGATGCGGTTGGGACCGGAGCCGAGGATGATCACCGCGGGCTTCTCGCGGGGCGCCACCTCGCTCTCCTCGTCGTAGGAGGAGTAGAAGTACGGCGTCTTCGCCGCGAACTCGGCGGCGCAGGTGTCGACGGTCTTGTAGACCGGGCGGACGCCGAGCGCGTGGCGCACCTCGCGTACGACGTCCTCGCGCAGCCCGCGGATGCCCGCGATCTGCGCGTCGGAGAAGCCGTGCCGCTTGACCTCGGCGAGCAGGTCCGCGCTGAGGTCGGGAGCGGCGGCGACCTCGTCGGCGAGCTCCTTGATCAGGAACAGCTGGTCGACGAACCAGGGGTCGATCCGCGTCGCGTCGAAGACCTCCTCCTGGGTGGCGCCCGCCCTGATGGCCCGCATGACGGTGTTGATACGGCCGTCGGTGGGGGTCCCCGCGCTCTCCAGGAGGGCGGCCTTGTCGGCGGGCTCGGCCCCGGGTCCCGCGAACGCGAACTGCGAGCCCGCCTTCTCCAGCGAGCGCAGCGCCTTCTGGAGCGCCTCGGTGAAGTTGCGGCCGATCGCCATGGCCTCGCCCACCGACTTCATCGTGGTGGTGAGGGAGGAGTCGGCGGCGGGGAACTTCTCGAACGCGAACCGCGGCACCTTCACGACGACGTAGTCGAGCGTCGGCTCGAAGGACGCCGGCGTCTTCTCGGTGATGTCGTTCGGGATCTCGTCCAGCGTGTAGCCGACGGCGAGCCGGGCGGCGATCTTCGCGATCGGGAAGCCGGTCGCCTTGGAGGCGAGCGCGGAGGACCGGGAGACGCGCGGGTTCATCTCGATGACGATGACCCGGCCGTCCTCGGGGTTGACCGCGAACTGGATGTTGCAGCCGCCGGTGTCGACGCCGACCTCGCGGATCACGGCGATGCCGATGTCGCGGAGGGTCTGGTACTCCCGGTCGGTGAGCGTCATGGCGGGCGCGACGGTGATCGAGTCGCCGGTGTGCACGCCCATCGGGTCGAAGTTCTCGATGGAGCAGACGACCACGACGTTGTCGTTGCGGTCGCGCATCAGCTCCAGCTCGTACTCCTTCCAGCCGAGGATGGACTCCTCGAGGAGCACCTCGGTGGTCGGTGAGAGCATCAGGCCCTGGCCCGCGATGCGGCGCAGGTCCTCCTCGGTGTGGGCGAAGCCCGAGCCCGCGCCGCCCATCGTGAAGGAGGGGCGCACGACGACGGGGTAGCCGCCGAGCTCGTCGACGCCCGCGAGGACGTCGTCCATGGAGTGGCAGATGACGGAGCGGGCCGACTCGCCGTGGCCGGTCTTGCGCCGGACCTCCGCGACGACGTCCTTGAACAGGTCGCGGTCCTCGCCCTTGTTGATCGCCTCCACATTGGCGCCGATCAGCTCGACGCCGTACCGGTCGAGGGTGCCGTCCCCGTGCAGCGAGATCGCGGTGTTCAGCGCGGTCTGGCCGCCGAGGGTGGCGAGCAGCGCGTCCGGGCGCTCCTTCGCGATGATCTTCTCGACGTACTCGGGGGTGATCGGCTCGACGTACGTGGCGTCGGCGATCTCCGGGTCGGTCATGATCGTGGCCGGGTTGGAGTTGACGAGGATGACGCGCAGGCCCTCGGACCGCAGGACGCGGCAGGCCTGGGTGCCGGAGTAGTCGAACTCAGCGGCCTGGCCGATGACGATCGGTCCCGATCCGATGACCAGGACGGACTGGATATCGGTGCGCTTAGGCACGCTGGTCCTCCATGAGCTTGGTGAAGCGGTCGAACAGGTAGGCGGCGTCGTGCGGGCCCGCGGCGGCCTCGGGGTGGTACTGGACGCTGAAGACCGGCCGCTCGGTCAGGCGCAGGCCCTCGACGACGTCGTCGTTGAGGCAGACGTGGGTGACCTCGGCGGGCCCGTAGGGCGTCTCGGTGGCCCGGTCGAGCGGCGCGTCGACGGCGAAGCCGTGGTTGTGCGCGGTGACCTCGACCTTGCCGGTGGTGCGGTCCTGCACGGGCTGGTTGATGCCGCGGTGGCCGTACTTCAGCTTGTACGTGCCGAAGCCGAGCGCGCGCCCGATGAGCTGGTTGCCGAAGCAGATCCCGAACAGCGGGGTGCCGCGCTCCAGGACGCCGCGCACGACGCTCAGGTCGGCGGTGGCCGGGTCGCCGGGGCCGTTGGCGAGGAAGACGCCGTCGGGCTCGACCGCGTAGACCTCCTCGACGGTCGCGGTGGCGGGCAGCACGTGCACCTCGATGCCGCGCTCGGCCATCCGCCGCGGGGTCATGCCCTTGATGCCGAGGTCGAGGGCGGCGACGGTGAACCGCTTCTCGCCGATCGCGGGCACGACGTACGGCTCGCCCGTGGTGACCTCGGCGGACAGGTCCGCGCCCGTCATCTCGGGGGCTTCGAGGACGCGCCGCAGGAGCGTGGCCTCGTCGGCGAGCGCGTCGCCGGAGAAGATGCCGACCCGCATGGCACCGCGCTCGCGCAGGTGGCGGGTGAGGGCGCGGGTGTCGATGCCGCTGATGCCGACGACGCCCTGCTCGACGAGTTCGTCGTCGAGGGTGCGGCGGGAGCGCCAGTTCGACGGCTTGCGCGCGGGGTCGCGCACGACGTAGCCGGACACCCAGATCCGCCGCGACTCGCGGTCGTCGTCGTTGACGCCGGTGTTGCCGACGTGCGGGGCCGTCATGACGACGACCTGGCGGTGGTACGACGGGTCGGTGAGGGTCTCCTGGTAGCCGGACATGCCGGTGGAGAACACGGCCTCGCCGAAGGTCTCCCCCACGGCCCCGTAGGCACGGCCGCGGAACGCGCGGCCGTCCTCCAGGACGAGTACGGCGGGGGACGCCTGGCTGAGGGCGGTTCCCCGGGTGGACGAGGCGGTCATCGTGCGGGGCCTTCCGTTGTGGCGGTCTGTGCGGACGGGACGGCGGGCACGGTCCCGTCGGGGGTGCCGGGCGCGGTGGCCCGGTGCGGGGGGGGGGCGGGGAACCGCCCAGCCCGCGGCGGCCAGCGGTGGCATCAGCGCCTGCCAGCCGAAGCCGCCGAGGACGACGAT
>NZ_JAIUKE010000179.1 GCF_020176795.1 Streptomyces sp. 8L
GGCGGGAACCGTACGGGAAGGGCTCGGGCGGGCGGAATCGGAGCTACGTACGAGGCGGTGACGAACTGGCTCGGCTTCGACGGGCAGGAGTCCGGCAAGACCATGGCCCTCGCCTCGTATGGCGATGCAAAGGCCATCGACCTGCAACTCTTCGACGTCACCGATGCCCAGGTCGAGGGGCGCTTGGAGCGGACCCACGACCGAGGGCTGGTGGAGCTCGCCGCCGCGTCCGGGCTCGATCTCGGCAGACCGTACGCCTGGGCCGAGCCCCGGGCACGCGACCTGGCCGCCTGGGTCCAGGCCCAGACCGAGGACGCTCTCGCCGAAGTCGTCACCCACCTGATGGCAGAGCACCGCCAGACCAACGTCTGCTTCGCGGGCGGAGTCGCGATGAACTGTGTCGCCAACGAGGCGATCCGACGCCGCACCGGCGCGAACCTGTTCGTACCCCCGCCGGCCTCGGACCGTGGCCAGGCCCTCGGTAACGCGCTCCACGGCGTCCACCTGCTCACCGGTCGGATGCCCAGGATGCCGCTCCCCGGACGGGACTCCTTCGGCCGCGTCTACACCGACGCCGAAATCCACCTGGCACTGCGCAGACATCCCGCCTCCGGCCTGGCGGAGCGTTACCCGCACCAGGCGTTCGCCTACCGGCGCGAGTCCGACCCGGCCACCGCGGCGGCCGAACTGATCGCGCAGGGCAAGCTCGTCGGCTGGTTCGACGGAGGAAGCGAACTCGGTGCCCGCGCCCTCGGCTCACGCAGCATCCTCGCCGACCCCCGCGCGGGAGCCACCCGGGAAGTGCTCAACACCAGGGTCAAACACCGTGAGTTCTTCCGACCGTTCGCCCCGGCGGTGCCGGCCGAGCATGCCGGCGCCTGGTTCGAGACCGACCGGCCCAGCCCCTACATGCTGTTCGCCTCGCAGGTCCGAGCGCGGCACCGGGATCAGATCGCCGCGGTCACCCACGTCGACGGCAGCGCCCGCCTCCAGACCGTCGACGGCACCGCCCACCCCGCCTTCCACCGACTGATCACCAGGTTCGGGGAGATCACCGGCGTACCCGTCGTGCTGAACACCTCCTTCAACGACACCGAGCCGATCGTGGAGACCCCGGCACACGCGGTGGCGACGTTCTGCCGCACCGACCTGGACGCCCTCGTCTTCAGCGGCGGCTTCGTAGCGGTGAAGACCGATGCCTGAACCCCGCGAAGAACCTCGGGTCGCGGTGCTCTTCGACACCGCCGGCTTCCAACGCTCCCTCCCGCTGACCGGAGCCGCCGCCCGCACACTGCACCTGAACAGGCACCTCGCTGACGCCGGGGTGGAGGTAACGCTGCTGCTGTGCGACCTCAACCCCCGTTCCAGGCCCACCGAACGCTGGCCGTTCCCCGTCCGCTACCTGTCGTACGAAGCCGTGTACGAGGACACCTCGCCGCTCACCGCGCAGATGAAGGAACTCGCCCCCGATGTGCTGGTGATGTCCAACACACAACTGACCGTCCGCTACGGACGCGCTCTCGCCGACACCGCCGGGGCCGCCCTGGTGTACGAGATGCACGACGACGAGGCCGCCGTCGCCCGGACGATAGGCAAAGCCGAGTGGGAATGCCGCCAGGCCGCTGTCCTCCAGGCGGCGGCCGTGGCCACAGCGGATGCCGTGGTGGCCTTCACCCGTCGTGACGCGGACCTCGCGAACGCTCTGCGTGCGACGAAGGTGCACGTGGTTCCGTGCGGTGTGGAGCCGGGCCCGGCCCCTGTTCGCGAACAGGAGACTCCGGGCTCGGCCGCGTTCGTCGGCAACCTCTTCTACGAGCCGAACGCCCGCGCCGCCGCCTTCCTCCGCACCCGGCTCGCCCCCGCGATGGCGCCCCGGGGCGGATCCGTCGACGTGTACGGGCGATACCCACGAGCACTGCGCGCCCTTGGCATCGGCAGCACCGTACGGCTGCACGGCCCGGTGCCGGATCTGCCATCAGCGTTGTCGACAGCCCAAGTGGGCTTGGCGCCACTGGACTCCGGCGGCGGGATGAAGCTGAAAGTGCTCCAGTACATGGCCGCCGGCCTGCCGGTCGTCGGCACAGCGGAGGCGTTCGCCGGACTCCCCGACCCAAGCGCCTTCGCGCTGGTCTCCACCGCCCCGTCCATGGACGACATGCCCGCTCTCGTGGCCCGCTTACAGGACGACGCCTCCCTGCGGCGACGACTCGGCACAGCGGGACGCCGGCTGGTGGAGACCGAGTTCTCCTGGGCGACTGCGGCCGGACTGGCACAGAACGCCTATCGATCCGTACGCGGTGTCGCGGGACCCGCGACAACACCTGCGATAGGGGCGGACGACATCCAGAGACTCGCAGGCCAGACACCATACTGGCTACACGAATGGCGAACCCGGAGGGAACTGACCATGGGCGAGACGCCTTCATCGACGAACGGCCGCGAGCACCCGGTGCTGGCACGACTGGCAAGCGAGATCGACTGTGCTCGCCACGCCGCCGAATCCGCACTCGACACCGTCTTCGACCAAGCGGCGATCGTGGGCTACGGCGGCCGATCCATGGTCTTCCTCTCCAAGACCGCTGTCCTGAAGATCTACACGCACCGGCCCGCCGAACGGGCGCGCCGCGAGATCATCGGCCTCCGCCTCGCCGGGCGGGTACCCGCTCTGCGCGTGCCCGAAGTCCTCGGCCACGACGATGTCGAAGGTGCCCTTTCTTGGGTGGCCGCCACCCGCCTGAACGGCGCAGCCCCCGACAACATCCACGACGCGGACGAAACGCGCACACTCGGCGAAGTGGCCGCGCGCCTCCATTCCCTGCCCACAGACGCACTCACCGAACTGCCGGCGTTCGGCCGCAACATCCGGCCCCTGGACCAAGACGCGCACCCCGTACGGGTCCGCCTCTCCGCAGTCCTCGACAAGACCGAACCCGACCAGCGGACTGCGTGCGTGCCGGGATTCGTCCACGGCGACTACTCGGCCCGCAACCTCCTCCTCACCCCCGGCCGGGCACCTGGCGTGATCGACCTCGAAGGCTGCGGCGTCGGGTGCGTGTACGAGGACCTCACCAATCTGTACGTCCAGAACTGCCTGATCGACGGCCGCTCCCCGACCCTCGTCCTGTCCGGTTACGAAGACGAGAGCTCCCGCCTCGGCGGACTCTCAAACGTGGACGCCAGGCACTTGTTGTGGCACACAGCCCGTTACTTCCGCTGGGTTCTGCAATGGGCCATCGAGATCGACACCACGCTCGCCGACCAGGTCATCGCCCTGGCGCCCGGCGTTCTGGATGCCCTTGAAGCCGAAGGGACACCCCGGCTGTGATCATCCTGGACGGCATGCCGGGCGCCGGCAAGACCACCCTTCTCCACCAGCTCCAGACCGCGTTACCGCATCATCTACTGGTCTTGCCCGAGGCCCAGCCCCCAGAGAACGGTTCGTCGGACGCCGAGACCGCTCGGTTCCTCTTGGATGAGGCCAGAGACCGTGTCGACACCGCCGAACACCTGTCGCGAAGTCGCCCAGACCTGCTTGTCGCCTCGGACAGGTGCCACATCGGGGTCCTCGCCTACCGCTACGCGCTGGCCGCCGCCGGCCGAGCCCCGTACAGCGACTTCGAGCAGGCCCTGGCCCTGTGCCACGACCTCGACCTCACAGGCCCGCACCCGGGCCTCACCACCCTGGTCCTGCTGACCGACCCGGGCACCTCGATATCCAGACGGTCCGCACACGCTCACGATGAGCGCCACGCCCTCTGGTTCGACCTCGACTTCCTCACCGCTTACCGGCACTTTCTCGACGACCTGCCGGTCTGGCTCCCCGTCAGTACCTTCACCAAGCTCGACGTCACCGACACCTCTGGCTGGCCGACCCTGCTCGACGCGCTGCCACCCGACCTCGTCCGCCGGCTCCCGCCGCAAGAGGCCCTCATGGGCGTCCGATCGTCGGAGGCGATATGACGCGTGAGCCCGCCACGGCGAACACCCTTCGTCTCCTCACCGCCCTGGCAGTTCCTCCCGACGACACGGCTACCGCCTCTGACGCCGTGGCCGAACTGCGCGCCACTGTCTACGAGATACGAGCTTTCCTCGCCCAAGCCGACGAACACGACACCCAGGCAGTGTCCTCCGAGGTCCTGCGCAGGTGGCGGAACGCCCTGGCCCGATCCCACCGCGCACTGGAACAAACCGATCCGGACGAATGGTCACGTTGGCGGCTGCCCGGGACCTGGCTCGACTCCCACCTGCGCCTGCGGTCGCTGATCGCCCACGAGGTCGGCAAGGCGTATTGGGACGACCGGCCCGAGGTCCGCTACGCGGAAATCGACATCGACCGGTACCTGTGGGGCGCCCGGTGACCTCATCGTCCACTCAGGAAAGGACCA
This sequence comes from Streptomyces sp. 8L, assembly GCF_020176795.1. Classification (GTDB taxonomy): domain Bacteria; phylum Actinomycetota; class Actinomycetes; order Streptomycetales; family Streptomycetaceae; genus Streptomyces. The sequence continues at coordinate 4,386 of NZ_JAIUKE010000179.1, forward strand.
TGGACAAGTACACGCGCACCGCCGCCGCCCTGCGCGACCTGCTGGGCGGTCCTGACAACATCGTCTCGCTCACCCACTGCGTCACCCGACTACGACTCACTCTCGCCGACCGTACCCGCGTCGACGACACCACCCTGCGAGACCATCCCGCCGTGCTGGGAGTGCTGGATCGGGACACCTTCCAGATCGTGGTCGGCCCGGCCGCCGTCACCCCGCTTGCAGCGGCCCTCGCCCGACTCCTCGACGCCCCGTAACCACCGGCCCCCACCGACGGCTCACCGCCGCGCCGGTACAACCGGCCGTCACTGCCAGCCGGTTCGGTACAACGTCCACTCCAGCGCCGCCGCGGCCTCCCGGGCCTGGTACGCCCGCAGTGCGGGCCGCGACGGACGACGGCGGGCCAACTCCCAGTGGCCGGCAACCGATACGGCCAGCGCTGTGACCGCATCGGCATCCGCCGACTTCCAGGCAGGAACCCGGGCCAGCGCCGCTTCCGCCGACGCCGGCGTATGACCGTCCATGATCAGGTACTGGACAAGCCATGCCGCGTCGAACCACGCGGCCCCGCGATACCCGAACGCCCAGTCGACGACGAACACGGTCCCGCTGCCGTGCTCGCGCACCATGTTGTCCGGCCGCAGATCAGCGTGCAAAAGGGTGTCGCCCTCCGCAGCCGGCATCCACCGCGTCTCCCACTCGATCAGGTCAGCAAGATGCGCCACGCACCACGGGGAGAGATCGCGAGGCCGATCGGCGGCCAACGTCCGCCAGCAGCTCGAAACCCGGGCCATCGCCTCGGTCACCGGCCGCGCACCGGCGTAGGCGCACGGGGACAGTGCCTTCCCCATCAACGCCACGGTGTCCAGGACCGCGGGAAGATCGGCGGAGCCCGGAGCAAGGCTGGGATGGCACCCGTCGACGTCGTCGAACAGCAGCAGGATCCAGCCCTCACTCCTGCCCGACCACAGCAGGGCCGGCGAAGAGAAGCCGGTCGGCACGGCAGCCGCAACCGCCGCCTCTTCTTCGTACATCCCGGCCAACGGATGCTCGACCGGTATGCCCTTCACGAATACCCGCCGACCATCGGCCAGCAGTAGCCTCGCAGCCAGACCCGACGTGAACCCGCCCTCCTGCGACACGGCCCGCAGCACCTGGGTACCGCAGCGGCCCGCGATCTCACTGCGTACTCCGGGTGGGAGGTCCTGCCACGGCAGGCGAGACTCTGAACCAGCGCCCATCGATGCTCCTCCTGGTTAAGTCACGGACACAACGCTCGATGATTCTGCGACTTCTCGTCCGCCCCCCAGGACCAGGGCGTTCTCCGGCGGGGCGAGGTATATGCCCACCACGTCGCGGACCTTGGTCACGAACTGCGGATCGGTCGGCAGTTTCCAGGTCGCCACGATGTGCGGTTTGGGGCCCAGCGCCCGCCAGATCCGCGAAACGGCCGGCTGCGACATCCCTGCCGCCCCGGCCATCGAACGCATCGACCAGTGCGAATCACCCGTCGGCGGCGCTTGGTCCACGCATCCCGGAAGGAAACAGCAGGAGAAAAGGACCTCCGACCACGCTTCACTGCAGGGCGTCGAAGTGAGTTCTGAAGTGCGCGATGACTTGATCTGCTGCAGCCCGAACCAGAGGGAGCTGCACAGTGCGGTTTGAACGAACCTTGCTGATCATACGCAAGGGAGGCTTCCCTCTACCCAAGAGAAAGCGCAGCTCCCGCTGCACAAGATACTCCACACCTTCGCGGTGACTGGTTTCCAAGGTAAGAAACTCATCCGCCTGCCCCATGTCAGCCCAGAAGATCACTAGGTCGTCCATGCGATCCCATGCGGAATCATCGAATTCGTGTAGTCGCCGCTGGAAGGAGGACTTCTCAAGGGCGCGCCCAAGGTGATCTCCCCAGCGGCCAAAAATTCCGTTACGCCCGACTGTCATGCCTACATAGGCAGCACCCACCTTCTTTGAATATCCGCAGTATATGTATGCCCGCGCACGACATAGGCTTGGGCTCCCGACAATCGCGGCGCCCCAGGTCTCGCCCTCTCTCAACACGTGCATTCAGTTTCGCCCTACGCAAAACGCTTCTCAAGGGCCTCTGCCGTGACCTTGTACACAGCAGCTGAAGCCTGATTTCTGTAGGTCACGAACACGTCCTCGATGACTTCGTCAGAAAGTTCCTGCTTGTTGCGAACGGTTCCACTCTCCGCCGAGGCCAGGCTCAGGAAGAGCGCCTGGACGAGCAGCACAACATCAGCATCTTCGCCGAACCGCTCATCAAACATTCTCATGAAGCGATGGGACCGATTGATCCGCACCACCGTTCCCAAGGTGGCATCACGCGAGCGCTCCCACAGAGCATTGTCGTCCAATTGATCAACGAATGTGACCCTCGCGCCCTCCTTGCGGGCCTTGTCTCGCTCTTCGTCGCTAAGCGGGTGTCGAGCAGATTCCTTCTCTGCACGCTTAGCCCGCTCGTCCTCTGATGCCGCGTCATCCGGATCCGTAGGCAAAAATTCCGGGAAATCCACCTCGATTAGCGCTTCCGCAGCTTTTCTGTTGGGGTCCTGGTTTGCGGCGGCTCGAAGAATCTTCGCCGCATTCTTCCACCCGCTCCTACTCAGGCGCCTTGCTTCGTAGATGGCCTCACTGAGAGCGTCCTCAGCTTCCTCACTTAGGAGTATTTCCGATTTTTTCACATCGATATTGAAGGCATCGTCGGCCGAGTCATCGATCAAAATCCTACCGCGAAACGCGAAAAAATCCTGGTCGGCCGGAATGAGGCCGTTGAATCGTTCAGCCCTACGGATTAGCCGCTTGTTTCTGTAGACATAGAAGCCATAGTGGCCCGCACCGATCATGTACCTGTTCCGAATTTCGGCAGAATTACCGAACGCGGGCGGGTGGACCAGCTGCGTGGCTTCGATTATTGCCTCCACCTGATTCTCTGCGTCAAGAATGATTGGGGTCGGGCGCTCAAGCCATCGAACATCGCGACCGTCCCACTCGGCATCATCGAGATTTCCTGCGGCGTCGGCTTCGTCTACGAACAGAGGATCGAAGGGGGCTACCGGATCACCATCCAGTAGAATCTCGAGATCTCCGCCGTTAGCCCGGAGGAAGTAGAAGTAGGTTACACCAAGGTTACGCCCAAGAGCGTCGCGAGTCTTGCGGATACTTGGATGATTACGCTTATGGATTTTCTCAATACTGACCACCGTGCCATGCGCAGCGCCAGGAAGAAGCTCATTCACTCTATCGAGATCGACGGAATCCGGTTCCGCCAACCGGCACTCCAGCCTGCCAGTCTCCTCCACATGCGGAAGGTCAAGGGTCACCTTATTCCATGAGCCCCCCTCGCGGGCACTGACCACTTCGATCCGATCCCCTTGGGACAGTCCCGCACTTTTCAAGCCGAGCCCATATTTACCGAGGCTCCCAGATCCGTATTCCCCGTCTGCTCCCAGGGCCAGAGCTTCGATTAGGCGATCTCGGTCCATGCCATCACCATCATCAGCGATAATGTAGCGCGCTGCACTATTCCTGCGAGCTTCGGACATGTCCGGTTCGCGTTCCAGCTTGATGGCGATGCGCCGAGCATTCGCACCCACCGAGTTATCAACAATGTCGCAGATGGCGCTCTCTGGCGTATAGCCGATGCGCGCGATGGCACGGAGGATTCGCCCGGGGTTGATCGGTACTTCGGTGAAGCTCACGTGTGATTCCCCAGCCTGACTCGACGTCATGTCTGTTCGAGACCTCTTCCCGTCTCTGCCTGCCTCGCGTGCCAAGACAGTGTCTCAGGCGGGTCTGACATCCCGCTGGTGATCAGGGCAACTCACCTGGACCTCGAGTCTTGGCCCAGTACAGGAGTCGGTCCTGTACAGGGCGCTGCCGATGCTGTTTTCCAGCAACCGTCCAGGAGCGATGCGTGCGTTTCCCGCCTGGTGTTCTCCAACGGCAGACGCAAAGGCCCCCCCCCCCGCGGGGGGGCCGGGGGGGGGGGGGGCCCCGGGGGTGGGGGGGGGGGGGGGGGGCGGGAGGGGGGGGGGCGCGGGGGGCGCGCCCCGGGGGGGGGGGGGGGA
>NZ_JAIUKE010000180.1 GCF_020176795.1 Streptomyces sp. 8L
CCCCCGCCGGTTCGGGGGGCGGGGGGCGCGGGGGGTGTGGTTCTGGGCCCCCGCTCGCCCGACGGGGCCGGGGGCCGGGGGGGGGCGCGGCGGCCCCGGGGCCCCACGTAGTTGAGCGAGGGCTTCGGCCTACGTCAGAGATGGCAGACGGAGCAGCCTGCCTCGTCGTCGTCAGAGTCCAACGCATCCGAGAGCACTTCCAGGAGGGGTCGGTTGGGCTTGATGCGCTTGGCCGCACGGTCAAGGGCGGCCTGGTGCTTGGCCTCGATCTCGTCCTTGCGCTCTATCAGCTCCGGAAGCGACTCGCCCTGGGACCAGGTGTAGTTGCGGCCCTTCATGGCGGTGTGCCGGTACCGGACCTTCTCCTCATACTCGACGGCCTTGTCGTACAGGTCGGGATGGCGTTCCTTGAGGCCGACCCACTCGTGCTTGCGCTGGAAGAAGCAGAAGTAGCAGCCAGAACGTGTGCGCCACTCGTAGTAGCCGGGGAGGCCAATGCCGGCCTCGTCGAGGATGCGCATCACGCCGTCCTTGTCGATGCCATCCTCGCGGAACGGGAAGACGGCATCGATGTTCGGCTTGGTGCTGACGTAGCCGAGGCGGTTCTCGTCGGCCCGGATGGCGACGTATGAGATGACCTTGTCGTCTCCGACCCACTCCTCCAGTGGCTTGATCTTCAGATTTTTGGTGCACCAGCGCATCTGCGGGCTAGGCAGGGTGCCTTGGTAAACCTCCATCCAGTGATCGAAGTCGCGGTCGGCGTTGAGTCGCTCGATGGGCTTGCCGAGGGCCGCTTCCAGGCGGTTGAGGTACTCGTACGTCTCTGGGAGTTCAGCGCCGGTGTCGCAGAAGAAGTACTCCATCTCCGGCACGCGATCGCGCATGTAGATGGCAAGCGCCGACGAGTCCTTGCCGCCTGAGATGCCCAGGACGTGGCGAACCTTCTCCTGGGTGACTGGATCCGTCATGCCCCCTCCTTCGTTTCAGTTGCTGTGACAGATGGCCCGTCGGCAACACGTTGTGCGAGTGCAGCGAGCAGGATCCGTGCACCGTCGGGTCCGAGGGCCTGCTCAGCCTGCTGCAGCACGTCGGCCGCGAGCTGGTCAGCCTGGCCTCGGGACTGTTCTGGCACGTAGATCAGCGTCCGTCGTTCCGCTCCTGTCTTGTCCGTCAAGGTCAACAGCCGCGTCTCCAGATTTACTTCCTGCTCGCGGGTCTCGCTGCTGTCCTGGTAAAGGTGGGCGACGCGGTCGAGGGATGCGGACATCTCGCGTGCAAGGCGAGGGAACATGCCTGCGTCTCGGTCATCCCAGTCTCCGAGTGCCTTGTTGGTGAGGCGGACGACGATCGGGTCGAGCCAGTCCTCGTCAGCGAGGCTCTCGCTGAGCACGAAGTCGACGAAGCCCCGCAGCTCCGGGTTCAGTGACACCGTGGCGAAGCCGCTCAGCCGCGCGGCCAGTGTCGACCGCAGCTCGGGAAGAGTCGTGGGCAGACGGAACTCTTCGGCGAGAACCTCGACCACTTCTTCCCGCAGCGTGCGTTCGATGCCGGTGATCTCGTCTGCCGCTGCGGTCAGCCTATCGGCGTACTCCGTGGCGGCTGCCGCGTTGGCGCGGGTGCCGGCTTCGATGGGGGCGAGACCCAGCGCCTTGGGCAGAGCCCGGAAGAGCAGGTCGTCCGGATCCTGGGAGTTTGCCAGGGCGTTGCGCACGGCGAGTGCATCCGGAGAGATGCGCTTGGTCTTGCGAGCGTAGCTGTTCAAAACCATGACGCGTTCGAGTGACGCCCTGGCTACGGACAGCAGATCTGGGTTACGCAGTGCCTGTGAGCGTGGTGGTTCGACCTTTAGAGACACCAGGAGCTTCTTGATCACGCTGGCGCGCTGTCCCTGTCCGACCGGCGTGTATTTCACGTCGAAACGGGCAGGGGCGGCGAGGATGCGGTCGACAACGTCCGGCGTCAGCCGGGGCAGGTAGGAGCCCTCTTCGAAGAGGGCGACGTCGTGTCGGCGGATCACCAGGGCGGTGACGACTAGCAGTGGCCAGACACCGGCCTTCACCCCGTAGGGCGGGCTCATCAGGACCCGGATAATGTGGTCGAGGCTGGTACGCCGGGTTGCTGCGTCCAGCGCCTCTTGCAGCGCCTCCCAGACGGGCTGGGCATGCTCGTGGCCCTCGCCTGGAGCGGAGAACCCGTACGGCAGCAGGCTGTTGGGGGAATTCTCTGCCTGGATTGTGCCGTTTGCCCGGTGCAGGCCGAGGTAGGCCAGCGCGCCGCTGTAGATGGCTCGCTCCGGACCGTATCTTCCGGCCGTCGCGTCGAAGCCCAGGTATTGCTCGCCGGAGCGGGTGAGCATCGCGTCCAGCACATCGCTTCGGGCACGGGCGGCGTTGCTGGTGAGTGAGTGCCGTCCGAGCATCTCGTTGCGAATGTGCGGGGTCTGCGGGAAGACACTTCCGCAGGCGAGGGAGACGAGGCCGCTGAGGCTGCGGGCTGGCAAGCCCGAGCTGCCGGGGGACGCCTCAGGGGCCAGGCCGGCGTTCCACAGGTCCCAGGTGGCCTCCTGGGTCGGAGGGTAGAAGGCCGTCTGGATGACCTCCCGCAGCTCGGCCTCCGCCTGGACGGCTCGGTCGGTGACCTCGCGCCGGGCGACGTGATCGAGTTCCTTGTCTTCGAGCAGCTCTTTCAGAGCGATGAGGTGCGTGGCGGAGTTGAGTACCACGTCGGGGTGCGTGGTTGTTCCGAGAACGACCGGCAGCGTCGAGTTGACGGTGGGCAGCTGGTCCCGGGGGCCGAGGTGGAAGACGAGGAGGCCGTCGGCCGGGTCCTTCAGCTCGTCCGGCGCGTGGATTTCGCGGGTCTCTGGGCCGCTGACGGCGGTGAGGAACACCCGCATCATCCCGGTGACCTGGCTGTGGCGGCCGGCGACCACGGCGCTGGGGAGGTGTGCGCCCAGGCGCTGGACGATGGAGGCATCGTCGAGGTGACTGATGATCTCCTTCAGGCGGGCGTCGATGTCGAAGTCTGTGCCCTGCCAGACACGGTACTCACCGCTGAATTCCCGGTGGACGAGGAAGCCGCGGCGGACGAGGTCGGCGAGCTGCTCCTCAAGGCCGGCGAAGGCGCCTGCGTCCGTCAGGTCGGTGGGGTCGTGGAGCGCGAGGTGAATCATCTCGCTGGTGGCGCTGAGCGCGCCGTCGGCGTCGATGAGGTTCAGAACGCCGATGGTCTTCAGCAGCGCCTGGTCGGCGTCGGGCAGTCCGTTGGCTTCCTTGATGCGCGCGTCGACTTCGATCCAGCGGCCGGCGTTAGAGGCCGCGAGCAGAGAGGTCCGGCCGGAGTTGAGGAAGTAGTCGTACAGCTGTGGCAGCTGCACCGTGCTGGCACGTTCGGCGTCCGGCCGGGAATGTTCGGCCAGCGAGTCGCGGACGGTGTTGGGCTCTCCGCTGTTGAGGAAGCCCGACAGGCTGCGGTCGTGCTGGCCGATTTGCGCCGCCAGGATCGGCGCAGCGATCGCCGTCAGAGGGTGCAGCGGGTACAGGTTGGCGAAGTCGTCGCTGGCCAGCTCGGTAAGGATGTTCAGGCCGTGGTTCTTCCACGCGAGGGCTGATGCCTGGGCCGAGGCGCGGATGAGGTCCTGGCCCGCTGCGTCGACGGCGGCGTGGTTCAGGCGCCGGCGCAGGAGCTGCAGGGAGTCGCCGTGGTGCGGGACGAAGGTAACGTCTTCGAAGCGGCCCTGGATCTTTGCCCATTCGCGGATCTTGAGCTCACTGGAACGTGATGCGTAGTCCATGAACGACAGGTGCTGCAGGGTGACCAGGAAGACGGGCAGGCCGTTGGGCCCGGCGCTGTGCTCGGCGAGCTCCTGCAGGAGGAAGAGATCGTTCTCGGCGCCGGAGAATTCGTTGTGTCCGGCAAGGTGCTCCAGGGTCTTGCCGAACTCGTCGATGATCAGCAAGAGAGGCTGCTGATTGTCGGTCAGGGCCTTGATCGCGGCCATGACCTGCTTCGTCTTCGGCCCGGTCGTCGTCGGGTCTTCGCAGGCCGCGAGTGCTGCGACGACGTTCTTCGGGATGCGCTTGCCCCAGCGGCGCTTTGCCGCAGTGTCCAGCGCACGGGTTACGGTGGCGACCAGCGGTTCACGCCGCGCGGTGGCCACCGCACCGAGGAATCCGGTTCCCGTCCGCTCAGCCCGAGCCGTGGCGAGGCGCTCGGCGAGGGCTGAGCTGGTGTCCGCAAGGATCCGGTGAGCCTCGTTGCGACGGTCCTCATCGCGGCCGAGAAGCGCATCGATCAGGTTAGCCAGCGTGGACTTCCCGGATCCGTAGGGTCCGGTGAAGGACCAGGCGCGGGGGCGTCGCAGGTCACCGACAGCGTTGGCGATGCGCTCGAGCACGTCGACTGCCTTCGCGCCGACATACGGGCCGTGCAGTTCGTCCTCGACGTCGCGTTCGAGGTTGGTCGAGCGCATCTGGGAGCCGACCAATTCGATACCGGCCGGGAACTGAGGGGTTGCCTCGTCCTGCGGGGTGCGGGAGGTCCGCGTGGGGGCTGCGGTGGTCACGCGATCTCCTGAGTCGTGAGCTGCTGATGGTCCTGGGGCTTGCGTTCAGCCTTCGCTGCTTCGGCCTGCTCTGCCTTCTCCGCTTCGGCCAACTGCGGGTATTGCGCACTCCATTCGCCCCGGGTGGGAAAGCCGGGGCGCCGGGTGATGTGGTCGTACTGCTCGTCGAGGATGTCCCAGGCGAGCCCCATCGGATCGCTGGAGAAGGACATGGTCCGCTGGCCGACGGCGTCCACCCTGTTGAGTTCCGGGCGCCCCATGGCGACCTTGTCGAGGGCGGCGACGATCTCAGGCTCGCGGACCCGGAAGGCCCGGCCGGGCGCTCCGGGCTCGTTGGCAAGCCGCGCCAGGGAGATGGAGCCTGGACCCTGGGTGTCGCGGGCGGCGTAGTCGAGGCACGCATAGACCAGGACGTGGGCCGGGAGAGAGGTGCGCGTGCCAGTGGTGAACTGCCACTCCTGCTTGCCCCGGGTGCCTACGGAGGTCAGCAAGTCCAGCTCACGGAAAGGGCAGGCCAAGAGGTCTTCATAGGTGGCTCGGGAACCGCTCTGTTCGACAGGCGTGCGCGCATACATCTTGGTCAGGCACTCGACATCCCGGGTGATCGACGCCTCAACCGGTCCATCAGCGAAGGAGAAGTTGACATGCCGCGTTACGACCTGCGTCATGTCCGCGACGGTGAAGCGAGAAAACGGAGCAAGATGAAACGCCGTGTACCACGCGGGGGCCCAGCATTTGGCGCCCGGCCGCGACGACACGAGCCACCAGTGCAACAGCCACAGGCTGCCGGGTTCCTCAAGGTAGGGATCGGCGCCATGCTCGTCGAGCAGCCATCGAGCTTCCCAAGTAGGGGATGCGTACTGGGCCTTCGTCTTACCCGACGGGTCGGCGTGCTCACGGGTGAGTTTGAACGCCTTTGACCAGTACCGCATGGCATGGACCATGTTCTTACCCACGCCGAGCAGGACCGGGGCATCTTCAGCGAGGAAAGCTGCCGGATTCTCCTTGACCTGCATGTACGCCTTATGCAGCCAGCCGAAGCGGGGGGCGAAGGTCTCGTGGCGCGCGAAGCTGGAGTGTGCGGCTTCCGCGAGCCTGCTGTCTGCCATACGAGGGGCCTCTCAGAGCACGAAGAGATAAAGGGAAATGCTGAAGTCAGTGAGCAGCCGCGCCGGCTGTCGCTGCCATGGCGGCGCGCACCTGGTGGACCGCATGCACTACCGCCTCAGCGGCTGCGGCGATCTCTTCCTCGGTTGTGGCGTAGCCAAGCGAGAAGCGCACAGTGCACTCTGCTTCCTCCCGGCTCAGCCCCATAGCGAGCAGGACATGGCTGGGAGTTGGGGCTCCCGAGGCGCAGGCGCTTCCGTCGGATGCGGCTATGCGCGGCATGGCGGCCATGACTGCGTCAGCCGGGGCACCCTCAAAGGTGATGCTCGCCACACCGGGCAGGCGGGGGGCTTGTTGCCCGTTGATACGGCAACCGTCCACAGCCGCGGTCACCGTGTGTTCGAGCTGATCGCGCAGTTGGGTCACGCGGGCGACGTCGTCGGCAAGGTCACGGCTGACGGCCGCAGCGGCAGCTCCGGCACCGGCGATCCCGGGCACGTTGAGGGTACCGGCCCTCCATCCCTTCTCCTGCCCGCCACCGGTGATCAGCGGCCTGAACGGCAGCGGAGTACCGCGTCGCACGAAGAGTGCGCCAACGCCTTGGGGGCCGCCGAACTTGTGGGCCGACAGGGACAGAAGATCGACGTCCACTTCGGAAAGGTCCAGGGGCAGCCGCCCGATCATCTGTGTGGCGTCCGTGTGGACCAGCGCGCCTGCGGCATGCGCCGCCTTGACGACCGGCGTGAGGTCGGCGAGAACCCCGGTTTCATTATTGGCTGCCATCAGGGAGACGAGACCGACGTCGCCCCGGCCGAGCGCTTCCTCCAGGGCCACGGTTTCCACCAGGCCGTCCGCCCGCATCGGCAAGACGGTCAGCGATCCCGGCTCGTTTTGGGCCAGATCCCGGGCTGTCTCCAGCACGGCAGGGTGCTCTGCACTACCCGTCACAATCCGGGCACTGCGGCGATGAGCCGCGCGCAGCGCGAGATTGTTCGCTTCAGTTGCCCCCGACGTGAAGATGATCTCCCCGGGTGAGCAGTTCAGCAGTTCAGCAAGCTGCCGACGGGCGACCTCTACGCGATGGGCGGCGTCCCGGCCGGGGTGATGCACGCTCGACGCGTTACCGACGGCCTGCAAGGCGTCCATAACCGCCGCCAACGCCTCGGGCCGGATCGGCGCCGTCGCGTTGTAGTCGAGATAGGCCGAAACCGGCCCATCAGACTCATCCCTCATGCCCCACCTCGTCTCGCTCAGCACCGCACACAATCTACTCCTGGTGGAACCCGAACGCGTGCACCGGGGGCGGCACCAGGAGTGAGTCGCGATCGACGCGATCGAGATCGATCAGTCCGCGAAACCGACACTCGGTCCGGAGCGCAAAACTGTAAATCGAACTAATGTTCCCTATTGCTTGGGTACCTGCACCCGATATCGGGAAAGGGCATCGGCGCAGACGCGGCACGGGATCCTCTAGGGCCCTTCCGCACCTCATCAGCGCCCCTGAGCTGCGGATATCAATCGCTGAGATCCGAGTGTCAGTGCGTGGGTTTATGGTAATCGGGCACTGTAACCCGGAGGCGACTCAGAGTTGCGGGCAGCTCTGCATGCACAGAACTGAGGTAGGTGCTTCGGAAGTTGACGGCCATTCGGACATTGGGGGAAATCTCCCCTGTTCTGCAGGGGTGGTGAATCGATGACAGCGTGGTCGCCCGGCCTGTCCTTCCAAGCCGTGCTGGGCAGCGCTCCCATGCCGTACATCCGCGAGCGGCTCGGCAAGCACATGTGCGCTCTGCTCGACCTCATCGACGGCGGAAGCGCCGGCGATGAGCGGCTCCGAGCAGTCGCTGCCGTGGCGGTGGACGCCGAGAAGCTCGTGTCCAATCCGACGGACCGCGAGGAGCTGCTGCGCCTCCTGCCCGCCGACAAGCAGAAAGAACTTGCCCAACGTCTTGGGGCGGACGGCGCCGCCACCGATGCCCTGGTCTACCTGAACGGTCTGAAGTGGACGAGTGAACAACAGCGGGAGCTGCTGGAGTTCTTCGGCTTCAGCGTCGACAGGGCACCTGCGCTGCCCCCGCTCTTTCGACAAGACTCCGGACCCGAGTACGGGTTGTTCCCCCACCAACGGCGCGCAGCCGCACGCGTGAAGGAGTTGCTGTACGACGGGCCGCGGCGGGTAGTCCTTCACCTGCCGACAGGCGTGGGCAAGACCCGCACCGGAATGAACCTGATCGCTGACCATCTGCGACAGCACGAGCCCACGCTCGCGGTCTGGCTGGCGCGTGGGCAGGAACTGCTGGAGCAGGCGTCTGCGGAGTTCGAGCGCGCGTGGTCCAAGCTCGGCGACCGTCCGATTGCAGTCGTTCGGATGTGGGGTGAGGCGCCCACCGATGTGGAGGCGCTGACGGACGGCCTTGTCATCCTGGGGCTGGAGAAGGCCGTCTCCGCGGACAAGAGCGATCCGGAGCTTCTCCGCAAACTCGCATCGCGCAGCACTCTCACAGTCTTCGACGAGGCCCATCAGATCATCGCGCCGACCTACCAGCGAGTGGTGGACGCCCTCACCATCCGCCCCGATGCCAGCTTGCTGGGCCTGACGGCCACCCCCGGCCGGACCTGGGCGGACGTCACGCAAGATGAGCGACTGTCGGACTTCTTCGCCCGCCAGAAGGTCATGCTGCAGATCGACGGATACAGCAACCCGGTAACCGCCCTCATCGAACAGGGCTACCTGGCCAAGCCCATCATGAAGACCGTCGCCTCCGAAGCCGGCCTGCATCTGTCCGCGCGCGATCAGCAGCTGCTCGCGAAGTCCTTCGACATCCCATCGGACATCATCGCGTCGCTGGCCAGCGACGAGCAGTGGAACCTCAAGGTCGTCCAGACCGTGCTGGAGCTACTCGAACGCCAGCACCGCAGGATCCTGGTATTCGCGGCCTCCGTTGACCATTGCCGCCTGATCGCCGCCGTCCTGTCGGCGCTCGGCCTCGATGCCGACTTCGTGACCGGAGAGTCCTCTCCTCGGCACCGGAACGACGCCATCAGACGCTTCAAGGGCGCCGGCCGACGCCCCATGATTCTGTGCAACTTCGGGGTCCTGACTACAGGCTTCGATGCCCCGGCAGCCAGTGCTGCCATCATCGCCCGACCGACCAAGTCGCTGGTCCTGTACAGCCAGATGGTCGGCCGGGTCATCCGCGGTCCCAAGGCCGGCGGAACCGCCACCTGCGAGATCGTCACCGTCGTCGACCCAGAGCTGCCCGGGTTCGGAGACGTGGCCGAGGCATTCACCAACTGGGAAGACGTATGGGAGACCGCGTGACCGGCGAGGGAAGCAAATACCGGATCGTCAGCCCTTCGCTGACCGTCAAGGCCATGCGCGACAGTGGCTACAAGAACACCGCCTACGCGCTCGCCGAGCTGATCGACAACAGCATCGACGCGGCAGCCGCAATGGTTCAGGTCTTCGCCTGTGAGAGTCCGGTGCAGGGCGCCACCCAGACGAGGCACCGGGTGGACGCCATAGCTGTCCTCGACAACGGGAAGGGCATGGATGCCGAACTCCTGCGGCGTGCCCTGAAGTACGGCGACGGCCTCGGGGGCGACCGCAACCGCATCGGGCGCTTCGGCATGGGCCTGCCCAACTCCAGTATGTCCCAGTGCACCAAGGTCGAGGTCTGGTCCTGGACCAATGGGTCCCCGAACGCCATGTACACCTACCTCGATCTTGAGGAGATCAACGGCGGACTCGACGACGTCCCCACTCCCGTACACCGCCCCGTGCCGGAGTACTGGAGCGACCTCAGCGAGGCACCGCTGGGCACCACCGGCACCCTCGTGGTCTGGTCGGACCTTGACCGGGTCAAATGGCACGGCGCCGGCGCTACCCTGCGGAACACTGCCGAGCTGATCGGCCGTGTGTACCGGCACTACCTCCACGACGGCAGGGTGGAGATCAAAATGGCGCCGGTCCGCGAAGGAAAGGTCCTCGAAGGAGACAACGGGGCATACTTCGCCGAGCCCAACGACCCCCTGTACCTCATGGACTCAACGGGGACGCCGCCCCCGTTCGGAAACAAGCCCATGTTCGAGCCCTTCGACATGGGCAACGAGAAGGAGCCCGGGGTCGCCTACTTCCCGATCACGGTCGACGGAACGAAGCACAACGTGAAGGTGCGGGCATCCATCGCCCGGCCCGAGGCCCGCCGCGCCGACGTCGAAGGCCACCCGTGGCCCGACAACGCGAACCCCAACCGCGACGCCGGTTTCCACCCGTGGGGCCAGCATGCTCGACGGAACATCGGGATTTCCCTGGTCCGGCAGGGGCGCGAACTCGATCTCGATTCGAAGTGGGCCATCGGGTACGACCCCGTCGAACGCTGGTGGGGCATCGAAGTGGAATTCCCCCCGGAGCTCGACGACATCTTCGGCGTCACGAACAACAAACAGACCGCCACGGTCTTCTCGTCTCTCGCTCACTTCGACTGGACGGCCGAGGCCGAGGGGGACGAGACGCCCAAGGCGTTCAAGGACCGCATCGCCGAATTCGGCGACCCGCGCCTGCCCCTGATCGATCTCGCGCTCTACCTGGAGAAGAACCTCCTGCCCAAAATGCGGCGGAAGTTGAAGCAGCACACACTGGGCAACCGGGGAGGCAAGAAGCGCCACGACGACGTCGTCACGTCCAAGGCCACGGACGCGGTGAAGCGCCGGCAGGAGGACGGTCACACGGGAACGACCGATCGCCTGGCAGAGGAGGCCACCGAGAACGACAAGCGCCAGGAGCAGTTCGCGGCGCTCACCGAGCGGCACCACCTCGACGAGAACACCGCCCAGTCCATGGTCGACGAGGCGCTGGAGAAAGACTGGCGTGTCCGCTGGATCTCCAGCCCGCAGGACTCCACGGCGTTCTTCAACATCGACCTCATGGCCGGCATGCTGCAGGTGATCTTCAACACCGAACACCCGCTGCACAGCGAGCTGATGACCGTCCTTGAAGACGTGCCCGAAGACGCGAGCGAGACCGAACTCCGCCAACGCCTCGCCCGCGCCTCCGACACCTTCAAACTCCTCGTCTTCTCCTGGGCCCGCATGGAGGACGAGATTCCCAACAAGCGGGACCGCGCCAGGATTTCGGACGCCCGGCGCGACTGGGGCCGCTACGCCCGCGACTTCATCGAAGACGGGAGCGATGACGAGTGACGCAGCCGGACCACGTCTGGCAGCAGATAGCCGACCTGATGAAGGGCGCCACCACGCGAGTGATCCTCGTGGCGCCCTTCATCAAGAAGGCCGTCTTCGAGGAGACCCTCGCCTCGGTGCCGACCTCGGTGGAGAAGATCGAATGCGTCACGCGCTGGACGCCGGCGGAAGTAGCCGCCGGAGTCTCCGACCCCGAGATCATCGAGGCGGCGGAGCGGGACGAACGCGTGCAGATCGCTCTCTGCCCGTCGCTGCATGCCAAGATCTATGTCGCCGACGACCGATGCCTGGTCGGATCCGCAAACCTGACCGGCAAGGCCACCGGCCGAGTCCCCAACGCCAACGTGGAGCTCTTGCTAGATGCTCCCGTCACGCATCCCGAAGTGCTGCGCGTTCTCAACTTGATCGAGTCCCGCTCGACGGCGGCCACACCCTTGGTGGCCGCCCTTGTCCGGAAGCAGGCAGAACTTCTGAAGGAGGAACGCATCCCGCCTCCGGCCGAGGGTGAACCCGCCCCCCTTTGGTACCCGGAGACGAGGCGCCCGGAGAACGTGTTCGCGCTCTACAGCGGGCGAACACGATTCACCTCCCCGGTTGAGGCCGGCATGATCCAGGACCTTGCCATGCTCGATGTCCCGGCAGGTTTGGCGGAGCACGACTTCAACACGGCGGTCGAAGCTCGGCTGCACGCCATCCCAGAACTTCACAAGCTGCTCATCGGCGAGCGCCTCAGCAACATCGAGCTCCAGAAAGCCATCGTAAAACGGACAGGAGACCCGGAAGACCAGGCGCGGAGGACGACGGAGACCCTCGCGGCCTGGCTGCAGCACTTCGGCCGCTATTACACCGAGGTGGGCTCGTGGGAGCTGCGGCCAGGACGGGAACACACCTAAGATCTGCGTGCACGGCGTAGAGCGGCGGAGAGACTCCCCTGCTCATCGCCACCCCACGGAGACGAAGGTGATGGGAAGGCCCCCTCATGGCACAGGTGCGCATCCCGTTCCTGCTGGGCCATGCCGAAATCGCCTCCCTCTATCAAGTGGAGCGCCAGACATCGCAGAAATGGCGGACGGAGGGCGCCCTTGCCGCACCTGACCTGGTCGCGTCCGGCAACCCATACTGGCTGCTCGCGACGGTAATGCGGCTCAACGGTGTCGGCGACCGCCACGTGGCGCAAGACCAGCTGACCTCCTACAAGGCCAGCGTCCCCTGCGGCTACGAGGTGCAGGACAAGGAGGACCTGCCCATCATTCTCGGCATTCAGGAGGTCGCCCGCATCCTCGCGCGGGACGCACAGGCGATCTCCCGGTGGCGTAACCGACGACAGATCGCAGAGGCTGACCTGACCCTCTCCGGGTCCCCGCTCTGGCTCCTGGAGACCATCGTGGATGATGCGCAACAGCGGCAGCGCGCCATCCTCTCGTCCGAGGTCGAGCTGCTGCGTTCAGGTCACCGCGCCCCGCAGAAACCACGTGGGCGCAGGCAAAGAGAGCCGCTCTCCCAGCCGCCGCACAAGGCCCCGCCCGCAGCACGAACATTCACTGGTGCCGACCAAGTAGCCGCGGCCGAGTTCCTGGCAGCAGTCCTGGCGGAGGGACACTCTGTAGTCATCGAGCCGCAATCTTAGTCGGCCTCCCCCTACCTGACTGGGACGCATCCCCAAAACACTACGCCGCCCAGCGGAGCAGTGTTCGCCGACAGCTGCGAGAGAAACACTTGATAACCCGGAGACGCATCCATATTGTCTCTCACATGCCGATCTTGTCACGCACCCCCGGAACCCACCACGACAACCCGACGAACGCGGGCCCACGGGCCGTCCTCGACCTGGCCGCTCACCAGTCAAGCGAGTACCCGATGAGGGTCATCTCGTACGGAGGCGGAGTCCAATCGACCGCCCTGCTGGTGCTGGCCGCACAGCGCGAGATCGACTTCTCCACCTTCCTCTTCGCCAATGTCGGGGACGACAGCGAGCACCCGGCGACCCTCGCGTACGTTCGCGAGATCGCCATCCCGTATGCCGAGCGTGCGGGACTGCACATCCACGAGCTCAAGCGACGCCGCCGTGACGGGGCCACGGAAACGCTCATGCAGCGGCTGAACCGGCCAGACACCCGGTCGATCCCCATCCCAGTCCGTATGGCCAACGGTGCGCCTGGCCGCCGCAACTGCACCGCAGACTTCAAGATCAAGGTGGTTGGGCGGTGGCTTCGGGAGCATGGCGCCACCGCGAAGGCACCGGCGGCGGTCGGCATCGGCATTTCGCTCGACGAAATCCATCGCGCCAACCGCCGGCGGAGGGAAGCCCACGAGGTCATCGAGTACCCCCTCCTCGACCTCGGGCTGCGCCGGGACGACTGCGAGCGCATCATCGCCGAGGCCAGCCTGCCCGTACCGCCCAAGAGCTCCTGCTTCTTCTGCCCCTTCCGTACCGTCGACGCCTGGCGTCACCAGCGTCGCCACGAGCCCGAATTGTTCGCACAGTCGGTCCGGCTAGAAAAGACGATCAACCGCCGACGGGCGGCGCTCGGCCGGGATGACGTCTATCTCACGCGGTACGGGATCCCGCTGACCCAAGCCATCCCCGATGAGAGCCCGGGGGAAGGCGAAGCCGACGAGGGGGACGGGGCATGCGACTCCGGCTGGTGCATGACCTGATACCTGCCGAGCAGGCCACGGCCGGGGGGGGGGGCGCCCCCCGGGGGGGGGGGGCCCCCCGGCCCCCGGGCGGTCGCCCGCGACGCGCCGCTGCAACGGGCGGCACAGCTACCCGGCCCCAGGCCGCGCTGCCACGCGGCGGGGGACGCCCCGGCGGCCGGGGGCGTGCCCGGGTGCGCCGGAGGCGTGGCGTCCGGGCGGGGGCGACCCGGAGGGGCGCGCGGCAGGTGGCTTACGGCATGATGACTTCCCCCGCCGGTATCGTTCGGAGTGCGGCGGCACGTCCGCACGCACCCTCCAGAAGTGGATTCCATGAGCGCGATCAACATCGGGCAGTCAGTCGTCCTCGGAGCGGTAGAGGGCCTGACCGAGTTCCTTCCCGTTTCCTCCACCGGGCATCTGAAGATCGCGGAGGGGTTGATGAACATCCCCGTCGAGAACGCGTCGGTGGTCGGCTTCTCCGCGGTCATCCAGGTCGGCGCGATCGTCGCCTGCATCCTGTACTTCTTCAAGGACCTCGTGCGGATCGTCGCGGCGTGGGGGCGCGGCCTGGTCAACAAGGAGGAGCGCTACCATCACGACTACAAGTTCGCGTGGTGGGTGATCGCCGCGACCGTCCCCATCGTGGTGGTCGGGCTCGCGGCCAAACCACTGATCGACGGGCCCCTCGCCTCCCTGTGGGTGGTGGCCGGCTCCCTGATCGTCGGCAGCGGCGTGATGTGGGCCGCCGACCAGATGGGCCGCCACAAGCGCGGCGAGGACGACACATCCTTCAAAGACGCGATGCTGGTGGGCTGTTCACAGATCCTCGCCCTCCTCTTCCCCGGCTTCTCCCGCTCCGGCGCCACCATGTCCACCGCCCTCGTCCTCGACCTCGACCGGGTCGCCGCCACCAAGGTGTCCTTCTTCCTCGGCATCCCCGCGCTCACCGGCGCCGGGATCTACGAGCTGAAGGACGCGCTCGGGACCGGAGTGGGCGCGGCGCCACTGGCCGTCGGGACGCTCGTGTCGTTCCTGGTCGCGTACGCGTCCATCGCATGGCTGATGAAGTTCGTGGCCAGCCACTCGCTCAACTCGTTCGTGATCTACCGCATCATCATCGGTGTGCTCCTCTTCGGACTGCTCGGCACCGGCGTATTGAACTGACACGCCCGGCGCCGGACGAGCGGCGCGCGAGGGGGGGGGGGGGGGGGGGGGGGGGGGGGGGGGGGGGGGGGGGGGGGGGGGGGGGGGGGGGGGGGGGGGGGGGGGGGGG